>CAIXGU010000134.1 GCA_903919045.1 uncultured Eubacteriales bacterium | reverse complement strand
GAAGCCTGCGCCGACGCCGCCGTCGGCCGCCGCACAACCGGCGTCGGCCGCACCGACCGCGCCGCCCGCGCCGCCCGTGCCTCCCGCGCCGGAGGAGACCGAGATCCTGCGCCTCCGCCGCGCGCAGGCCGAAGCCGTCCAGGCCGAAGACTACGAGAAGGCCGCGCGCCTGCGCGACCGCATCCGCGAGCTGGAGGAGCAGGGGAAGGGAGGGAACGCGGGATGAACTGGTACGAAGGCACCGGCCCCGAATCCGACGTCGTCCTCTCGAGCCGCATCCGCCTCGCGCGGAACCTGGTCGAGTTCCCCTTCCCGCACAAGCTGAACGAGGCCGCGGCCCGCCAGGTCGCGGACAAGGTCGAGGAGGCCCTCTTCAGCGGCGGCGCCGGCCTGCGGCGCGAGTTCGCGTCCCTCGAGATGGACGCGATGCCCGAGGTCGACCGCGTCGCCCTCGTCGAGAAGCACCTCGTGAGCCGGGAGTTCGCGTCCGGCGGCGCCGGGCGCCGGACCCTCGTCAACCGCGACGAATCGATCTCGATGATGGTCAACGAGGAGGACCACATCCGCATCCAAGCGATGCGCGCCGGCCTCGCGCTCGACGAGACCTACGCCGACGCCCTGCGGCTGGCGCGCCTCCTCGAGGAGAAGCTCGCCGTGGGCTTCCACCCGCAGTTCGGCTACAGCACGGCCTGCCCGACGAACACCGGCACGGGCATGCGCGCCTCGGTGATGGTCCACCTCCCGGGCCTCACGATGACCGGCTACGTCAACGCGCTCGTGGAGGGCCTGCGGAAGATCGGCTTCACGGTCCGCGGCCTCTACGGCGAAGGGAGCGAGGCGACGGGCGCGATCTACCAGGTCTCGAACCAGATCACGCTGGGCGTGAGCGAGGAGGAGACGATCGCGGATCTCAAGCGGCTCGTCGGCCAGGGGCTCGAGCAGGAGCGCGGCGTCCGCAAGGAGCTGTACCGCCTGCAGCCGCTGACCCTCGAGGACCGCGTGCACCGCGCCTACGGCGTCCTGAAGCACGCGCGGCGCATCTCCTCGGAGGAGGCGCTGCAGCTCCTGTCGGACCTGCGGCTCGGCGTGTCGCTCGGCATCCTGCGCGACATCCGCGTCGAGACCCTCAACCGGCTGACCCTCGGGGTCGGACCGGCGACCCTGCAGAAGACCGTCGGGCGGGCGATGACCCCCGACGAGCGCGACGCGGCGCGCGCGGCCAGCATCCGCGGCTGCCTGTGACCGAAGCGGTCGCAACGAAAGGAGATCCCGGGCCATGTTCATGAAGTTCACCGAACGCTCCGCCAACGTCCTGCTCCGCGCGAAGAACGCGGCGGCCGGCTTCGGCCAATCCTACATCGGGACCGAGCACCTGCTGCTCGGGATCCTCGAGGAAGGGGAGGGCGCCGCCTACGAGGCGCTGGCTTCCCAGGGCGTGGACGCCGGCAAGGTCCGCGCCGCGATGGGGCCGGGCCCGTCCGGGGGCGGCGACGGCTCCGACGCCGAGGAGGCGTCCGCCTCCGAGGAGGGCGAGGTCGACATCAACGCGATCCTGTCGAAATTCACGCCGCGCACCAAGCGGCTGGTCGAGATCGCCGTGTACGAGGCGCAGAAATCCGGCATCGACTACCTCGAGCCCGAGCACCTGCTCATGGGTCTCCTGCGCGAAGGCGAGTCCGTCGCGCTGCGCATCCTCGCGAACCTGGGCGTCGACATCCGCCGGGCCTACGGCCAGGCGAGCGCCGCGAAGCCGACCGGCCGGAAGGACGAAGGCGAAGGCGGCGGGGAAGAGGAAGGCGGCGAGGAAGAGGGCGGCGACGGCTCGTCCGACGACAAGAGCGAGGACGAGACGATCCGTGAGATCAACCGCGGCCTCGCCGAGATGAAGGGCGAGGGCGGGAAGCCCAGCGCGCCCGGCGGAGGCAAGGGCGGGAAGTCCGACACGCCGAACCTCGACAAGTTCAGCCGCGACCTCACCCAGATGGCCCGGGACGGGAAGTTCGACCCGATCATCGGCCGCGAGACGGAGATCGAGCGCCTGATGCAGATCCTGTGCCGCCGCACGAAGAACAACCCGTGCCTGATCGGCGAGCCGGGCGTCGGCAAGACCGCGATCGCCGAGGGGCTCGCCCAGAAGATCGCCGCCGACGACGTGCCCGAGCCGATCAAGGGGCGGCGCATCGTCCAGCTCGACCTGGCCGGCATGGTCGCCGGGTCGAAGTACCGCGGCGAGTTCGAGGAGCGGCTGAAGAAGGGCCTCAACGAGGCCATGAAGTCGGGCCGCACGATCCTGTTCATCGACGAGCTGCACACGCTGATCGGCGCCGGCAACGCCGAAGGCGCCATGGACGCCGCCAACATCCTGAAGCCGCTGCTCGCGCGCGGCGAGCTGCAGATCATCGGCGCGACGACGCTCGACGAGTACCGCAAGCACATCGAGAAGGACGCCGCGCTCGAGCGCCGGTTCCAGCCGGTGCAGGTCGCCGAGCCCACGCCGGAGGACACGGTCCTCATCCTGCAGGGCATCCGCGACAAGTACGAGGCGCACCACGCCGTGCGCATCCCCGACGAGGCGATCCGCGCGGCCGTGACGCTGTCGACGCGCTACATCGCCGACCGGTTCCTGCCCGACAAGGCGATCGACCTGATCGACGAGGCCGCCTCGCGCCTCCGCATGAAGTCGTTCATGGCCCCGGAGGAGATCCGCGACGCCGAGGAGCGCGTCGCCGCCATCGCCCGCGAGAAGAAGGCCGCCGTCGAGCGCGAGGACTTCGAGAGCGCGTCGCGCCTGAAGGAAGAGGAGGCGAAGTGGACCGAGACGCTCGGCGCCGCCAGGGACGCCTGGGCGAAGAAGACCGAATCGCGCAGCAACGCGCTGACCGAGGACGACATCGCGGCGATCGTCGCGATGTGGACCGGCATCCCCGTGCGCAAGCTCAACGAGGACGAGCAGGAGCGCCTGCGCAACCTCGAGGGCGACCTCCACAAGCGCGTGATCGGCCAGGACGAGGCCGTGCGCGCGGTCGCGAAGGCCATCCGCCGGGGCCGTCTCGGCCTCAAGGACCCGAAGCGGCCGAGCGGCTCGTTCATCTTCCTCGGTACCACCGGCGTCGGCAAGACCGAGCTGGCGCGGGCGCTCGCCGAGGTGATGTTCGGCGACGAGAAGGCGCTCGTGCGGCTCGACATGTCGGAGTTCATGGAGAAGTTCGACGTGAGCAAGCTGATCGGCTCGCCGCCGGGCTACGTCGGCTACGAGGAGGGCGGCCAGCTCACCGAGAAGGTGCGTCGGCGCCCGTACTCGGTCGTGCTCTTCGACGAGATCGAGAAGGCGCACCCGGACGTGTACAACGCGATGCTGCAGATCCTCGAGGACGGCCGCCTGACCGACGGCCAGGGCCGCACCGTGGACTTCCGCAACACGATCGTGATCATGACCTCGAACATCGGCGCGCGCCTGCTCACGACGGCGGCCGGCCGGCGCATCGGGTTCTCGGCGCCGAACGGCGAGGCGGGCCCGAAGCCGGAGGACGAGCGGCTCTACGGCGGCAAGACCTACGCCGAGGCGCGCGACATGGTCCTCGAGGAAGTGAAGCGCACCTTCAACCCCGAGTTCGTCAACCGCGTCGACGAGATCATCTTCTTCCAGATGCTGGACCTCGAGGCGATGAAGCAGATCGTCGACCTCATGGTGAAGGCCCTGCAGAAGCGCATCGAGGCGAGCGGCGTGGCGATCGAGCTGACCGACGCGGCGCGGACCTACCTCGCGTCGAAGGACTTCGACCCGCACTACGGCGCGCGGCCGCTGCGCCGCACGATCCAGACGCTCGTCGAGGACCGCCTCACCGAGGAGATGCTCGACGGGAACCTGAAGCCGGGCGACACCGCCCTCGCGGACGTCGCGGACGGGAAGCTGGTCCTTTGCAGAAAGGAACCGGAGGCCGCGTCGACGGACGCGCGCGCCGCCGGCGAGGCGACGGCCGGCTAGACGGACGGCCGAGCCGCCGGTCCCGCACCGAGCGGGGCGAAAGCACGAGAGGACCGGACCGCGGCGACGCGGTCCGGTCCTCTTTCTCATCTCCGTCCATACCGCCGCGCCTCGCGGTCTGGTACCGTGGAGCCGAGGGGCGCCGCGCACGGCCGCCCCGACGGGGGACGCCGCCATGCTCTTCAAGCGCAACGCCCGCGAGGTCCTGGCCCGCCTGTCCGACTTCCACGCCCGCCGGTCGACGGACCGCATCCTCGCGCGGATGAACCCGCCCGTGCCCGCCCTCGCCCGCTATGCGGCGGAGACGAAGCCGGGCCCCGTGCCGTATCCGGACCTGCGCCAGCGCCTCGCCTTCTGGGACGAGGTCTGCTCGGCATCGACCGACCTCGAGGACGACGGAATCCCCTGCGCCTATCTCACCGAGCTCGACCAGGGCCTGTACACGGCGCTCATCGGCGCGAAGGACGTGCGCTTCCTGAACGATCCGGGCTGGGGCTGGGTGTCGTCGATGACCCTGCCGTTCGTCGAGGACCTGCGCGAGGCGCGCGGCTTCGCCATCGACGAGGACGGGCTCTGGTGGCGGCGCTACGACGAGCAGCTCCGCCTGTTCGCCGCGGGCGCGGCCGGCCGTTTCGGCATCAGCCACTTCACGCTCATCAACGGGATGAACTTCCTCGTCGAGATCCGGGGGGCGACGAAGGCCTACCTCGACCTCGCCGACGACCCGGACGAGGTCCGGGAGGTCCTCGCCTTCGCGCACCGCCTGAACGAGCGCATCCACCGGCACTTCTTCGACGTCGTCGGCCTCTACGAGGGCGGCACGTGCAGCAACCTCGCGCAGTGGCTCCCGGGGCGCAGCCTCGGCGAGAGCGTCGACCCGTTCCACCTGACGTCGCCTGCGACCTTCGAGGAATGGGGACGGGAGCCGGTCGAGCGCATCTTCGACCGCTTCGACGGCGGCATCGTCCACCTGCACAGCAACGGGCACCACCTGCTCGAAGCGGTCTCGACCCTGCGCGGCGTGCGGATGATCGCCCTCGCGGACGAGCCGTTCAACCCGCCGACGTGGAAGCGGCTCGCGGAGCTGTCGCCGCGGCGCGGGGACGTCCCCGTCTACGTCGCGATCCCCTTCGGCGCATTCGTCGCCGGCCTCGAGGCGGGCACGCTGACGCGCAACGTCCTCTACAACGTCACGGACGTGCCGGACGTCGCGACCGCGAACGACGTCATGCGCGCGGTGAGGCGGTACTGACCGTGTCCGTCTTCGACTGGATCGCGCCCGTCTACGGCCTGGCCTTCGGCCACCAGCGCCGGCACTACCGCCGCGAGATCGCCCGGCTCCTTGCGGCCGGCGCGCTGGAGGGACGCCCCGAAATCCTCGACGTGGGCTGCGGGACCGGGGCGCTGTGCGCCGCGTTCGCCGACGAGGGGTTCGCCGCGTCGGGCGTCGACGTCTCGCGCCGGATGCTCGCCGTCGCGCGGCGCAGGACGAAGGGACTGGGCGTCCCGCTGTCGCACGCGGACGCGACGGGTCCGCTGCCCTTTCCGGACGCGTCCTTCGACGTCGTCGTCGCCGCCTTCGTCTCGCACGGGATGGCCCGGGAGCCGCGGGCGCGGCTGCTCGCCGAGATGCGCCGGGTCGCCCGGCGTGCGGTCCTGCTCTACGACTACGGCATGCGCCGCTCCCGTCTCGTCGACCTCGTCGAGGCGGCGGAAGGCGGGCATTACTTCGACTATCTCCGGGAGATCCGGCCGCAATTCGAGGAAGCGTTCCCCGGGTTCCGGACGATCGACGGCGGCGGGCACGCGCAGTGGTACTGGGGAGAGGTCCCCGGTTCCGCGCGGAAGGGCTAGGAAGCCGTCCTCTTCGTCAGGTGCGGCGGACTAATACGCTCTGCCCGTCCCGGATGGCAGCGCCGACGCGGGGAACGCCGCGGGCAGGGCGCCCGCGACCGCGGCCATCAGCGCGGCGAACAGGAACAGCACGAACAGCATCAGGGAGAAGGTCCGGTCCTCGCCCTGTCCGGTGACGGAGGAGAGGCCGAGGAACCAGGCGAGGTATCCGAGGACGGCGCCCGCGAGCAGCAGGTGCGTCGCCGGCATCGCCGCGCCCAGCGAGGACAGCAGGGCGAGCAGCGTGAGGACGCTCATGTAGAACGCCGCGGGCGCGCCGGCCGAGAGGACCCGGACGTACGGCGTCGGCGTGCGCAGCAGGAAGCGCAGGGCGAGCGCGAAGAGGCCGGCGAGCACGAGGTACTGCGCGAGGACGGCCGCGAAGACGACCGGGACGAGCAACAGGCCCGGCTTCGCGAGGTCCGCGCCGGCCCCGACCCAGGAGATCCCGCCGGTGAGCAGGAACGCGAGGAAGCCCTGCGCCGACGCGCGGCCCGCGAGAGCCGCCGCGGATCCGGCGGCGACGGCCGCCGAGAGGAGCAGGTAGGCCGCGGTCGCAGTCCCGGAGGCGCCGGAGGCGACCCGGCGGATCGTCTGCGCCGGACGGGTCAGGAAGGCGACGGCTTCGGACCCGCGGGCCTTCCAGAAGAGGCCGGCCGAGCCGGGCGCGCGCGGGCGCTTGGGCGGCTTCGGGGGCTTCGGGCGGGGCGGGGGAGGCGGCGGGGGCGCCGCCTTCTTCGCGTTGGTAGAGGCGCCGGGCTTCGCGGAGCCTGCGCCCGCCCCTGCGCCGCGCGTGCGGCAATCGCACTTCTCGTCGGGAGCGAGCTCCCGTCCGCAGTAGAAGCAGTAGCGGGCCATGCTGGAACCTCCGGATTCAGGCCTCGGGCGTCCTGGGCGCCCGGACCGGGCGCTCCCTGAGGATGTCCTCGAGGTGCTGGGTGGTGGGGTCGAAGTTCACCATCGCGTGCACGTCCTTGGCGAACGCGAGCGGAAGGCTGACGAAGAAGGCGATCACGAACGCGAGGGAGATCGCGAGGCCCGGGCCGAGCACGTGCGGGTCGCCCACGACGCCGCCGACGCCCATCGCGAGCGGGGTGGAGGCGCCGATGAAGGCGGCCATCAGCCCGAACATCTTGCCGCGCATGTCCTGCGGCACGCCGGTCTGCAGCACGGTATTGAGGATCGTGAGGGCGATCGCGACGCAGACGCCCGCGAGGGCCATGAGGCCGAGGACGGGGAAGAAGGACCGCATCTGCCCGACGGCGATCATGCAGAAGCAGCCGATCAGGCCCGTCACGGCGACGACCAGCGCGCGCTGCCGCGGGCGGATCTGGGCGATCGCGGTGACGCCGGCGCCGAGGAAGTTCCCGAGCACGTAGGCGCCCACGGCGAAGCCGTAGAGCATCGCGGCGCTGCCCGACAGGTCGCGCAGGAGCTGCTGCCCGAGCTCGCTCTGCTGCAGCAGGATCCAGTCCTTGTTGGCCTCGCCGGACGCGTTCATCTGCATGAAGAACGGGGTCAGGAGGATCGAGCCGATCGTCATGAAGAAGTTCAGCGCGACGGCCTCGAAGAGGATGAAGCGGATGCCGCCGAACCGCCGCATGAAGCGGAAGCCGTCCTTCAGGTCCTCGAAGTAGGTCAGCTCCATCTTGTGGCGGGAGCGCTCGACCTTGGGGATGCGGATGAAGACGGTCGCGAGGCTCGAGACGAGGAAGGAGGCCCCGTCCACGAGGAACAGGATCGGCGCGCCGATCAGGCTGTACAGCGTGCCGCCGATCGCGGTGCCGAGCATGCTGACGAAGTTCGTGGTGAGGCTGCGCAGCGAGTTCGCGCGCACGAGCTGGCGCGGCGGCACGATGTCGGGGACCGCCGAGTTGATCGCGGGGTTGAAGAACGCGCCGCACGTGCCGACCACGAGGCCGATCGGGATGATCGCCCAGAACGGGAAGATGTCGGTGAGGATCAGCACGGCCATCGCGACGAGCGCGACGCCGCGGATCAGGTCGGTGAGGATCAGGATCCCCTTGCGGTTCGAGCGGTCGGTGAGCACGCCGGCGAACGGGGAGACGAACAGCCAGGGGAGGGCGAAGACCGCGAGCACCAGGCCCATCTTGGCGGTGGAGCCGGTCGCGGCGAGCACCCAGAAGCCGAGGGCGATGTTGAAGGCGACGTTGCCGAGCTCGGAGACGAGCTGGCCCTGCCAGAGCAGGACGAAGTCCCGGTTCCAGAGACGGACCCGTCCGGGGTGCCGGAAGGCCTTGACGACGATGCCGATGCCGGAGGGGTCGACCTCGGGCCGCGGTTCCGCGGAAGGGGAATCGGCGGAGACGGAGGCAGGAGCCTCGTCGAGGAGCGGCTTCACCGGTTCGGTCACGACGCGGGGGTACCTCCTGTCGCTGCGGATCGGACGGGGTGCGGACCGTTCCCCATTGTACCACAGGGGCGGCCGGGGACTTCGGGAAGGGCGGGGGGCGCGTGGTCAGCCGCCGCCGGAGAGGCTCGACATGTACGGCAGGTCGTTGGCCGTGAGGACGGCGGTCGCCTCGGCGTTGCGCTTCCACCCCTGGGCCTCGAGGGCCTTCTTGTAGTCGCGGATGATCTGCGCGGTGGAGGCGTCGGGGCTGGTCGCGAGGTAGTAGTCGAGGGCGTCGCGGAACGGCTGGGTCAGCACGTCGGAGGCGTCGAACATCGGCTCGTTGGCATACGTGTCGTCGGACAGCAGGTAGATGCGCAGGCGGCGGCGGATCTCCTGGGCGTCGTAATGCCCAGTGTACTTCGCGCCGGGCTCGAGGATCGGGTAGGACGCGCCGTTCATCGGGTCGCACAAAGCATCCCAGTCGGCGAGCATGTTGCACAGCGACGAGAGGGGCACGTTCAGGTACTGCACCTCGAAGCCGGACGTCGGCGGGTTGTCCTCCTGGATGACCATCATGAGGCAGTACTGCTGCGCGAGCGGCGACAGCACGGGCGACAGCTGCGCGTAGATCGCCTGGTAATCGGGCTGCAGGACGAAGGAGCCTTCGACCTCGACGGCCTGGAGCCCGGCCGCGGTCAGGTCCTGCAGGAAGGCGGCCTTGTCGTTCTTCCAGCGGGTGTCGAGCGCGCCGAAGTCCTCCATGAGGCCGAAGGCGAGCCGCCAGACGAACTGCGAATAGGCCCCGAAGACGGCGTCCAGGTTCGCGCCCTCCGGCAGCGGATACAGCTTGGCGCGGTATTCGGAGAACGCATCGGCGCCGCTCGACAGCTTCGTGTCGGGCAGCGCGGCGAAGTACTTCGACAGGGTGTCCTCGAGGCTGCCGGGAAGCGTCGGTCCGAAGGTGATCGTCGGATCCTGGTCCCACGGCGTCGGCGGCACGGCCGTCGGCTCTCCGGTCGGCGTCGCGGTCGCGCCCGCGGTCGGGGACGGCGTCGACGTCGCGACGGGGAGGCAGCCGGCGAGCGGCAGCGCGAAGGCGAGGACGAAGGCGGCGAAGGCGGCGATCGCAGCGCGACGGAGCATGGCGGTCCCTCCTGGACATTCCAGAGGAGTCCGGACGATGACAAGACGGCCTCCGGGGTGCTATAAGTGCTACTATGCATTGTAGCGCGGATTCCGGGAATCCGCGAATCCGGCGGCGAAGGAGGGAATGGGAATGGCGAAGGAGCATGCGCTGCATCTGCCGAACCCGGTCCTGTACGCGGCGGCGGAGGCCGTGATCTTCCCCTACATCCAGCTCCACTACAACACGACCTACAAGCGGGACCCCGCGGTCCGCCGTCTCGAGCCGCCGTTCCTCGTGATCGGCAACCACCCCTCGACGTGGGACCCGTTCCACATGGCCCGCGCGCTCCACCCCTTCCGCCTGAGCTTCCTGACCTCGAACCTCTTCTTCCGCCACCCGGTCGTCGGCTGGGCGCTCCGGGCCATCGGGGCGGTGCCGAAGATCCAGTTCCGGTCCGACCCGCGCGCCCTGAAAGCGATGCTGCGCGTGATCTCCCTGAAGGGCGTCCTCGGCATCTTCCCCGAAGGCACCCGCTCGGCCGACGGCGCGACGGCCCCGGTGCGCGACGCCCTCGCGAAGCTCGTCAAGAAGGCCGGCATGCCCGTCGTCACCTGCATGGCCCGGGGCGCCTATCTTTCGCGCCCGCGCTGGTCCGCCTCGGGCGACCGCCGCGGCCGCGTCCTCGTCGAGACCCGCGTGCTCCTGTCCGCCGAGCAGGTGAAGGGGTCGTCCGTCGAGGAGGTCCGCGCGACGCTCGAAGGGGCGATCCACCACAACGAGTACGACTGGCAGCGCGCCGTCCGCATCCCCTTCCGCTCGAAGCGCCCCGCCGAGGGGCTCGACACGATCCTCCACAAGTGCCCTCGCTGCCGCGCGGACCTCGCGATGCGCTCGAAGGGCGACCGGCTGGCCTGCAGCGCCTGCGGGAACGAGGCCGTCATGGACGTCTACGGCCTGCTCGCCCCGAAGGACCCGGACTGCGTCGTCTTCGAGGACGCCGCGGCCTGGAACGCGTGGCAGCGCGCCGAGATGGCCCGCGTGTGCGCCGCCCCGGACTTCGCGATGGAGAGCCGCGTGCGCCTGCGCATCTCCGACCTCGAGCAGCCCTTCCGCGACGCCGGCGAGGGGCGCATCCGCCTCGACCGCGGCGGCCTGCGCTTCGAGGGCACGGCGGACGGGAAGCCGCTCGTCCAGACGTTCCCGCTCCCGGGCATCCTCGGCATCTCCGCCGACTACGGCGAGAACTTCGAGATCGTGATGGACGCGACCACCTACCGGTTCTACCTCGAGAACGGGCAGGAGGTCATCGGGTACGCGCACGCCATCGACCTGCTGCGCGAGGAGAGAGCCGGCGCATGAGGATCCGCAAGGGCGAGAAGGTCCTGTTCGCCGGCGACTCGATCACGAGCGCCGGCCGGTCGTACCCGGTCGGGGAAGGCGCGCCCGGCGCCCTCGGCGACGGGTACGTCGCGCTGTTCGACGCGCGCCTGAAGGCCCGCCATCCCGCGCTGCGGGTCCGCGTCGTGAACATGGGCGACAAGGGGCAGACCTCCCGGGACCTCCTCGGCCGCTGGCAGCGCGACGTGCTGGACCTTTCGCCCGACCGCGTCGTCCTGCAGGTCGGCGCGAACGACGCCTGGCGCCGCTTCGACCGCGCGCTGCAGGACGAGACGCATGTGAGCGACGCGGAATACGCCGCGAACCTCGAGGAGCTGATCCTGCGCACGAAGCCCGCCGTGAAGGAGCTCGTGCTCATCGCGCCCTTCTATCTCGACGCACGCCGCGACGACCCGATGCGCGCCGCGATGGACCGCCTGGGCGATCTCGTCAAGGACGCCGCGCGCCGCCACGGCCTCGCCTGCGTCGACGCGCAGGCCGCCGTCGACCGGCTGCTGTCGCACTTCCACCCCGTCTTCTTCGCGTTCGACCGCGTGCACCCCAGCCTCGTCGGCCACGAGGCCCTCGCGGCGGCGGTCTACGAGGCCTTCGGCGGCGTCGAGCCCGATTCGGCCGCCGGCCTCTCGCTCGCGCACGGCGGCAAGCTCCTCTTCGTCGGCGACTCGATCACCGACTGCGAGCGCGCCCGCCGCTACGGGGAAGGCAGCCCCGGCTCCCTCGGCAAGGGCTACGTGCACCTCGTCGACGCGATTCTCCAGACGCGCCGGCCCGACCTGCGCATCCGCACCGTCAACATGGGCGTCTCCGGCGACTCGACGCGCGACCTGCTCGCGCGCTGGCAGGAGGACGTCCTCGACCTCGCGCCGGACCACGTCGTGATGATGATCGGCATCAACGACTGCGCCCGGGCGTTCCACCGCCCCTACCAGCGCGAGGCCCAGGTCGGCCCCGCGGAGTTCGCGGAGAACCTCGACCGGCTCGTGCGCACCACGCTCCCCGCCGTGAAGTCGATGGCCCTCGCGATGCCGTTCTTCCTCGAGCCCGACCGGAACGACGGCCTCCGCGCCGCGTCCGACGAATTCGGAGAGATCCTGCGCCGCACCGCGGAGCGGTTCGGCCTGCGCTGCTTCGACACCCAGGCCGCGTTCGACCGCATCCTCGCCCACGTCCCCACGTACGAGCTCGCCCCCGACCGCGTGCACCCCGGATGGGCCGGGCACTTCGCCATCGCCGAAGGCATGCTGGCGATCCTGTAGCGCTCCCGCGGCAACGGCGGGGGCGGACGCGCATCGCTTTCGTACGCTAGAGCGCGAAATCGAGAAGACCCACGACAACATGAAAGCCCACGGCAACGAGAAGGAGAGGACCATGACCCGGTACTGGAACCCCGAGATCGAATGCATGCCCGTCGAGAAGCTCCATGCGCTGCAGGGCGAGCGGCTCGTCGCCGCGGTGGAGCGCGTCTACGCGAACGTGCCGTTCTACGCGGCGCGGATGAAGGCGGCGGGACTGCTCCCCGGGGACATCCGCGGCATCGACGACCTCCCGAAGCTGCCGTTCACCCTGAAGTCCGACCTGCGCGACCACTATCCGTTCGGCACCTTCGCCGTGCCGATGTCCCAGGTCGTCCGGCTCCACGCGTCCTCCGGCACGACGGGCAAGTCGACCGTCGTCGGCTACACGGCGAACGACATCGCGATGTGGTCGGAATGCATCGCCCGCTCGCTGACCAACGTCGGCGTCACGAAGGACGACGTCATCCACGTCGCCTACGGCTACGGGCTCTTCACGGGCGGCCTCGGCCTGCACTACGGCGCGGAGCGCCTCGGCGCGGCCGTCGTCCCGATCTCCGGCGGCAACACCGCGCGCCAGATCCAGCTGCTCGTCGACTTCGCGCCGACCGTGCTCGCCTGCACGCCGTCCTACGCGCTGCACCTCGCCGGCGAGCTCGAGGCCTACGGCGTCACGAAGAAGGACCTGAAGCTGCGCATCGGCATCTTCGGGGCGGAGCCCTGGTCCGAGGGCATGCGCGAGCAGATCGAGGAGAAGCTCGGCCTGTCCGCGTACGACATCTACGGCCTGTCGGAGATCGTCGGCCCGGGCGTCTCGATGGACTGCGAGCGCAAGCACGGGATGCACGTGATGGCCGACCACTTCGTGCCCGAGATCGTCGACCCGCACACCGGGGCGCCGCTCCCGTCCGGGCGCAAGGGCGAGATCGTCTTCTCCTGCGTCACCAAGGAGGCGCTGCCGCTGCTCCGCTACCGGACCGGCGACCTCACGGTCCTGCACACGGCCCCGTGCGCCTGCGGGCGGACGTCGCCGCGCATGGAGAAGGTGACCGGCCGCTCCGACGACATGCTGATCATCCGCGGCGTGAACGTGTTCCCGTCGCAGATCGAGTCGGTCCTCCTCACGTTCGGCGAGGTCGAGCCGCACTACCTGATCCACGTCGACCGCGTCGACAACCTCGACCAGATGGAGGTCCACGTCGAGATGACCCCGGCGTTCTTCGCGGACCGCCTCGAGCACCTCGAGGAGACCGAGCGCCGCCTCGCGGCCGGCCTCCACTCGACGCTCGGCATCTGGGCGCGCGTCCGCCTCGTCGAGCCCCGCACGCTGCCGCGCAGCGAGGGCAAGGCGAAGCGGGTGGTCGACAACCGGAAGATCTTCGCGAAGTAGGAGCGGGAGCGGGGAACGTCCAGGAGGGCGGAGAGCGATAGGGGGTTGCCTCGGGCGAGCGCCTACAGCGACAGCGCCTCTTCCTTGGGCGACAGTCCGTACTCGCGGCGGTAGAGCCGCGCGAAGTTCGACGGGTCGCGGAAGCCGCACAGGCGGCACACCTCGGCGACGGGCGTCCCGCGCCGCAGGTGGTGCCGCGCGAGGATCAGCCGCTTCGTCAGCACGTACTGGTGGATCGTGACGCCGGTGTGGCGCCGGAACTCGCGCAGCATGTGGTACTTGCTCACGTAGAACTCCGCGGCGAGCCGGTCGAGCCCGAGGTCCTCCGCGATGTGGTCGTTCACGAACCGGATCAGCCGCGCGGTGCGCGTCGACGGCGCCGCCGCGACCTCGCCGTCCAGGGGCGAGCGTCCCTCCTGCGCGGCCCGGAAGGCGCGGTTCAGGCGGACCATCACCTCGACGAAGTAGGCCGACCGGAGCAGCCCGGAGCCCGGCTCCTCGCTCCCGTACGCCTCCTCGAGGTCGTCGAGGCTCTCCCGGAATTCCTGCAGCGCCGCCGGGTCCATCCGCAGCTGGTTGCCGCCGCCGCGCGGCAGCGCCTCGAAGCATGCCGTGAGCGGGAAGTCCGGCGCCCCGAGCGCGCGCAGGTACGCGGGCCGGATCCAGACCACGATGCGCTCGTACGGGTCCTCGTTGGCCTGCGACGGCCGGTGCATCTCCTGGTCGCTCAGGATCAGGATGTCGCCCGGGGCGAGCGCGTAGGAGCGGCCCTCGACGTAGTAGGTCACCTTGCCCGACACGAGGAAGTAGAGCTCGTAGAAGTCGTGGTTGTGGTACTCGATGTTGAGGAGCTTCGAGCTCCGGTAATGGAAGAGCTCGAAGTCGTCAGTCAGCATGTACTGCCGCGAGTCGAATTCCCGCTGGAACCGTCCCATCGCCGCCCCTCCGTTCCGCCGCGCCCGCGGCGGCCCTCGAACGCCCTCAGCGTATCGCAAGAAAAGCCGCGCGGCAAGCAACATTCTGGGCCTCGCCGGTCGTTTCTTGCGCTACACTGGAAGAACAACGAAGGAGGGTTCTCCATGCCGCTCTTCGACCTGACCGGAAAGACCGCCGTGATCCTCGGCGGAACGGGCGTCCTCGGAAGCGCGATGGCCCACGCCCTCATGGCGGCCGGCGCCGACCTCGCCTTCGGGGCGCGGAAGCGGGCCGACGCCGAGGAGAACGTCGGATGCCTCGGAGGGTACGCGCACGCCGCGCGGCCCTACGTCATCGACGCGTCCTCCCGCGAGTCGCTCCAGGCCGCCTGCGACGCGATCCTCGCCGACTTCGGGAAGATCGACATCCTCGTCAACGCCGTCGGCGGCAACCTGCCCGAGGCGACGACGAACGACGCGAAGAGCTTCTTCGACCTGTCCCCCGAGGCGCTCGCCAAGGTCGTCGACCTGAACCTGATGGCCGGCGCGGTGCTCCCCGCCCAGGTCTTCGGCCGGGCGATCGTGGCGAACCCCGACGGCGGCGTCCTCGTCCACGTCAGCTCGATGAACGCCTTCCGCCCGCTGACCCGCATCCCGGGCTACTCCGCGGCGAAGGCCGCCGTCAGCAACTTCACGCAGTGGCTCGCCGTCGACCTCGCGCGCGCCTACGGCGGCAAGGTCCGCGTCAACGCGATCGCCCCCGGCTTCTTCCTCACCGAGCAGAACCGCATCCTCCTGACGAAGAAGGAGGACGGCGCCCTCACCGCCCGCGGGAGGACGATCCTCGCGCAGACCCCGATGGCCCGCTTCGGCGAGCCCGACGACCTCGCGGGGACCCTGGTCTGGCTGTGCTCCGACGCCTCGCGCTTCGTCACCGGCGTCGTCGTGCCCGTGGACGGCGGATTCTCCGCCTTCTCGGGCGTCTAGGGAGGTGCCCCATGCCTGCTGCCGGCCGCCCCTTCATCCACGAGGACTTCCTGCTCGACACGCCCTCCGCGGTGCGCCTTTACCATGAGTACGCCGAGAAGGAGCCGATCTGCGACTTCCACTGCCACCTGATCCCGGCCGAGATCGCAGCCGACCGCACGTTCGAGAACGTGACGCAGGCCTGGCTCTACGGCGACCACTACAAGTGGCGCATGATGCGCGCCGACGGCGCCCTCGAGCCGGAGACCACGGGCGCCCGCTCCGCCGCCGCCTCCGCCTTCCCGGACGCGCCCTCGACCGACCGCGCCCGCTTCGACCGCTACGCCGAGGTCATGCCCCGCCTGATCGGCCACCCCCTCTACCACTGGACGCACATGGAGCTGTCGCGCACGTTCGGCGTCGACCTGCTGCTCTCGCCCGACACCGCCGACGCCGTCTGGGACGCCTGCAACGCCCGGCTCGGCCCGGCCGGCCTCTCGGCGCGCGCGCTGATGGCCCGCTCCGACGTCCGCACCGTCTGCACCACGGACGATCCCGCCGACGACCTCGCCCGGCACGCGGAGATCGCCGTCTCCGGCGCCGACGTCTCCGTCCGCCCGACCTTCCGCCCCGACCGCTTCCTGCGCATCCGCGACGCCGGCTTCCGGAAGGCCGTCGCCGACCTCGCCGCCTCCGCGGGCCATCCCGTCGCCGACCTCGACGCGCTCCTCGCCGCCCTGACGGCCTCCGCGGAACGGTTCGAAGCCCTCGGCTGCCGCCTCTCCGACCACGCGCAGGACCCGCCGGCCTTCGTCGAGAAGGTCCCCGCGATCGAGGCCCGCCGCGTGCTGCGCCGCGCCCTCGACGGCATGTCGCCCACCGCGGAGGAGGAGGCGTCCTACCGCTCCTTCGTCATGGAGGCGCTCGGCCGGCTGTACCACCGCCTCGGCTGGGCCATGCAGCTGCACGTCGGCTGCGCCCGCAACCTGAACGCCCGCTGGTACCCCGTGCTCGGACCCGACACCGGCTTCGACGCGATCGCCGACTCCGTCGGCATCTCCGCGACCGCGCGCTTCCTCGCCGCGCTCGACGCGACCGGCGAGCTCCCCCGCACGGTCCTCTACAACCTGAACCCGTCCGACAACGCGGCGCTCGCCTGCCTGACCGGCTGCTTCCCCGGCGAGGGGATCCCCGGGAAGATCCAGTTCGGCTCGGCCTGGTGGTTCAACGACCACAAGCGGGGCATCGAGGAGCAGCTGTCCGCGCTGTCCGAGCAGAGCGTGCTCGGCAACTTCATCGGGATGACCACCGACTCCCGCAGCTTCCTGTCGTACCCGCGCCACGAATACTTCCGCCGCATCCTGTGCGGGCTGCTCGGCCGCTGGATCGAGCAGGGGTCCGCCCCGCGCGACTACGACCTCGTCGGCGCGATCGCCCGGGACATCAGCTACCGCAACGCGGTGAGGTTCTTCCAGTTCTAGAAACGGGCGGGGGGAGGCGGCTCCCCCCGATTCCTTGAGCCGGGCCCCCCTTTCTGCTATGATGCGTGTCGACAGTAAAGGCACGGGAGACGGCGGCCCTCCCCGCGAGGGGACGGCGGCCGGGACGAGCCCAAGACAGGTTCACCAAGGAGCCTGACTGTTCCTGCAAACCATGGCCCCGGAGAGCGCCGCGGAAGCGAGCGGCGGACCCGGGACGTGGCCCGTGAAGTCGGGTGCAAGAACACTCCGGAGGTGCCGTCATGGTCGAGAAGATCCCGCCGTCGGGTCCCCAGAAGCTGAAGCTCCACGGCTTCAACAACCTCACGAAGTCCCTCAGCTTCAACCTCTACGACCTTGCCTACGCGCGCACGGTCCAGGACCGCGACGCCTATCTCGAGTACATCGACGAGCAGTACAACGCGGACCGCCTCACCGATATCCTGAAGAGCGTCAACGAGATCATCGGCGCGACGATCCTCAGCATCTCGAAGCAGGACTACGACCCGCAGGGCTCCTCCGTCACGATCCTGATCTGCGAGGAGGGCCAGCTCGGCCCGAACGGCCCCATGCCGACCGACGACGGGAGCGCCGGCCCCACGCCCCCGCGCGACACCGTCCTCGCCCACCTCGACAAGAGCCACATCACCGTGCACACCTACCCCGAGTACCACCCGGTGCTCGGCATCTCCACGTTCCGCATCGACATCGACGTGTCGACCTGCGGCCGCATCTCCCCGCTGAACGCCCTCGACTACCTGATCCACAGCTTCGACGCCGACATCATGACGATCGACTACCGCGTCCGCGGCTTCACGCGGGACATCACGGGCAAGAAGCTCTTCATCGACCACCCGATCCACTCGATCCAGAGCTACCTGCCGCCCGAGATCCAGACGTCCTACCAGATGATGGACGTGAACGTCTACCAGGAGAACATCTTCCACACGAAGTGCATGCTCCGGAACTTCGACCTCGACAACTACCTGTTCGGCACGACCTCCGCGAAGATCCACGCCGGCGAGCGCCGCCGCATCGAGCAGCGCATCCGCCGCGAGATGGAGGAGATCTACTACGGCCGCAACTTCGCCACGGTCTAGGCGCCCGCCGCCGCCGTCCGGAGGACAGGAATGCACTACACCCACCAGAAGCGGACCCCGCTGCTCACCGCGCTCGAGAAGGCCGCGGACTCGACGAACCTGCGCTTCGACGTGCCCGGGCACAAGAAGGGCGCCCTGCCGACGCGCTTCTCCGAGTCGCTCGCCCAGCGCGGGCTCGCCCTCGACCAGAACTCCATGCCCGAGCTCGACCTGCTGGACCACCCCCGCGGCGTGATCCGCGACGCGGAGAGCCTCCTCGCGAACCTCTACGGCGCCGACGAGGGCTTCTTCCTCGTGAACGGCTCGACCTTCGGCGTGCAGGCGATGATCATGGCCGCGTGCCCGCCCGGGGCGAAGATCCTGCTGCCGCGCAACGTCCACAAGTCGGCGATCAACGCCCTGATCCTCACGGGCGCCGTGCCGGTGTTCCTCGCCCCCGAGACCGACGCGCGCTGGGGCATCTCCCACGGCCTCACCCTCGAGACCGTGAAGGAGGCCGTCTCCGAGCACCCGGACGCCGCCGCGCTGCTGGTCGTGAACCCGACCTACTACGGCGCGGCCTCCGACCTCGCGGCGATCGTCGCCTACTGCCACCGCCGCCAGATCGCCGTCCTCGTCGACGAGGCGCACGGCGCGCACCTCCACTTCCACGACGACCTGCCGAAGAGCGCGATGCAGTGCGGCGCGGACCTCTGCACGATGAGCCTGCACAAGACCTGCGGCTCGCTCACGCAGAGCTCGGCGCTGCTCGTGAACGAGGGGCTCGTGGACCACCAGACGGTCCGCGGCGCGATCAACCTCACGCAGACCACGAGCGCCTCATACCTGCTGATGGCGAGCCTCGACGCCACGCGCGCGCTGCTCGCCACCGAGGGCCGCGAGCGCCTGTCCGTCCTGCTCCCGCGGGTCGCGGCCGCCCGCGCCCGGATCGCCGCGCTGCCGGGGCTCGAGGTGCTGTCCTCCGCCGACGTCGGCCGCCCCGGGATCTTCGCCTACGACGGCACCAAGATCGCCGTGAAGGTCAACGGGCTCGGGATCAGCGGCTACGAAGCCTATCGCCACATGCGCGAGCGGCTCGGCATCCAGCTCGAGCTCGCCGAACCCCACACGGTCCTCGCCGTCTGCTCCTTCGCCGACGACGAGCGCACCCTCGCGGCCCTCGCCGACGCCTTCGCCTCGCTTTCGCGCGAATTCCACGGCACGCGCCCGCCCCTCGAGGCCTGGACGCCCGACGCGGAGGGCGGCGGCATCCCGCGCCCGCGCCTCGTCGTGCCGCCCCGCGAGGCCTTCTACGCGCCGTCGCGCGTCGTGCCGGTCGCCGAGGCCCTGGGCGAGATCAGCGGCGAGTCGCTGATGGCCTATCCGCCGGGCATCCCGCTGGTGATCCCGGGCGAGCGCATCACGCGCGAGGTGATCCGGCAGTACGAGTTCATCCTCGAGAGCAAGGGAATGATCATCAACGAGCAGGACAACCCGCGGCTCGTCCGCATCCTCGGCGCGTAGGCGCCGGGCGGGACGGGACGCGCGGAAGGGGAGGGGAGACGCATGGCGGAGCATCGCAGGGAATTCGAGTGGTTCACCGAGGACCACACCGGGGACGTGCGGCTGTCGATCAAGGCGCGGCACCTCTACGGCGAGGACACGCCGTTCCAGCGCATCGACTTCTACGAGTGCGACACTTTCGGGCGGTTCTTCACGCTCGACGGCCTCATGATGGTCGCCGAGCGCGACGAGCGGCACTACCACGAGATGCTGGTCCACGTCCCGATGTCCGTCGCGCGCGACCCGAAGACGGTGCTCGTCGTCGGCGGCGGGGACGGCGGCACGGTGCGCGAGCTCGTCCGCTATCCCGGTCTCGCGCGCATCGACCTCGTCGAGATCGACGAGCGCGTCGTCCGGCTCTGCGAGGAGTACCTGCCGGGCGTCGCCTCCGCGGTGTCCGCGGACCCGCGCGTGAAGCCGATCTTCGAGGACGGCGTCCGCTTCCTCAAGGAAGCGCCCGACGCCGCGTACGATCTCGTGCTCGTCGACTCGACCGACCCGATCGGCCCCGGCGAGGGTCTCTTCAGCCGCAAGTTCTACCAGGACTGCCACCGCGTGCTCAAGCCCGGCGGCATCCTCGTCAACCAGCACGAGAGCCCGTTCTACGAGACCTACGCCCAGTCGATGCGCCGCACGCAGAAGCGCCTGCGCGAGGTGTTCCCGGTCTCCGGCGTCTACCACTTCCACATGCCGACCTATCCGTCCGGCATGTGGCTCTTCGGCTTCGCGTCGAAGGGGCTGCGCGCCGTCGAGGACCGCCTCCCCGACGCCCCGGCCGGCACGCCGGCGATGCCCACGCGCTACTACTCGGCCGGCATGCACGCGGGCGCCTTCGCGCTGCCGCCGTACGTCGCCGCGCTGCTGTCCGACGAAGGAGGCGCCTGAGATGGGCGCCGCGAACGCCCCCGGGTCCGGCGCCGGGACCGGCGCCGGTTCCGGTTCCGGTTCCGGTCCCGCCCGCCCGTCCTGGCCGCAGGTCTTCCTCGGCTGCGCGTCCCCGCGCGAGGACGCCGACGTCGTCCTGTTCGGCGCCCCGTTCGACGGCACCGTCTCCTACCGACCGGGCTCCCGGTTCGCCCCGATGCAGATGCGGGTCGAGTCGATGGGCTTCGAGACCTACAGCCCGTCCCGCGACGCCGACCTCGAGGACCGCGCCGTGCACGACGCCGGCGACCTCGAGCTCGCGCCCGGCAACGCCGCCGCGGCGATATCCCGGATCGAGGCGACCGCCACCCGCATCTTCGAGGAGGGGAAGCGACCGTTCCTCGTCGGCGGCGAGCACCTCGTGACGCTCGGCGTCCTGCGCGCCGCGTTCTCCGCGCACCCCGCCCTGCACGTCGTGCATTTCGATGCGCACTCCGACACGCGCGCCGACTACCTCGGCGAGCCGCTCTCCCACGCCTGCGTGATGCGCCGCGCGCACGACCTGCTCGGCGACGGCCGCATCCACTCGTTCGGCATCCGCTCCGGCACGCGCGAGGAATACGAATGGTCGCGGCACCACCTCGACCTGCACCGCGACTCGCTCGCCGACGTCGCCGACGTCTGCCGCCGCCTCGCGGCCGAGGCCGTTCCCGTCTACTTCACCGTCGACCTCGACGTCCTCGACCCCTCCGCCTTCCCCGGCACGGGCACGCCCGAACCGGGCGGCGTCTCCTTCCGCGAGCTGCAGGCGGCGTTCGACGCGATCGACGCGGCGCACCTGCAGATCATCGGCGCCGACCTCGTGGAGCTCGCGCCCCAGCTCGACGCGACGGGAATCTCGACCGCGGCGGCCTGCCGCGCCCTCCGGGAGATGCTCCTGCTGATGTAGGAAGGCGGTCAGCCTTCTGACAACTGGGCCAGCCGCTGACGCGCCACAGGGACGATCCATAACCCGTTCCCGTGGGCGACGATGGCGTCGAGATGCTCCCGTTCGAGGCGCTCCTCACCAGTCGCGCGGTATATCTGTGACAGACGATGGTGGGCCATCATGCGCTCGTATTCCGACTTCGCATCACGCAGCGATGCCTCGAAATGCTCCCGGACTCCGACGGCATCGCCTTCCTCCAAGCGGATCGCATAATCCAGATCGTCCAGCCTGGAGGCGAGCCGTTGCCTCCTTCGCTCGGACGGGGTCGCTTCGGACACGACCCGCTCCATCTCGTCCCGCTGCCGCCGTGCGTCCTCCAGATCGCCGAAATGCAAGGAGAACGCCGCTCGGTTGTAGGCGATCGCCGCAGCTACCAACCTGCGCTGGCGCTTCATTCCGGAGGGACGGAGGTTCGCGAGTGTGTCCCGGGCGATCTCGTGATCCCCGCGAGCGAACCGACCGACGCCGGCGTCGTTCTGGAGCATGACGAGCACGACGGAGGGAAGGGAGCGCCGGCGCAGGAGCGGACCCAGCGCTGCGAGATAGCGGTCGGGGTCGCAGCCCTCGAAGAGGATGTCCCGGATCCGCGCGTACTTCCTTCCGGCGACGGAATTCGCAATGAATGAGACTAGGAAGACTCCGGCGAAGAGGATGACGAACCAGACGACGGTGTTCCACTCCTCACCCAGATGGAAGATGCGGGGGAACCCTTTCACGAGGACGGTCGTGACGCCATCGACGGTGACCGTCACGATGTCCCGCGCGAGTACAGTCTGAGAGACCAGCAGGACGAGGAAGACGATGGAGACCGTCCAATACATGAGCAAGGTGGATCGGTAGAGCTTGAGCATAATTCCTCCTGCTTCTGCCGAAGAGGTGATCGCGGTCTCCTCTATGATCGCGAAACGATCCATGAGATCACGGTGGTCATGTGTCTTATCTCGAGGAATACCCGTCCCGCACGGCGGCTTCCATGCGGTTCAGCTCCTCGTCGCTGAGGAAGGAGAAGAAGTCTTCACGCTTCGCATGCGAGAGCCGCCCCTGGTTCTGAAGGCATAGATGCACGAAGAGGTCGATCTTCGCATCCGGCATGTCGACGATGGCCTGGATTGCCCGCTTCGTCCGGTCGTAGCTGGACAGGAAGTCGAGCTCCTCGACGAGATCCTCCTCCAATGTCATCTGGATGAATCCATAAAGGGCCTCCGCCTGTGACGTCAGGTCGAGGGTCCGGTAGAATCGGCCGGTATCGCCCTTGACCGTGAGCTGGCCGATCTCGTCCAAGGAGTACTCGATCCTCTCGAGAAGCGGCTTTGAGAAGACCTCGAGGGAACGGTCATATACCGAGGGGCGCCGCAGCATCGCGGCGGAGACAGGGAACATGACCTTCTCCGGAACCTGCCCCCTCAAGGACAGAATGTTATGGATCAGGAAGCGGTGGATTCGTCCATTGCCGTCCGCGAACGGATGCAGGAAGACGAATCCATAGGAGACGACTGCGGCATGGACGACAGCAGGAACTCCGCTCGTCTTCAAGCGGCTGTGGCACTCGATCAGTCCGGCCATGAGGCCGGGAAGATCCTCGGGCCTCGGACTGACGTAATGGACGATTTGTTTCTGATAACGAACGGATTGGCCCACGTAGTTCTGGTTCTTCCGATAATCGGTTTCCTGGAATCTCGGGTCGACAATCTGGTTCTGGACTTCCAGGAGCGAACGCTTCTCGCAGAAGTCCCTGCGCTCGGCCGACGCCAGAAGGGCGACGAACCGCTCCGCTCGCGTCGCGCTCGGGGTGATGTTCTCGATCTGGAAGGAGGACTTCGTCTCCTTCGTGTACAGATAGTCCATGGCCCGGCGGAGAAGATCCGCGGGATACTCCGCGACGAGGTCCTCGCAGCGCTTTCGGATATCGATGGCGGTCATGGCGGCCAATGCCTCGGTCTTCCGGACGGTCGGGCAGAAGCCGACGGGGCCGAGGAGGTTGTCCATGACGCGCTGCCGCACGATCCGGCGGGGGCTCCCGTCGACGAAGTACTGCTCGGGCTCCAGGACGTCGACGTAGTTGATCCGCGTCAGGTCGGGAATCGGCAGGAGTCTTCCTGTCAGGAACTCGTAGAGGAACCAGATCCTGCGGGCGTATTTGCTCGTCGAACGGGGAGCGATCCACGCGGTCAGCTCCGCATCGGGCATCCGATCGAACAGCTCGGCGAGGACGCCGAGTTCGACGCCATCGTACTTGAGTGCGAATTCCAAGTGGTCCCCGGGGCTGTCTCCGGGCCAATAGACCAGTGGATAGAATGCCTCTGCGCGGCCATCCTGGCGGGTGATCCGGAAGCCGCCCGTCGGACTGACCCAGGACGCGTGCGAGACCGGCATCGCATGCAAGGCGTACCGCTCGATGAGATATGAATATCCGGCTGGACGGACTCCGGCGTTCTGCATCCCGACCTCCATTTTCGCTTGCACGGCTGAAAATATTCTTGCAATGAAGGCTCTACCTCGAATTATACTTGCAGATGACGGATATTCAAGAAATATTCTTGCGATTCTGGGAATCCACTTGCATATGCCGGTCCGCTTCCCGAATTCCTTGCACCCCTCGTCCGTCCGCGGTACGATGTCCGTTGATACCCCTCGGTCCCTTGCAGCTGGGCAACGGAAAGGATGGACTTCCATGATCTCGATCCGCGACGTCAGCAAGACCTACGGAGGCGGCGTGAAGGCCGTCGACGGCATCACCCTCGCGATCCGCTCCGGGGAGATCTTCGGCTTCCTCGGACCCAACGGCGCCGGCAAGACCACCACGATCAAGATGGTCACCGGCATCCTGCACCCCGACACGGGCACGATCCTCGTCGACGGGCACGACATCGTGAAGGACCCGATCGCGGCGAAGAAGGCCTTCGGCTTCGTGCCGGACGACCCGAACCTGTTCCCGCGCCTCAAGGGCATCGAGTACCTGAACTTCATCGGCGATCTCTACGGCGTCGACGCCGCGGTCCGCCGCGACCGGATCGCCTCGCTCGCCGCGCGCTTCGGCCTCGAGAAGGCGCTCCCGGACCGCATCCAGAGCTACTCGCACGGCATGCGCCAGAAGCTGATCCTGCTGGGCGCGCTGCTGCACGAGCCGCCGGTCTGGATCCTCGACGAGCCGATGACCGGCCTCGACCCGCGCTCCGCCTTCGAGATGAAGGAGATGATGCGCCAGCACGCCGACAAGGGCCACACCGTGTTCTTCTCCACGCACGTCCTCGACGTCGCCGAGAAGGTCTGCGACCGCGTCGCCGTGATCGACAAGGGCCGCATCCTCTTCTGCGGGTCGATCGCCGAGATGCGCGCGCATTTCGCGGACGGCACGACCTCGCTCGAGGAGATGTTCCTCGAGATGACCGGCGAGACGAACGGGAACGGCGCGTCCCCGTTCGCCGCGAACGGCGCGAACTGAGCGCGGGGGCGACGCCATGACGATGCTCTTCCGCCTCACAGGGGTCCTGCTCAAGGCCTACGGCCTCGGCTTCGCCGGGGACACGGGCCGTTCCGCCGCGAAGCCGGGGAAGAAGGCCGATCCCGCGCGCCAGCGCCGCCGGAGCTTCCCCGTGATCCTCCTGTTCCCCCTGCTCTTCGCGCCGCTCGCCGTGACGCTCACGATGTTCGCGAACCTCCTGTTCGACACCCTGAGCGCGTTCCACCTCGAGTCCGCGATCCTGGGCTTCGCGACGGGCGCCGGCGCCTTCGTCGTGTTCTTCTTCGGCGTCTTCTACGTGCTCTCCATCTTCTACTTCTCGAGCGACGTCGAGAAGCTGCTGCCGCTGCCGATCCGCCCCGCCGACATCCTCGGCGCCAAGTTCCTCGTCACGACGGTGTACGAGTACGTCGGCACCCTGATCCTGCTCGCCCCCCTCTATGTCACCTTCGGCGTGCGCAGCGGCGCCGGCCTGCCGTTCTATCTCACGGCCGCCGTCGTCTACGCCTTCCTGCCGATCATCCCGCTCGCGATCGCGTCGGTGATCGTGATGGCCCTGATGCGCTTCACGACCTTCGCGCGCAACCGCGACGCCTTCAACATCGTCGTGAGCTTCGCGATCCTGATCCTGGCATTCGGGTTCAACTTCGGCGTCCAGCGCCTCGCCGGCAACGCGTCCGACCCGGCGACGCTCCTCAAGTACTTCGGGGACGCCGGGAAGATCGCCCAGATCACGAGCGCCGTCTTCCCGGGCACGGGCTTCGCGGCCCGCGCGCTCGCGGTCTCCGGCACGTGGGAGAGCCTCGGCTTCCTCGCGCTCTACGTCCTCGTCTGCGTCGCGGCGTTCGCCGTCTTCCTGTTCGTCGGCAGCCTGATCTACTTCGCCGGCGCCCAGGGGTCCGGCACCGCCTCGTCCCGCAACCGCCGCCTCTCGGCAGCGGAATTCGAGAAGGGCACCTCCTCCGCGCCCGTCCTCGTCACCTACATGATGAAGGAGCTGCGCGTCCTCGTCCGCACGCCGATCTTCCTCCTCAACAACGTGGTCATGAACTTCCTGTTCCCGTTCTTCCTGCTCCTGCCGTTCGCCGCGGGCGTCGGCGGCAGCGCGAAGGACAAGGAGCTGCAGGACCTCCTGAAGCTGCTGAAGAGCGGGCTGTTCACGGGCGGCGGGAGCGGTCCCGTCATCGCCCTGGCGATCGCGTTCGGCCTGATGGTCTTCGTCGCCGGGACGAACGGCATCGCCTCGACATGCCTGTCGCGCGACGGCGAGAGCTGCTGGTTCATGAAGACGATCCCGATGGCCTACAAGGACCAGATCCTCGCGAAGGTCCTCACCGGCGTCCTGCTGTCCTTCGCGGGCACGGTGATCGCCGGCGCGGTCGTCGCCGTCCTCACGTCGCCGCCGCTCTGGTTCCTCGGGCTGCTGCTGCTCGCCGCGGTCGTCGCCGCGCTGCTCCCCAACGCGATCGGCGTCGTCTTCGACCTGCACTGGCCGAAGCTCCACTGGGACAACGAGCAGAAGGCCGTGAAGCAGAACGCGAACGTGATCTACGAGATGCTCGCCGCCTACGCGCTCGGCGCGGTCGCGATCGCCCCGCCGCTGGCCTTCGGCTTCGCCCCGGTCCTGTCCTACGTCTGGATGCTGGTCCTCCCCGCTCTCGTCACGGCCGGCGTCTGGCTCTGGGTCCAAAGGAGCGGCGCCGCCTGGGTGGTCTCGCTCGAGATGTGATGCCTAGCGCGGTTTCGCCTTACCCGCTCCCCGGACGCGGCTCGTGCCAGAGGCACGAGGGGAGCGGCCGGATCGATGGAGCGGGTTAGTCGAAACCGCGCGGAAGGCGCTATGCGAACGCGCGAAACCGCAACCCCAACGCGCTTATCCCGCACCGCGAAGGCCGCCGGCGAGTCTTTCCTCCCGGCGGCCTTTCCTGTACTATGGAATTCGACTCCCACCCGTCCGATCCTCCCCCAGGAGGCGCAGGAATGGCAGACGACAGACCCGCCGTGCACCCCGATTTCACCTTCCTCGACCGCGTCCGCGCGGCCGAGGCCGAGGGCGACGCGATCGTGAAGGCGGCCGCGCAGGCCGCCGAGGCGACCGTGCGGGACGCCCAGGAAGCCGCCGCCGCCCGCGTCGCGCAAGCGCGCAAGGACGAGGCGGACCGCCGCGCCGCCGCCCTCCGCGAGGCGGAGCGCAAGGCCGGGACCGAGCGCGCCCGCGCCGCGCAGGCCGCCGAGGCCGAGGCGGAGGGGATCCGGCGCGAGGCCGGGCCCCGCGTCGCCGCCGCCGCGCAGGCCGTCGTCGACAGGATCCTCGAGGCCCATGCCGGTCGTTAGGATGAAGCGCATCACCGCGGCGGGCCCGATGTCGGTCCGCTCCGGGGTGCTCCGCGCCCTCCAGAGCCTCGGCGCCGTCGAGGTCGAGGACCTCGGCCTGCGCGCCGACACGGGCCTCGAGCCCGACCGCCCGGATCCCGTCCTCCGCGAGACGTCCCTCCGGATCGACCGCCTCGCGGCCGCGATCTCCCTTTCCCTGAAGATCCGCCCCGTGAAGAAGCCGATGTTCACCCTGAAGCGCCGCATCTCCGCCGCGGAGGCCGACGCCGTCGCCGCGCGCGAAGCGGAGCTCTGGCAGGCCGTCGAGATCCTCGAGCGGAACACCGAGCGCATCGCGTCCGACAAGGGCCGCCTCGCGCGCCTTCGCGCCGCGACCGACCTGCTGCGCCCGTGGAGCGGGGTCGCCATGGATCTCACCGACGAGGGCACCGGGCGCGTCCACGTCTGGTTCGGCACGCTCCCCGGCGGGGACCCCTGCCGCGACTTCGAGGCCCAGCTCGCCGAGCGCCACCCCGAGAGCCACTTCGAGGTCTTCTCGCAGGACGAGGAGGTCGCGCGCGTCGCGGTCGCCGTGCTGCGCGAGGAGGAGGAGGACGTCCGTTCGCTCCTGAAGCGCCACGGCTTCGCGCGCCTGTCCGTGCCCCTCCAGGGCCGTGGCCGCACGCCGGCCGAATGGATCGCCGCGCTCGAGGAAGAGCGGAAGGGGATCCAGGACGGCATCGAGGCCCTCGAGAAGGAGCGCCACGAAGCCGCGGGCGAAGTCCCCTCGTTCGAGATCCTGCTCGACGGCCGCACGGACCTGCTCGCGCGCCTGCAGGCGGAAGCCCGCGTCGGTCGCGCCGGCGGCGTCTTCGTCCTCTCCGGCTGGGTTCCCGCGCCGATCGCCGCGACCGTCGAGTCCGCCCTGCAGGGCGCCTTCCCGGTCGCCGTCGAGCTGCGCGACCCGGAGCCGGGCGAGGAGTTCCCGGTGCTCCTCAGGAACCGCGCGCTCGTGCGTCCGTACGAGGTCGTCACGCGCATGTTCAGCACGCCGAACGCCGGCGAGATCGACCCGAACCCGCTCGTGGCCCCGTATTTCTTCCTGCTCTTCGGCCTGATGCTCGGCGACGCCGGCTACGGGCTGCTCCTCGCGGCCGGCTGCGCGCTCCTGGTCTGGGGCGTCAAGGTGCAGGGGAACATGCGGCAGATGTGCCTGTTCATGTTCCAGGGCTCCTTCGCGGCGATCGGCTCCGGGCTGCTCTTCGGCAGCTTCTTCGGCGACTTCGTCTCGGTCGTCTCCTCGGGGCGCGCCGCGTTCCCGAAGATCTGGTTCGACCCGCTGCTCGACCCCGTGAAGATGATGATCGTCGCGATGGCGATCGGCGTGGTGCACGTCTTCACCGGACTCGCGGCGAAGGCCTACATCCTGATCCTGCGCGGGAAGTGGCTCGATGCCGTGCTCGACGTCCTGCCCTGGTATCTCACGCTGATCGGCCTCGGCCTGCTCGCCCTGGGCGGCGTCGTCGGGACCGTCGGCACCGTCATGGCCCTCGTCGGCGCCGGGATGGTGATCCTCTTCAGCGCGCGCGACTCGAAGAGGTTCCTGCTGCGCATCGGGAAGGGCCTCTACAACCTCTACGGCATCACCGGCTACTTCAGCGACATCCTGAGCTACTCGCGCATCCTGGCGCTCGCGCTCGCCGGCAGCGTCATCGCGATGGTCGTCAACATGATGGGCTCGATCGCCGGATTCTCGTGGATCGGCGTCCCGCTCTTCATCCTCGTGGCCCTCGCCGGGCACGGCCTGAACCTCGCGCTGTCGACGCTCGGCGCCTACGTCCACACGAGCCGGCTCACCTACGTCGAATTCTTCGGCAAGTTCTTCGAGGGCGGCGGCCGCCCGTTCGAGCCGCTCGCCGGCAAGCGCAAGCATACTGACATCGTCGGTTGAGAAAGAGAGGGGCAACGACATGGACTTCCTGAAGACGCTCTCCGAGATCTTCCTGAGCGGCCCGACGCTCGCGTTCTTCGGCAGCGCCTGCGCCGCGGCCTTCGCGGGCTGGGGCTCCGCCAAGGGAGTGGGCATCGCGGGCGAGGCGGCGGCCGGCGTGCTGAGCGAGAAGCCCGAGCTGTTCGGCAAGCTGCTGATCCTCCAGGCGCTGCCGGGCACGCAGGGCATCTACGGCCTGCTGACCTGGTTCATCGTCATGGTCCGGGCCGGCTTCCTCGACGGCACCTCGGCGACGCTGACCACGGCCCAGGGACTGCTGTTCTTCGCGGCCTGCCTGCCGGTGGCGATCGTCGGGTACTTCTCCGCGATCTCCCAGGGCCGCGTCGCCGCGAACGGCATCCTGATGGTCGCCCACAAGCCCGACGAGCAGTCGAAGGGCATCGTGCTCGCCGCGATGGTCGAGACCTACGCGATCCTCGCCCTGCTGGCCTCGATGCTCATG
>CAIXGU010000133.1 GCA_903919045.1 uncultured Eubacteriales bacterium | reverse complement strand
GCCGTAGGCGGCGGCCGCGACGGCGAACAGCGCGCCGCACCCGAAGTACATCGCCCCGTAGCCGTAGGAACCCGACACGGCGCCGCCCGCGATCGGGCCGACGCCCTGGCCCACGTCGAGGCCGAGGTAGTACGTGCTCGTCGCGACCCCGTTGCGCTCGTGCGGCACGCTGCGAAGGCACGTCGCCTGCAGCGCGGGCTGCGCGGCGCCCTGCGCGAGCGCGTAGAGGACGGCCGCGGCGACGACGGGCGCGATCGACTGCGCCGTCGCGAGGAGCACGGTCGCGGCGATGCCGCCGATGAAGGCCGGGAAGAGGATGAAGCCGAGGCCCTTCCGGTCGAAGACCTTGCCCACGACCGGGCGGACGAAGAGCAGGACCACCGCGTAGACGGTGAAGTAGAGCGCGATGCCGGGGATCCTCCGCTGCTCTCCCACCAGGACGAGGAACGACGTGACCGAGCCGTTGTAGAACGAGAAGATGCCGCCGATCAGCGCATACGGGAGAAGCGGGACGGACAGGAGGTCCGCGAAGCGGATCCGGCTCCGCGCGGGGCGCGGCGCGGCGGCTTCGTCGGCGGAAGGACGGCGGCGCGGGATCCAGGCCATCGCGAGCGCGTCGAGGAGCAGGACGGCGCCCGCGATCGCGAACGCGACGAGCAGGCCGTACGCATCGCCGAGGGCGAGCCCGAGGGCGGGGCCGACCGCGAGCGAGAAGATCATGCCGAGCCCGTAGTAGCCGACGCCCTCCCCCAGCCGCGAGCGGGGGATCACCGTCGAGGCGAGGGCCATGTTCACGGTGCTCGAAAGCGAGAACACGAAGCCGTGCAGGACGCGGAACGCCAGCAGGGCGGGCAGCGTCGCCGACAGCGAGTAGCCCAGCGTCGCGAGCCCCATGAGGGCGGTCGTCGCGACGAGCATCCACTTCCGGTCGACGCGGTCCGCCAGCAGCCCGCTGACGGGACGCGCGACGAGGGCGGTCAGGGCGAACAGGCCGGCGACGAGGCCGGCGACCGAGAGGTCCGCGCCCAGGCCGACCGCGTATTTGGCGATCGTCGGGTTGACCATGGCGAACGCCGTCGACGAGATCGTCGCGACCGCCATGAGGTACACGAAGGGGAAGGTCCAGAGGCGCTCGCGGCCTTTCGCGTCTTCCATCGCGCGCCTCAGAAGGGGTTGCCCGCGTCGCGGCGCAGGCCGAAGTGGTCGAGCGCCTTCTCGATCGCGAGGTCCCAGAAGCGCCATTCGTGCACGTAGCCTTCGACCGCCTCGAAGGTCGCGCGCACGCCGAGCTCCTTCGCGAGCGTCTCGAACCGCTGGTAGCCGGCGAAGGCGAAGTCCTTCGTCCCGCACGAGACATAGAGATCGGGCAGGTCGACCTTCGCCCGCGCGGCCTCGAGGAAGCGGTCCCAGGTGTTCTCGATCGAGGCGATGTAGTCGCCGACGGTCGGGTACTTCGAGACGACGTTCATCTCCCGGACGTTGACGCCGCCGCCGAAGGGCATCGCCCCGAGGGCGATCTCCCCGGAGAGGACCTTCGCGCGGAACTCGTGCGCCGCGAGGTGCGCATGGGGCTTCAGGTGCTCCGCGTCCCGCAGGGACGACGAGAGGACGGCCGCTCCCGCGAAGAGCTCCGGGTGCGCGAGCGCGTACTTCAGCACCCCGCCGCCGCCCATCGACAGGCCGGCGATGAAGTTGTCCTCCCGGCGCGCCGACGCCGGCAGCCAGTTCCGCACGAGCGGCATGAGCTCGTCGACGAGATACGTCCCCATCCCGTACCCCGTCCCGAACGACGGCCAGTCGACGTAGTCGCTGTTGAGCGCCGACGGCATCACGACGATCACGTCGCGCTCGCAGGCGTAGAGCTCGACGTTGGACTTGCGGATCCAATCCGAATGGTCGCCGAACGTCCCGTGCAGGAGCCAGAGCACCGGGTAGCGCCGCCCGCTCCCGTAGAACTCCGCCGGCGTCGCCTTCCACGGCTTGTCCGGCAGGACCACGCTCACCTCGTGGTTGCTGTTGAGATAATGGCTCTGGAAGTTCAAGGTCATGAGGGCCATCGCTGCATCCTCCTCGTTCCCGAAGTCCTTCCTCCCATTCTACTCATCGGGAGCCCCGTGGGAACGGCTGCTTTTGTCATGCGCTGAAAAAAAGGCACCTCCGCGGCGTCGGCCGCGGAGGCGCCCCTGGGCAGCGGATCGCCGCGCCTACGTCCCGAGGACCTTCTTCAGCGTCGCCCGGACGGCGCCGGGGCCGGCGAGCTCCGCCGCGAAGTACGCCTTCACCTTGCCGGCGAGACCGTGCGCGACGAGGTCGATGCCGAACGTCTTCGGGTCCGAGAGGATCGGGTCCAGCGCCGCGTCGAACGGGCCCGCGTCGCCGAGGCGGATGCCGGCGAGCTTCCCCTGCAGCTCCGCGAGCCGCGGGTCGGGGCTGCACTCCATGGGCAGCCCGTCGTCGCCGACGGCGAGCAGGTAGCGCAGCCAGCCGGCGAACACGAGCGGGATCGCGGCGAGCGCCGCCTCCTCGCCCTTGCCGCGCTTCGCGTAGGATTTCAGCGTCTCGCCGAAGCGCACCGGGATCTTCTGCGACGTGTCCGTCGCGATGCGCTGCGGCGCGTCCGGCAGGAAGCGGTTCGGGAAGCGCTCCTCGAGCACGGTCCGCAGGAAGTCGGCCGGCCGGATCACGCCCGGGTCGACGACCACGGGCATCGCCTCGACGTAGCCCACCCGCTCGACGAAGGCCTTGAGCTCGGGGTCGGACACGGCGTCGGCGATCGTGCGGTGCCGGAACAGGCAGCCGTGGACCGCGAGGATCGTGTGCAGCGGATTGAGGCAGGTCGTGACCTTCATCGTCTCGATGCGCTCGACCGTCTCCCGGTCGGCGAACAGCACGCCCGCCTTCTCGAGCGGCGGCCGCCCGTTCGGGAACCAGTCCTCGACGACGAGGTACTGCGTCGGCTCGGCGTTCACGAACGCCGCGGTATAGGTCTTCTTCGCGGTGACGACGAGCTCCGTGTCCTCGAAGCCGTCCGCCGCGAGCAGCGCCTGCACCTCCTCGGAGGGGCGCGGCGTGATCTTGTCGATCATGCTCCAGGGGAACGACACCTTCGCGCGGTCCTCGAGCCAGGCGGCGAAGCCGGCGTCGGCCTGCCCTGCTTCCGTCCACGCGCGGGCGAACGTCAGGACGGCATCGTGCAGCAGCGTGCCGTTGTGCGAGCAGTTGTCCATGCTGACGAGCGCGACGGGAGGCGCGCCGGCGCGGAAGCGGCGCAGCAGCAGCAGCGCGAGCAGCGCGGTCGCGCTCTTCGGCGCGGCCGGCGGGGCCCCGAGGTCGGCCGCGATCCACGGGAGCGGCTGCCCGTCCGGCCCCTTCACCGCATACCCCTTCTCGGTGATCGTGAAGCTGGCCAGCTGGAGGCTCGGCGCCTCGAAGATCCGGGCCATCTCCTCCAGCCCCGCGCTCGCCTTCACGGAGCGCACGACGCTCGCGACGACCTGCTTCGACAGGTTCCCGTCCGGATTGAGCGCGACCATGACGCTCAGGTCGTCGAACGGCGCGTAGGCCCGGTCGACGATCTCCTCGTCGAAGGCCTCGCACACGACGATGCCGCGGTCGGCGAGCCCGCGGTCGAGCAGCTCCTGCTGCAGGACGGCGGGGAAGGCGCGGAAGATGTTGCCCGCGCCGAAGTGCACCCAGGTCGGGGCGGCGAGCGTCCTCGCCTTCACGGCGTCGAGATCGAACGCCGGCATCCGGTAGCCCTTCGACGTCCAGGCGGCGCGGTCGGCGATCCCTTGGCGGCTGAGCTTCATGGCGGTTCCTCCTCGCGCGGCGCGGGACGTCCGGCGTCCCGTCTCCGGCTCCGCTTCCGATTCTACACGCGACGGCAAGAAACGCATCCCGTCGCGGCGGACGGACGCAAGAATCCGCGAGGATTGCGCAATTTCAGGCGAACGGCAGCGGGCCCCGCCGTGCGGGCGGGCCGGGGCGTCCTACGCCCGCATCCCGATCGATTCCGCCGCGGCCTCCGCCTCGAGGCGCTTCTCGCGCCGGCGGTTGCGCACGTACAGGGCGAGATCGAGACTCACCATGAGGAAGTTGAAGACGTAGACCGCGATCACGAAGTCCATCCGGTAGAACACCTTGTGCAGGATCCCGGCGACATAGCCGATCCAGATCGCGAGGAGGAACACGAGGCTCTTGCCCTTCGTGCTCCCGGTCTTCCAGGACCGGTACGCCGCGAACGGCCAGGACACGCCGAAGCACACCAGCATCATCAGCTCGAACGGGCTCATCGCGCATCCTCCACGCCCTGCAGCAGCGGCCCGAACAGACGCTCGGCGTTCCTCCACCGGATGCCTTCGAGCTCCTCGTCGGTGAAGCCGCTCCCGCGCACGACCGCCCACAGGTCCTCCTGGTCGGTGAACGGGAAGTCCGCGCCGAACAGGAGCCGGTCGGTCCCCAGGAACTCGCGGGCCATCCGGAGGACCGGGACGGACGGGTTCGCCACGTCGTACCAGAGGTTCGGGTTCCGCAGCTTCTCGGAGAGAGGCTTCCGGACGTCCCCGGCGTTCCGCCGGAAGGGCGCCGCGTACGAGAGCCGTCCGTCCAGGGCGGGCAGCACGCCGCCGGCGTGCGGCATGATCCACTGAAGGCGCGGGAACCGCTCCATCGCCCCCGACTCGAGGATCCGCAGAAGCGACAGGCTGTTGTCCAGGACGAGCCCGACGGTGTTGACCAGGCCGTAGGAGCGGATGTGCCGGTACCAGAGCGGGACGTCCGGGTGCAGGAACAGCGGCAGGCCGAGCGCCTCGCAGGCGGCGTACGTCGGGTCCATCGCGGGGTCGTCGGAGAGCATCGGGCCGCTGTGGCTGTAGAGCATCGCGGCGACGAAGCCGAGGTCCTTGCAGCGCGCCGCCTCCTTCACCGCCTCCTCGGGACGGGCCCACGGCAGGACGGCGATGCCGCGGAAGCGGTCGGGGTGCGCGCGGACGGCCTCCGCGATGCCGTCGTTGAGGACGGCGCAGGCCTCCGGCTGGCGGTCGGCCGGGAGAATCCCGGGGTCCGGCACGCCGCTGATCAGGTTCATCCGCACGCCGGCGCGGTCCATCTGCGCGAGGACGGACGCCGGCGAGAACATCGCCTCGCCCATCGGCATCCGGTACGAGCCGCCGTCGTAGAGCTTGACCGTGAGGCCGTCCTGGCGGACGATGCGCGGCTCGTCGCAGCCTTCCGCGAAGCGCTCCAGCTTCTCGGGGTACCCCTCCGGGCAGACGTGGCTGTGGACATCGATCCAGGGCATGGCGACGACCTCCCGCAACGAGGCGGGAAGCCTCCGAGTCTCCTCGAAGGCTTCCCGCGGGCCCTTCCTGGCGCTCGCAAAGGGACTTGAACCCCCGACCTCCGGTTTAGGAATTCGTCCGGATCCGATCCACGATCCGCAACGATTCCCCGCGATGCCTCATAATACTGCATTTGCGGCGATGCGTCCATTCAGGCATCGGTGTGGTGATGTACGATGCGCTATGGTGTCGTGCCAAAAACGTGCCAAAATCCGGATGAAGTGGGGCCGACGCATTCACGCTTCTCTGGAACGCTTCGAGTCCAGACAATCATTGTTTCACATCCGTTCGGAGAACCATGGAAGGTCAGGCGACTCGTTTCGACCTCATCTTTACCATGGATTTCGGGAAGCGCCGAAGTGCCCGATTACCAGGCACTTTGGCGTGGGTTGGTTGCCTATCGGTTGCCTTGTGCATGACATGGAGCCTGCTTTCTGCGGATGCATAGGTGACCTGAGGCGCGGAGGGTCCAATGTATTCAGTGAGACCATGGACAATGTCCCGCTTTGCGTAGCGACCGCTATACCCAGCAATCCCCTTCGCAATCCGGCAGGAGATAAGTCTCGATAAGCGCAGCAAGGGCTCTCGTTCTTCCGTCGCGTTCGTGGATAGCACCCCCTGGTCTCGGTTCGCCAATATGTATTCCAGTACAGACGCCCGTTCGCTTCCATGGCGGGAGGAAAGGTCGACAAGAAT
>CAIXGU010000132.1 GCA_903919045.1 uncultured Eubacteriales bacterium | reverse complement strand
TCACGCCGCCGGCCACGGTGACGCCGGCCGCGAGCCAGACGTCGTTCCCGATGCGGATCGGCGCGGCGAAGCAGGGCTGGAACGTCCGTCCGTCTTCCTCAATGGACCGTCGCTCGTCCGCGAGCAGCGGGTGCGACGGGGTCGCGAGCGTCACGTTCGGGCCGAACATGACGTCGTCGCCGATCGTCACCTCGGCGTCGTCCGAGACCACAAGGTTGAAATTGCTGAAGAAGTTCCGACCGATGCGGGTGTTCGTCCCGTAGTTGAACTGGATCGGACCACGCAGGCAGGCGTTCTCGCCGAGCGCCCCGAGGAGCTGCCGCGCAAGGGCGTCCAGCCGCGCCGCGTCGTCGGGCGGCGTCTGGTTGAACGCGAAGCACAGGCCGTGGGCCGTACGCTTCCGGGCGAGGAGTCCGGGCTCGTTGGGGTCGAAGAGCCGGCCGGACCGCATGCGTTCGAACTCGTCCATGGTGCGCCCTCCCCTACTTCCCGTGCCGGTGGACCTCCCAGCCCATGTACGTGCGCAGCGCCTCCTCGATCGCGTCCGCGACGTGCCCCTGCGTGATCGCGACGTGGTGCTCGAAGCCCTCGGCGCACAGGTACCGCAGCAGCCCCTCGAGGTCGGGCACGCGGCAGACCGAGACGCCGCCGAACGTGTCGAGCGGGTCGTCCGTGAAGTCGCCCTCGCCGACGTAGCAGCGGATGCGCCCGGCCGCGTCGTCCGTTGACACGCGCAGGTAGGTCATCGGACCCGCCTTCACGCGCCCCTTGCAGGCGCCGAAGCACGCGCTGCGGCCGAGGGTGGTCGAGAGGATGTCGAGGTAGCCGATGTCCGGCTTCGTCTCGAACTGGCAGGCCGGATAGTTCGAGCAGTGGATGTTGATGCACTTGTCCGGCTCGTCCGCGTAGTTGTTGTTCCAGTCCTGGAGCATCGGCGGGACGCCGCTCGCGTCGAGCAGCACGCGCATCGACAGCGCACCCATGACGTCCATCTCGCACGCGGAGGGCTTTCCCTTCATGCCCATCAGGCTCATCGGCAGGCACGTCGCGACGCCGTAGTCCTTCTGGACGGAGTCCCAGCACTGGATCGCCGACGCGGTGCAGCCGTTCTCCTCGACGAACGCCTCGAGAGCGAGGGTCAGGCGCGCGAGCTTCTCGACTGACTCGACCGGGACGCCGGGCTCGACCGTGCCGTAGGCCTCGAACTCGGCGATCTTCGCGCGGATCGCGGCCTCGTCCTTCCAGGCGCGGGCCTCGTGGAGGATCATCGACAGGTCGACGACGGCGACGTCGATGCCGGCCTTCTGCAGGAGCTTCTCGCTGTAGCGCACGGTGTGGAAGGCGTCCGGGCGTGCGCCGATGGCCCCGATCCGGGCGGTGCGAAGGCCCGACACGATCCGGCAGACGGCGGCGAAGCGGGCGACGTCGTCGCGGAAGGAGGCGGAGTCGAGGCGGCTCACATGCTTCGACGTCAGCGTGAACGGGATGCCGAGCTGGCGCAGGTTGTTGCATAGGGAGATCTTGCCGCAGAAGGAGTCGCGGCGGTTCGCGAGGTCGAGGCGGTCCGGGTCGTCGGGGACGGCCTGGATGAGGACCGGGACGGCGCGGCCGGAACGGCGGATCGCCTCGGCGATGCTGAGCTCGTCGCCGAAGTTGGGCATGCAGACCAGGATGCCGTCGAGCGTCGGCGCGACCTTGAAGAGCTCGGCGCACTTCCGCGCGTCGGAAATCGTCTCGACGCCGCCGCCCTTGGTGTCGGCCTCGGAGAGGACGACGGAGGCGTGTCCCCAGCCGGCGAGCGTTGCGACGAGGTCGCGGCGGGCGGAGGCGACGACGTGGTCGGGGAAGAACGAGCGGTTGCCGATGATGAGTCCGAACGTGGCCATGGGGCACCTCCTGGGGCTGCGGGGCTGCGGCGCGCATCGGGCGCGCGGCGGGTGGGCGAAGGTCGGGCGGTCAGCGGCGGGCGCCGGACCGGACGCGGTCGACGGCGCGGTTCCATTCCTCGCGGCGGGCGCGGGCGGCGGCGGGGTCCAGCGCGGGTTCGAAGACGGTCTCCTCGCCGCGGGCGGCGATCGGCTCGGACAGGTCCTTCCAGACGCCGAGCGCGAGGCCGCCCATGTAGGCCGCCCCGAGCGCGGAGAGCTCGCGGCGGGCGGCGCGGCGGACGGGCAGGCCGGCGAGGTCGGCCTGGATGCGCATCAGGGGCTCGCTGCGGGTCGGACCGCCGTCGACGCGGAGTTCGGTCGGGCGCACGCCCATGGCGTCGAGCACGGCGGCGTTCTGGAAGGCGATCGACTCGAGCGCGGCGCGGGCGATCTGGGGGCGGCCGGTCCCGCGGGACAGGCCGAGGAAGGCGGCGCGGGCATCCGGATCGAAGGTCGGCGCGCCGAGCCCGCTGAACGCGGGCACGAGGAACACGCCGTCGGTCGTCGCGCAGGACGCCGCAGCCACGTCGATCTCCTGAGGGGAGGCGAACAGGCCGAGCGTGTCGACCAGCCAATTCAGCGTGTCGCCGGAGCAGGTGACGTTGCCCTCGAGGACGTAGGACACGACGCCCTCCCGCCCCCACGCGACCGAGGCGGCGAGCCCGGCGGGCGGCGTGCGGCGTTCCGTCCCGGTCTGCATCATGAGCGACGAGCCAGTGCCGTAGGTCGCCTTGGTCATCCCGGGCGCGAGGCATCCCTGTCCGAATAGCGCAGCGTGCGAGTCGCCGAGGACGCCCCGGATCGGCAGCTCCATGGGGAGCAGCCCGGGCGCCGTGCGACCGAAGTCAGCGTCGGAATGGCGGACCTCCGGCAGGCACGAAATCGGGAGTCCGAAGAGCGCCGCGATCTCCGGGTCCCACGCGACGCGGTCGAGGTCGAGCAGCTGCGTCCGGCTCGCGTTCGAGACGTCGGTCGCGAAGGTGCGGCCGCCGGTGAGGCGGTGGATCAGGTAGGCGTCGACGGTGCCGAGGCAGAGGCCGCCGGCGTCGGCCAGCGCGCGGGCGTCGGGGGCGTTCGCGAGCAGCCAGGCCGCCTTCGCGGCCGAGTAGTAGGCGGAGAGATCGAGCCCGGTGCGGTCCCGCACGAGCGCGCGGGCGCCGGGACGCGCGGCGATCCCGGTGCAGATCCCCTCCCCGCGCAGGTCCTGCCAGGAAAGCGCCGGCGCGACCGGCGCGCCCGTGTCGCGGCGGAAGGCGACGGTCGTCTCGCGCTGGTTCGAGATCGACAGGCACCGGATCTCCGCCCAGGGGACGCCGGCCTTCTCCGGGAGCCGCCGCAGCAGCGCGACGACGTTGCCCCAGACGGCCTCCATGTCCGCCTCGACCCAGCCGGG
>CAIXGU010000131.1 GCA_903919045.1 uncultured Eubacteriales bacterium | reverse complement strand
GCCGAGTTCGATCCGGCGAGGAAGCCGTAGTAGCGGGCCATCTGCGCGGAGGCGATCGCGTACATCGCCTGCACGGGCGCGCCGAACGAGCACAGCATCGTGCGCGGGTCGCTGAAGTGCGAGCCGTGCCCGTACCAGGCGTCCTTCCGGCCGGTCAGCGCGTACACGCAGAACAGGCTCGCGAGCACCTCCGCGCCGACGAGCGACAGCGCGCCGGCCATCGTCGCGGGCGCCGTCGTCCCGGCGACGATCATGGGCGCGATGCCCAGGTTGTGCCCGCGGTCGGCGAACAGCAGACCCATCTCGCAGGTCTCGGGGCGGAACTTCAACGGCGAGATCGTCTCGAACAGGTAGAACTCCTTGCGGCCCATCGACTCGCCCATGTCGAGGATGAACGGCGCGGATCGCGGGTTGATCACGTAGGTGCCGCCCGCCTTGGCGGAGTACTTCAGCAGGAGGTTGTACGATGCGACGTCGGAGATGCGCGAGTCGACGTCGGAGGGCACGGTCGCGGCGTTGCAGCCCGGGATGTTCTTCAGGTGGTCGACGAGCGCGATGCCGCGGAGGTTGTCGTCCATCGTGCCGTAGCGGCGCGTCTTCGTGAGGTAGTCGGTCACGAAGACCTGTGTCGAGATGCCGCCCGCGAGCTTCGGCGTGCGGTCGAGGACGGAGGCGGAGGAGGGGGTGGCGGCGGCGTTCGCCGCGTCGCCGGCGTCCGGCTCGCCCCCGTCGTCGCGCGCGGCGCGCAGCTCGGCGAGGAAGGATTCGAGGCGCTCGGCCGGAATCCGCACGACCTGCTTCCCGTGGTCGACCGCGGCGCCTGCCTTCTCGCAGCGGCGCAGGCACTCGGCGTTCGGCAGGGAGAAGCCGGTCTTCTCCAGGATGCGGACGGTCGCGCCGTGGATCAGGCGGATCTCATCTTCGGACAGGATCTCGACGCGGGACCGGAGGTGTTTCATCGGACGGCTCCTTTCATTCGAGGGCGACGAGGTCGTTGAGGCGGTTCTCGATCACGAGCGTCGCGGCGCCGACGATGCCGGGCTCCGCGGAAACGCCCGCCGTGACGTCCAGGCGGTGCAGGGAGAGACGGTCGGCCGCCGCGCGGATGCGCTCCACGAGGGGCTCGCCGAGCGTGTCGACGACGACGCCGCCGAGCGCGACGCGGTCGATGTCGAGGATGGCGGTCGTGTTGGCGAGCACGGGCGCGAGGTGGTCCGCGATGTGGTCGAGGAGCGCCCCGTTCTTCGCCGATGCCGGGACGAGCGGTCCGAACCGGGCCTCGAGCGCCGCGACGCCGATCCGGCTCTCGAGCCAGCCCTGCTCCTGCGTCGACGCGCGCGCGCCGGGCTCGGAGGCGTAGTAGCCGAACTCGCCGCACAGGAAGTGCGTGCCGCGCCGCAGCGAACCGTCCAGGATCAGGCCGCCGCCGAGTCCGGTGCCGAGGGACAGGTAGAGCAGGTCCTCGCGGACGTCGGGCTCGGCTTCGCTGCGGACGAGGGACTCGCCGACCGCGGCCGCGTTGGCGTCGTTCTCCAGGATCGCGGGGAGGCCGGTCGCCGCCTCGATGCGCCGCAGGAAGGGCGTCGCGTCGAGCGGTTCGCGGACCCCGATCAGGGGGGCGAACAGGATCGTCTTGTTTTCGGGATCGACGGCGCCCGGGATGCCGATCCCGATGCCGGCGAGCCGCCGCACGGGCGCGGGAGACGCGTCGCGCAGCGCCGCGATGCCGTCGAGGATCGCCTGCACGAGCGTTTCGCCGACCGCGTGCGCGACGTGGATCACGGTCTTCCGCTCGATCGTCCCGTCGATCTTCACGAGGCCGATCGACAGGCGGTCGCCTTCGAACGCGACGCCGAACGCGGCGATTGCATCGGGGTTGAAGCGCAGCAGCAGGGGCTTGCGGCCGAGGGGCGCGGAGGCCTCCCCCACCGGCACGAGGATCCCGGCGTCGACGAAGGGCTGGACGGTCTTGAGGACGGAGGGCATGCTGAGACCCGCGTGCCGAGCCACGTCGACGCGCGTCAGCTCGCCGTGCGTGCGGAACAGGTCGAAGATCAGGCGACGGTTCATGTTCCGGATGTCGCGCTGGAGCATGCAGCCTCCTGGGAGGATGGGGACGGGACGTCGGAATCGCGGGGCTCGATTTAATTAACTAAGTTTCTGAATTATATATACGACTCTCCGTCGGGCAAGTCAATGCCCCCTCCCCGGCGACCGGGAAGGGGGCATCGAGGAGAGGACGGCGCCGGCGGAGGGCGGACTACACCGACCAGCCTGCGTGGAAGCCCTCGAGCGTCGCCTCGTCCACCCTGCGGGGCCGGACGCAATCGCCGATGACGCGCACGTCGGGGGCGCAGTCGAGGAAGGCGTCGGCGACGTCGCGCTCCGCCCGCATGCCGACCGCCAGGATCACGGTGTCGGCGTCGATGCGCCGTTCCGTTCCGTCCGCATCCTCGTACCGCACGCCCTCCGGCGTGATCCCACGGCAAGTCGCCTTCACGTGGCAGGTCAGGCGGGATTCGCCCGCGATCAGGAGGAGCAGCGCGGCGCGGTAGAGCGCGTTCCCGTTGGGCGCGAGCGCGGCCTGCATCTCGAGGAGCGTCGTCTCGTGGCCCGCTTCCGCGAGGCCGAGCGCCAGCTCGCATCCGATCTCGCCGCCGCCGAGGACGACGACGCGCCGGCCGATGCGTTCCGGGTGGCGGTAGGCGTCGAGCGCCTGCATCGCGTTCGGTCCGTCCGCGCCGGGGATGCCGGGGCGGATCGGCCGCGAACCCACGGCGACGATGAGCGCGTCGGGCGCCAGCGCTCGTACGCTCTCCGGCGTCGCCTCCGCGCCGAGACGCACGTCGATGCCGGAGCGAAGCGTCCGGCGGACGAGGGAGCGCCGGTAGTTCCGCAGGTCGATCTTCCTCGTCTCGACTTCCGCGACGTCGATCAGTCCGCCGAGCTGCGGGGAGCGCTCGAGCAGCGTCACGCGG
>CAIXGU010000130.1 GCA_903919045.1 uncultured Eubacteriales bacterium | reverse complement strand
GCGGCGGCCGCGGTCGCCGCCGTCGCGTCGCGGCAGTCGTCCGCGATCGCGTACACGTCGAGCAGGTCCGGCGGATAGTCGAGGGCGAGGGCGCTCTCGACCGCGCGGCGGACCACGCGTTCCTCGTTGCGCGCCGGGATCACGACCGCGACCCGCGTCGCGGGAGCGTCGGAGAGCGGCGCCGACGGAAGTCGGCGCGGCGCGCGCAGGAAGACGCTGGCGTAGTAGAGGCCGACCAGCGCCTGCGCGGTGGAAAGGGCGGCCAGCAGGACCAGCAGGGCCGCCTCCCCGGCGCCTGGCAGGATCGGGAACGGCAGCGGGATCATGCGCCCTTCCTAGCCATCCGCCCCTCCCCGTGCAATCCGCGCGAGATAGGCTTCGGGGTCCGTGGGTCCGTAGGTCCGGACGACGCCGCGGCGGCCCGGGAGGAGCTCCTTCGAGGTCGCGCCCGCCCCGAGCCCGATCACCGGCCGGCGGTCGGACATCATGGCCACGTTGTAGAGGCAGGCGGATCCCGGGAGGGTCCAGCCGACGTTCTCGAGCCCGCCGGCGGCGTCCTTCTGGCGGTAGAGGTGGCAGGGCGCATAGCCGGCCTCCGCCAGGCGCCGCGCCGCGGCGTCCGCCATCCGTCCGGCCGTTCCATCGTAGGGATCGGGCGCTTCGTGCGCCGCCGCGAGGTCCGCGCCGCGCTTGCGCGACAGGGCATGCACGGTGACGTTCTCCGGACGCAGCGCGAGGACGTCTCCGAGGGATCGGTGGAACCCATCCTCCGCATCCGACGGCAGTCCGGCGATCAGGTCCATCGAGACCGTTCCGATCCCGGCGCGGCGGGCCGCCGCGGTCCACCGGGCGAGGAGCGGGCCGGCATCCGGCCGGCCGATGCGCGCGAGGGTCCCGGGATCGGTGCTCTGCGGGTTGAGGCAGAGCCGGCCGCAACCGCCGTCCGCGATCGCCGCGATCTTCGCCTCGTCGAGGTCGTCGCACCGCCCCGCCTCGAACGTGCCCTCGAAGCCCGGTCGGAAGGGAATGCGCTCCCGCAGCCCCCGGAGGAGGCCGGCGATCGCTTCGGCGGACAGGACCGCCGGCGTGCCGCCCCCCACATAGAAGCCGGCCGCCACCCTCCCCTCCGCGGCGAGCCGGGCGCCGGCGCGCGCCGCCTCCGCGAGGAGCGCGTCCAGGTAGGCGGGCATCCGGCTCCCGAAGCGGGCGACCGTTCCCGACGGGAACGAGCAGTACGCGCAGCGGGTCGTGCAGAATGGGACGGACACGTAGACGAACGGGCGGTCCTCCGGGACGCGGTCGAGCGCCTCCGCCTCGGCGAGGGCGACGCGCACGGCGAGCGCGGCCTTCTCCGGCCGAACGCCGTAGAGGTCCGCGAGCTCCTCTGCGGCTGCGCGGGCGTCGAGTCCCTTCGCCAGCGCCTCTTCCGCGAGGAGGGTCGGCCGGATGCCCGTGAGGGATCCCCAGGGCGGCCGGATCCCGGTCCGGTCGGACAGGAGGATGAAGAGCTGCCGCTTCACGGCGCGGCGCACGGCCACCGGCGGCGACTCCTGTGCGGAACTCCCGGCGAATCGCTCCGAGCGCGACCGGCCCGCCGATGCGTCGGTCGTGCGGACCGTCCACCCGTCTCCGTCCCGGCGGATTTCGCTGCAGAATTCGGACGATTCGCTGTCCTCCTGTTCGGACATCCCTATGACTTCACGCCCGTCCGATGCGGTCCGGACGGCGCCCGGGCGGCGCGCGAACAGCCGAAGGACGTCCGCGACGGGTCCGGCGAGGGCGTGGCCGTCGAGCCGGACACGGAGGGTCAAGGCGCCTCCGTCGGGTACGCCGCGTCGTAGGCGAGCACGAGGTCGACCATGCGCCCATAGCTGAAGACGCCGTCGGTCTGGTCGTTCGCCTTGAGATATGCGTCGTTCGTCTTCGTGGAGGCCTCGCGGACGGGGCCCTCGAACTGCTTCCAATAGGCGCCGGACGCCGCGAAGTCGCGCCGCATGGCCGCGGAGACGCCCGCGCCGATGCGTGCGGCGGCCTTCTCGTCCTTGCCGGCCAGTGCGCCCCAGCAGTTCACGAAGGCGAGTTCGGCGCCGGAGTAGCGCACTTCGGGCGACGGGGAGCGCAGGCAGGCGAGGAAGGCGATGAAGTTCGCCTCGTCCTCCCGCGCGAAGCCGAGAGCATGCGCGTATTCGTGGGCCGCGGAGGCCGGGATCGTGTACTGGGGCACGTCGACGTTCACGTTCGCTTCGACGAAGAACGGGAAGTACATGCCCACGATGCCGGTGTACGACCAGATATGCGACAGCAGGACGGGTTTCGGGCGGATCCGGGGACCCTCGAGCGCCGGGTAGTCCCGCGCGAGCCGCGCATAATCGGCGGACAGTTCCGCCATCATCGCGGGGAGGCCGCCGGGAACGGCGACCGTTCCGGAGGCGTCCTCGGCGCACTGCGCGCG
>CAIXGU010000129.1 GCA_903919045.1 uncultured Eubacteriales bacterium | reverse complement strand
CCGGGACGGCCGTTCCGTCGGCGGTGGGGGAAGGCTCTCGGCGGACGCGTTCCGCCGCCTCGAAGCCGGCGCGGATCGAACGGTCGAGCGAATGCTCCTCCGGCAGGGACCGCGGGAGCTCCGCGAGGAAGAGGCCGGGGCATCCCGTCTCGAAGGCCGGTCCGGCGCCCCGGAACGCGCAGTCCGTCGGGCAGGCGTAGCGGATCCGGGTGAGGCGCCAATCCTTCACGTCGGACCTCAGCAGCGCCGGATGCATCTCGGTCAGGCTTCGGAAGAACAGCCGGAAGACCTCGCCGTCCGATTGCGTCCAGATCGGGTCGGCCGTGTCCACGTCGCGCGAGAGGTAGACGATGTGGCCGCCGTAGCGCCGGAGGCCGACGAGACCGGAGTGCTCGGTCACCAGGCGGAAGGCGGAACCCGCGGGGACGAGCGTCCGGTGGAAGGGCGACAGCGGCGCCTTCAGGCGCAGCGCGAGGCTCATGTGCCCGAGGTCGCGCGTCGCGCGCAGGCGCTCGAGGACGGGCTCCGGCAGCCCCGCCCCCGCGCCCATCTCCGCGAAGCGCCGTCCCGAGACGGTCGCGACGACCTGGTCCGCGTCGAAGGCGTAGGAGGTGCAGTCCTCGAGGATGCAATCCAGTCGGAAGCCGCCGCCGGACGGGCGGATGTCGGTCACGGTGCAGCCGCAGCGCACCTCGCCCCCCCGGGCCTCGATCTCCTTCACGAGCATCCGGACGAGGACGGCGAAGCCGCCGGCCGGATACCCCGCCTCGTCGCGCGTCCGCGGCCCGGACGCGGCCCGGGTGCGGCACGCGGTGCGCCACTCCTCCGGCAGCGCGTCCCCGCCGCTGAGGGCGCGCAGGGATTCTTCGCACCGCCCCGGCGGGAGACCGCGCACGGCGGCGGACGCCGCCGCCCTCAGGCGCGCGCCCAGCGGCACGTTCCGGATCCGGAGCGCGTCCGAGGGCCGGGCGAGGGCGTGGTGAGCGCCGTGCAGATAGACCGAGGAGTACGGGTGGTACCATTCGACCTGACCCGCGAGCCCGAGGTCCTCGTAGAGGCCGAGGACGGCGCGGTCGCCCGGCCCGATCCTGTGCGGGATCCGCTCGAGGTCCTCCCAGCCGATCCGGAAGGTGGACAGCATGCCGCCCGGACGGAGCTCGCTCTCGAGCACGGTCACGGCGTAACCCGACCGGGAAAGGGAATGCGCCGCGACGAGGCCGGTCAACCCGGCCCCGACGACGCATGCCTTCCTTCCGTTCCGGTCCGGTTCGCGCATCGGTCCTCCTTCAGCGGCGAACGGCCCGACGGAACCCGCTTCCTCAGCGGATCCGGCGGGACTCCATGTAGTAGCGCTTCTCGAAGGATTCCCCCATGGAGAAGGCCTTGCGGGGCAGGATGCCTTCCGAGGCGATGCGGGGGAAGAGGGAGGCCTTCGCGATCGGCGGGAGCAGCAGGGCCGTCCCTTCCTCGCGCGACAGGCGCAGCACGACGTCCTCCCCGTGGATGTAATCGATCCGGAAGGGGCGTTCGGCGGCAAGGGCGTCGAGGAATCCCTGCACGGAAGCGACGGCGAGCGACGCGGCGGGCCGGTCGAGCAGAAGGACCGCGCCGCGGCCTCCTGCGAGCATCGGGACCGGGTGGGTCGCCGGGTCGCAGCCCCGGGCGAAGCGCACGGCCTGGTCGGCGTCGTCGAATCCGCGCACGACCGGACCCTGTCCCGCGAACCGATCGAGCGCGGCCTTCTCGAGCTCGTCGAGCCCCACGCCGTAGACGATCCGGTGGATCGGCTCGAATTCGAGCCCGGGGTCGTTCAGGTCGACGGCCTCGACGAGGGCGTACCGCGCCGGGTGCGCCGTCGGGTCGGAGCCGGAGGGAAGCCCCTCCCGGACCGATTCCCAGTGCCGCTTCGCGGCCGCGAGCGAATGGTTCCCGTCCCCGACGGCGAACAGCAGGCCGTCCTCGGAGAGGCTGCGGAGCCGGGACAGGGCGCGGAGCGCCTCGCGGAGCTCCGGCGAGGCGCCGTCGACGCGATAGCCGCGGACGGCCCCTCCGCCCATCATGAGGTCGGCGTCGTAGAGCGGCTCGAGGCGCCCGGCCGCCGCGAGCGCTGCGAGCGGCGGGATCACGGACCGCGCGGGGTCGTCGAAGAGGAGCTGGACGTGCGGGAGCTCGAGGGGGGCGTCGCGGCGGATCCGGGCGCGCGGCGGGAGGCGGGAGAGGACCGTGCCTTCGGTCGCCCGCACGAGCGCGCGGCTGCCGGGTGCGAAATCGTACCGCTCGAGGTCGACCGCGAGGACGAGCCCCCATCGGGAGGGATGCAGCGGCGTGCTCCGCTCGACGAGGACCGCGCAGGTCCCGGCGCTCCGCAGGACGCCGTCCGCGAGGTAGGCCTCCATGCTCCGTCCGATCCCTTCGATCCGGCGCTCGACCTCCTCGGGTCCCTCGCGCTCGAGCCGGATCTCGGGAAGGACGAGGCGCAGCGTCGAGGGGACCTCGCCGACGAGGGACTCGACGGCGTCCCAGTAGGCGGGCTCCGCGGTGTACTGGTCGCAGGCGACGACCGCCCAGCGGGAAAGGTCGAGTCCCGGGCGGGGGAGGAGGACCTCGGGGACGAGGATCCCGAGCGAAGCGGCGAGCCCGTCGCGCGACAGCAGGAACCTCGCCTGTGGATCGGGGCTCGGCGCCATTCCGTCCTCCCGGGAAATGCAAGGCTGGTCCGGAAGGGTCCGGATACGGCCTCGGATGCGTCATGTAGCCGCACCATCATACCACAGGGGAGGCGCCTTGGAACGACGATTCCGTTGCCGGTCGGGGATGCGTGCCGTATAATCCGCAGTAGCCGGGGGGAACCCGTAGAAGGAGACGCCGCCATGCAGACCATGGGCCTGAACCGCATCCGCGAGGAATACCTGTCCTTCTTCGAATCGAAGGACCACCTCCGCCTGCCGAGCTTCCCGCTCGTCCCGCGGAACGACCCGTCGATCCTGCTGATCAACGCCGGGATGACCCCGCTGAAGCCTTATTTCACGGGCGCCGAGGTCCCGCCGCGGCTCCGCATCGCCACCTGCCAGAAGTGCATCCGCACGCCCGACATCGAGCGCGTCGGGAAGACCGCCCGGCACGGCACCTACTTCGAGATGCTCGGCAACTTCTCCTTCGGCGACTACTTCAAGCGCGAGGCGATCGCCTGGGCGTGGGAGTTCTGCACGAAGACGATGGCCCTGCCCGTCGACCGCCTCCACGCGACCGTGTACCTGGAGGACGACGAGGCCTACGGCATCTGGGCGGACGAGGTCGGCATCGCGAAGGACCACCTCTCCCGCCTCGGGAAGGCCGACAATTTCTGGGAGCACGGCACCGGCCCCTGCGGTCCCTGCTCCGAGATCTACTTCGACCGCGGGCCCGAGAAGGGCTGCGGCGCCCCGGACTGCGCGCCGGGCTGCGATTGCGACCGCTTCGTCGAGTTCTGGAACCTCGTCTTCACCCAGTTCAACAAGGAGGAGGACGGCTCCTACACGCCGCTCGCGAAGAAGAACATCGACACCGGCATGGGCCTCGAGCGCCTGGCCTGCATCCTGCAAGGCGTCGACAACCTGTTCGAGGTCGACACGATCCGCGCGATCCTCGACGCCGTCTGCGCCCGCACGGCCACGCGTTACGGCGCGGACGCGAAGACCGACGTCGCGATCCGCGTGATCACGGACCACGTCCGCAGCACCTCCATGATGATCTCCGACGGCATCATCCCGTCGAACGAGGGCCGCGGCTACGTCCTGCGCCGCCTGATCCGGCGGGCCGCGCGCTTCGGGCGCCTGCTCGGCGTCGAGGGCACCTTCCTGCACGAGATCGCCGCGGTGGTCGTCGCCGAAAGCGCGCAGGCCTATCCGGAGCTCGCCGTGAAGAAGGACTACCTGCAGCGCGTCCTGCGCGTGGAGGAGGAGCGCTTCGCCGAGACCGTGAGCCAGGGGCTCGCCCTCCTCGGCCAGGAGATGGACGAAGCGCGGGCGCGCGGGGCGAAGACGCTCGGCGGCGCCGACGTCTTCCGCCTCCACGACACCTACGGCTTCCCACTCGACCTGACCCGCGAGATCGCGGCCGAGAACGGCTTCGGCGTCGACGAGGACGGGTTCCGCGCGGAGATGGCCGAGCAGAAGCGCAAGGCGCGCGAGGCGCTGAAGGAGAAAGGCGGCTCCGCGTGGGGCGGCGACGCCCTGCCGGCGGGGCTCGCGCCGGGCTTCCGCACGGCGTTCCGCGGCTACGACGTCCTGACGCTCGAAGCGACGGCCGTTTTCCTCGTGAAGCCCGGAGAGGGCGGCGAGCCGCCGTCCGTCGCCGAGCAGGCCTCCGCCGGCGACCGCGTGGCCGCGGTCTTCGACGAGACGCCCTTCTATGCGGAATCCGGCGGCCAGGTCGGCGACACCGGCGCCGCGCACGCCCCCGGCTTCGCCGGCGTCGTGGAGGACACGCGGAAGACCCCGGACGGCAAGGTGCTCCACACCCTGCGGGTGACCGAGGGCTCGGTCGCGATGGGCGACCGCGTCCGGCTCTCCGTCGACGCCGCGCGCCGCGCCGCGATCGCCCGGAACCACACGGCGACGCACCTGCTGCACCGCGCCCTGCGCGACGTCCTCGGGTCGCACGTCCAGCAGTCCGGCTCGCTCGTGACCCCCGACCGCCTGCGCTTCGACTTCGCGCACTTCCAGCCGATGGGCCCGGAGGAGAAGGAGGAGGTCGAGCGCCGCGTGAACCGCGCGATCCTCGCCGGATACGCGGTGACGACGGAGGAGATGACGCTCGACGAGGCCCGGCGCAGCGGCGCCACGGCCCTCTTCGACGAGAAGTACGGCGACGCCGTGCGCGTCGTGTCCGCCGGCGACTACAGCAAGGAGCTGTGCGGCGGCACGCACCTCGGGCGCACGTCGGAGGCCTGCCTGTTCCGCATCCTGTCCGAGACCGGCGTCGCGGCCGGCGTCCGCCGCCTCGAGGCCGTGACCGGCGAGGGGGCGATGGAGACCGACGAGGCCGACCGCCGGACGATCCGGGACGTCGCCTCGGTCCTGAAGGCGAACCCGGCCGAGCTGCTCCGCCGCGCCCAGCAGGCGCAGGAGGAGACGAAGGCCCTGGAGCGCCGCATCGAGGAGATGACGGCGAAGCTCGCGTCGCACCACGCCGGATCCCTCGCGGACCAGGCGGTCGACGTCGCGGGCGTGAAGGTCCTCGCGGCCCGCGCGGAAGCGCACGACGCCGACGCGCTGCGCGTCGTGGCCGACGAGCTCCTCCGGCGGACGGCCCCGTCCCTGGTCGTGCTCGCGGCCGTGGCCGACGGCAAGGTGCTGTTCGTCGCGATGGCGTCGCCCGAGGCCGTCGCGAAGGGAGCGCACGCCGGGAACGTGCTGCGGGAGGCCGCGAAGGCGGCCGGCGGCGGCGGCGGCGGGAAGCCCGAGATGGCCCAGGCGGGCGGCAGGGACCCCTCGCGGG
>CAIXGU010000128.1 GCA_903919045.1 uncultured Eubacteriales bacterium | reverse complement strand
GAGCCGAGCGCGACCCCGACGCCTGAGCCGAGCGCGACCCCGACGCCTGAGCCGAGCGCGACCCCGACGCCTGAGCCGAGCGCGACCCCGACGCCTGAGCCGAGCGCGACCCCGACGCCTGAGGACTCGCCGACCCCGACGATCACCGAGCAGCTTCCTACGGAAGACATCCCGGAGACGTCCGTGACGGCTGACATCACCGAAGAGGACGTCCCGAAGACCGGCGGCGTCGACACGAACCTCCTGTACCTGCTCGGCACCGGCCTCGTCGCTGGCGGACTGATGCTGAAGCGGCGCAAGAACGACCGATAGGCAGCGGCTGATCGGACCGAAGGCCCCCCGATGACCTCGGGGGGCCTTTGATTCGCCCCGAAGGAAGCGCGACCGTGAAGAAGACCAACGCAACGAACCCGATCCCGACCCTGCCGCAGGAAGAGGGCCAGCCCGGCCAGGCGCCCCCCGGCCGGCGCCGCCGGCTCACGTCGAACGCGGCGATCCTGGTCGGCGCGGCGATCCTGCTCGCGACGGGCATCACGCAGATCGTGAACTACTTCGACATCCAGGCCGCCGAGGCCGCCTTCGCGGAACAGATGCGGTCCTACGAGCTTTCCGCGTCCGCCGCGCCCACCGAGCCGGCCACTCCCTCGGTACCGGCCGCGACCTCGACGCCGTCTCCGACGCTCGCGCCGGGCGTCACCGCGACGCCGACCCCCACGCCGGGACCGACGAGCCCGCCGAAGGCCACGCCGACCCCCGGCCTGAAATACCTCGGGACCTTGAAGATCGCCCGGATGAACCTGACCGTGCCCGTCCTCCAGGGGACCAGCGCGACCGAGCTCCGCTACGGCGTCGGCCACGTCATCTCGACGGCGATGCCGGGCCAGAAGGGCAATGCGACGCTCGCCGGACACCGGCGCGGCGCGGCCTCGCACCCGTTCTCCAACCTCGACCGGCTGAAGCCGGGCGACAAGGTGGAATACACGGACGGCGCGCATGCCTACGTCTATGTCGTGTACGACTCGTTCATCGTGGACGCGGACGCGAAGTGGGTGATGCGACCCATCGAAGGCGTCGATTACGGAATGACGCTGATCAGCTGCTCGTACCCGCTGTTCGGGCCGACGCAGCGCCTGATCGTGCGGGCCCGGCTCGAGGGGACCTGACGCCCGCGGGACGGCGCCCCTGCGGTATAATGGGGGCGTACCCGCCGCCCGCGACCGACGCGGGGCTGGAAGGAGCGTTCGCATGGACCGCGATCCGAAATCCGTCCGACCCCTGCCGTCGTCGGACCTGTCCTGGATGTGCGGGCAGGCCGCGCTGGTGCTCCGCGCGGGGATCCCGCTCGGCGAGGGCCTCTCGATGGTCGCCGCCAGCACGTCCGACCGCCGCGCGCAGGCGACGCTCGAGCGTCTCGCCGCCGGCGTCGCGGACCGGCAGGCGCTTTCCGCCGCGATGGCCTCGATCGGAGGATTCCCCGGCTACGCGATCGACATGGTCAAGGTCGGCGAATACACCGGCAACCTCGACAAGGTCCTCGAGAACCTCTCCGACTACTTCGAGAAGGACGACCGGATCCGGAAGCGCCTGCGCGGCGCGCTGGTCTACCCGGTCGTCCTGCTCGCGATGATGGCCGCGATCGTCGTCATGCTCGTGGTCGAGGTGCTTCCGGTCTTCCGCGACATCCTCGCCTCGCTCGGCGGCGAGCTGCCGGGGTTCTCGGCCTTCCTGCTCGACCTGGGCGACGGGCTCGTCCGGACCGTCTGGATCTGGCTGCCGATCCTCGCCGCCGTCGTCGCGGCGCTCGTCCTGTTCTTCCGCCTGCCGCGGTTCCGCCGCTCGGCGGACGCCGTCCGTCTGGGGACGCCCTTCCTCGCGGGCCTCTACAAACGCCTGCACGCGGCGCGCTTCAGCCTCGCGATGGGCTATCTGCTGGGCAGCGGGTGCAGCCTCGAGGAGTCGATCCGCCTGTCGGAGAGCGTCGTCGGGAACCAGGTCGTCGCGGACCGGCTCGAGGCCTGCCGGAGGATCGTCGCGGCCGGCGGGGACCCGTTCGAGGCCCTCGGCGGCACCGGAATCTTCCCGCCGCTGTTCGTGCACATGCTCTCGCTCGGCAACCGCACGGGCGAGCTCGACGGCGTGATGCGCCGCGTCTCCCGCCTCTACGAGGAGGAGGTCGACGCGAGCCTGCGCCGGATCACCGGGATCGTCGAGCCGCTGCTCGTGACCCTGCTGTCGCTGGTCGTCGGGACGATCCTCCTGTCGGTCCTGCTGCCGCTGATCGGCATCATGACCTCGATCGGCTGAGGCCGTCCGGACGATGAACCGCATCGGACGGGAGCGGGATTTCGGGAGCGTCGCGCGGTGGATCACGATCGCCGCGGCCGCGGTGCTCGTCGTCGTCGTCGCGGTCGCCCTCGTCCGGTTCTCCGGCCGCACGTCCACGCTGTCGACGGCGTCGGTCGAGCGGGCGATCCAAGGCGCGGTGATGCAGTGCTACGCCCTCGAGGGCGCGTACCCGCCGGACCTGGCCTATCTCGAGACGAACTACGGGCTGCTGCTCGACCGGACGCGCTTCGTCTTCCTCTACGAGGTGCCGGGCGCGAACCTCCTCCCGATCGTGGAGGTGACGGAGCGATGAGCGGTCGGCGGTCGGGCCGGGCGAACGCGGAGTTCGTCCTCTACATGACGCTCCTGCTGGTGCTGGGGCTGCTCGTCTTCTCGTTCGCGGCCGCCGGGAGCGGCGCGTATGCCAAGCTCATCGACCGCAAGGACCGGGATGCCCGCCTGCGCGTCGCGGTCTCCTTCCTCGAGGTCCAGATCCGGCGCCACGACGCCGCGGGCGCGGTGCGCCTCGGCGCGAACCCGTTCGGGCCGGGCGCGGCGCTGTTCCTCACCGACGAGTCCGGCGGCGACGTCTACGAGACCGTGGTCTTCTGGAAGGACGGGAGCCTGCGCGAGCTGCTGGCGCTCCAGGGCGCCGAACGGTCGGCGGAACAGGCGTCCGAGGTCGCCGCGATCGAATCCCTGCGGCTGTCCCGCGACGGAGACAGGATCCTGATCGAGGCGACGGCCGGCGACGGCACGGTCCTCTCGTCGGTCGTGACCCTGCGCTCGGGCGGGGAGGCGGAGCCGTGACCCCGCGGCGGACCGCCTCCGGGGCGAGGAGCCGCAAGGGCTTCACGCTGGCCGAGCTCGCGATGTCGATCGCGATCCTCGCGGCGGCGGGCGTGTTCCTCGTGCAGCTGTTCCTCTCCGCCGACCGGCTGGCCACGAAGGCCTCGGACCTCGACCGCGCCGTCTCGGCGTGCACGTCGGCCGTCGAGACGTGGAAGGCCGCGTCCGACCCGCTGGATCCGGACGGCCTCCCGATGCTCGACGGGGCGCGGATCGTGCCGGGCGCGAACGGCTACTTCGCCATCGGCTATCTCGACGCGCTCCTGTCGCCGGTGGACAAGGCGTCCGCCGCCTACCGCCTGGAGGTCGACACCGGCGTCCGGCCGCTCGGCGAGGCGCCCGGCGTCGACGACGCGTATGCGATCCGGGTCTCCTTCTGGCGCATGGGAGGCTCGACCGCCCTGTACGAGCTGACGTCGGTCCGGTACGACGGGCCGGGAGCCGCCCGATGAGCCGGTCGGCGCGGCCGGTCCGGGCGCGGACGGTCCGCTCGCGGCGCGGCAGCGCGTCCGCGGTCGTGGTCCTGGTGACGGTGCTGCTCGCCGTGTTCGGCGTCCTCGCGCTGGTCTCGTCCTACTCCGGCTACAAGCTCGCGAAGCGGCACGCCGACTGGACGACCGCCTACTACTCCGTCGATGCGCAGGCCGTGTCCTTCCTCGCGGACGTCGAGTCCTCGCTCGCCGCGGCGGCAGGCGAGGCCGGTTCGGTCTCCGCGGCCGGGGCGTACCCGGACCTCGCCGAGACGGCGATGGCCCTGCGGGTCCCGGAAGAGGGCGGCGCGGTCCTGCGGGACGCGGACGGCCTCACGGTGCGGGCGCTCATCGGGCGGCCCGGCGGGCAGTACGTGCGCATGGAGCTCCGGGTCGGCTTCTCGGACGGACCGATCCCGGACCGGTTCTGCCGCATCGTCTCCTGGCGGCAGTGGCAGAAGCCCTTCGCGTACGACGAGAATCCCGGCGACATCTGGGGAGGGGAATCATGAGATCGCTGCTCGAGATCATGGCCGAGAGCGCCCGCCAGCAGGCCTCCGACATCTTCATCACCGTCGGCGTCCCGCCCGTGCTCAAGGTCGAGGGCCAGCTCCGGCGCCTGCCCGGCGAACCGCTGAAGCCCGAGGACACGGCCTACATGGCCGCCGAGCTGAACATCAAGCGCGACGAGCTCGTCCAGGAGGGGTCCGCGGGCGAGCGCGATTTCTCCCTCTCCCTGCCCGAGGTCGGGCGCTTCCGCGTCAACGTCTTCCTGCAGCGCGGCTCGGTCGCGATCTCGATCCGCCGCATCTATTCGCGCCTGCCCACGCCCGAGGAACTGCGCATCCCGCCCGCCGTGCTCGACCTCGCGGCGCGCACGAAGGGCCTCGTGCTCGTGACCGGGCCCGCGGGCAGCGGCAAGACGACGACGCTCGCGACGCTGATCGACCGGATCAACCGGAACCGCGAATGCCATGTGCTGACGCTCGAGGACCCGATCGAGATCCTGCACCGGCACAACCGCAGCATCGTCAACCAGCGCGAGATCGGCGGCGACACCCGCAGCTACGCGGAGGGCCTGCGCGCCTCCCTGCGCGAATCGCCGGACGTGATCCTGATCGGCGAGATGCGCGACCTCGAGACGATCTCGATCGCCCTCACCGCGGCCGAGACGGGGCACCTCGTGCTCTCGACGCTGCACACGGTCGGCACCGCGATGACCATCGACCGCATCGTCGACGTCTTCCCGCCGAACCAGCAGCAGCAGGTGCGCATCCAGCTGTCGACCGTCCTGCAGGCCGTCGTGTCGCAGCAGCTGCTGCCGTCGACGGACGGCCGCCGCGTCCCCGCGTTCGAGGTGATGCTCGTGAACCCGGCGGTGCGCAACATGATCCGCGAGAGCAAGACGCCGCAGATCGATTCCGTGCTGCAGATGAACGCCGCGGCCGGCATGCGGACGATGGACATGAGCCTCGCGGACCTCGTGAACGAGGGCCTCGTGGCGCCGGACGACGCGCTGCCGTTCAGCCTGAACCAGGAGACGTTCCTGCGGATGTGCCGGCCAGAAAAGAGAACGAATCCGGACGGAGCGCCGCGCAAGCCGGCGAAATAGCCCGCCCGCGATTGACGAAGCGCCCGGGCGGGTGCAGAATGGGACGAAATCGGAACGGCCGTGCCCGTCCTCCGCAGCCGACGGGGGGCGGGCGCGTTTTCACCCATCCCGCTCCGATCCCGAGGAGGAACCCGCCATGGTGATCGTCGTCCGTCCCGGCGCAACGAAGGCCGAGGTCCGCGAGATCGTGGACCTCATCGAGTCGAAGGGCCTGAAGACGCATTTCTCCGAAGGCACGCAGGTCACGATCATCGGCGTGGTCGGCGACAAGACCCTGCTGGTCGGCACGCCGCTCGAGGCGCTGTCCGGCGTCGACAAGATCGTCCCGATCGCCGAGTCCTACAAGCTCGCGAGCCGCACCTTCCGGCCCGAGGGGACCGTCCTCGAGTTCCCCGGCTGCCGCGTGGGCGGGAAGGAGCTCGTGATGATGGCCGGACCGTGCGCCGTCGAGAGCGAGGCGCAGATCATGGCCTCTGCGAAGGCGGTGAAGGCGTCCGGCGCGAAGTTCCTGCGGGGCGGCGCCTACAAGCCGCGCACGTCCCCGTACGCGTTCCAGGGACTCGAGACCGAGGGCCTGAAGCTGATGCGCCAGGCCGCGGACGCCTACAGGCTGCTGGTGATCAGCGAGATCACGAGCGAGAACGACCTCGCGGAGGCCGCCCGCTACGTCGACATGGTCCAGATCGGCGCGCGCAACGCGCAGAACTTCCGCCTGCTGCGGGAGGTCGGCCGCTCGGGGCTGCCCGTGCTCCTGAAGCGCGGCATCGCGGAGACGATCGAGGAGTGGCTCCAATCGTCCGAATACGTGCTCAGCGAGGGCAACTACAAGGTCATCCTCTGCGAGCGCGGCATCCGCACGTTCGAGACCGCGACGCGCAGCACGCTCGACATCGCCGCCGTGCCGGTCCTCAAGGCGCGCACGCACCTGCCCGTGTTCGTCGACCCGAGCCACGCCGCCGGCAGGGCCGCGTACGTGGCGCCGCTGTCGAAGGCTTCGGTCGCCGCGGGCGCCGACGGCCTGATCGTCGAGGTGCACCCCGAGCCCAAGAAGGCCCTCTCGGACGCCGCGCAGCAGATCACGTTCGAGGAGTTCGACCAGCTGTGCCGGGACATCGCGGGGATGGCCCCGATCTGCGGACGGGAGTTCCGCCATGGCGGATAGGCTCCGCATCGGCGTCGTCGGGCTCGGCCTGATCGGCGGCTCGCTCGCGAAGGCCTTCCGCCGCGCGCTCCCGGACGCCTGGATCGCGGGCGTGGACCGGAAGCCGGACGTGGTCGCGCAGGCGCGCGCGGACGGCACGCTCGACGAGGCGCGGCTGTTCGGGACGGAGGGCGGCGCGGACGACGCGTTCTCGCTCTTCGCGCCGTGCGGCTTCGTGTTCGTCTGCACCCCGGTCGACGTGACGCCGCGCCACGCCGCGCGGGTCGCGCGCTTCTGCGGCGGGATCGTGACCGACGTCGGCAGCCTCAAGCTGCCCGTGATGCGCGCCGTCGCGGCGCTGCCGGAGGCCGCCGGGATGCGGTTCGTCGGCGGGCACCCCATGGCCGGCTCCGAACGGACCGGGTACGCCGTCGCGCGCGCGGACCTGTTCGAGAACGCGATCCACGTGGTCGTCGTCCCCGACGGCGCGCCGCCCTCCGCCGAGGACGACGCGGACGCGCTCGCGCGGCTGGTCGCGGCGATCGGGGCGATCCCCGTGCGGATGTCGGCCCTCGAGCACGACCGCACCGTCGGCCTCGTGAGCCACCTCCCGCACGTCGCCGCCTCCGCGCTCGCCCTGACGGCGGCCCGCGAAGCGGAGCGCCTGCGCGACCCGGAGCAGGCGAAGCGCCTCGCCGCGGGGGGATTCAAGGACCTCACGCGCATCGCCTCCGCGAGCCCCGACCTCTGGGCGGGCATCTCCGCCGACGGCTCCGCGACGCTCATCCCGGCGCTCGACGCCTACATCCGCGTGCTGGACGAGTTCCGCATGCGGCTCGCCGGACCGGACCGCCCGGCGCTCGCGCACCTCTTCGAGGAGGGGCGCGCGTTCCGCGACGCGCTCGCGACGGGGGCCCGCGGGGCGCTCGAGGCGGCCGCGACGCTCGCCGTGCAGATCGACGACCGGCCGGGCGCGCTGGCGCGCATCGCCGGCACGCTGGCCGAGCACGGCATCGGCATCCGCAACATGAACATCGTGAACAGCCGCGGCTACGAGGGCGGCGTGCTGCACGTCTGGGTCGACGAGGTCCAGCGGAACGACGCGCGACGGGCGCTGCAGGAGGCCGGCCATGAGTGCCTCTGACGCCCCGGACGGCCCCGTCCGCGGACGCGCCGCCGACGCGGCGCCGCTGCGGCTCGGCCTGATCGGGCACCCGCTCGGCCACAGCCTCTCGCCGGAGATCCACGCGCACTTCCTGAAGCAGGCCGGCCGCCCCGGCGGCTACGCGCTCTGCGACGTCGCGCCCGACCGGCTCGCCGAGACGGCCGTGCGCCTGCGGGACGAGCTCGACGGCTGGAACTGCACGATCCCCTACAAGCAGGCCATCCTCCCGTTCCTCGACGCGATCGACCCGTCGGCGGCGCTGTACGGCGCGGTGAACACGGTGCGGGTCGAGGTCTCCGCAGGCGGCGTCCGCCGGCTCGTCGGGCACAACACGGACGGCACGGGCTTCCGGGCCGCGCTCGCCGCCGCCGGACTGCGCTTCGGGGCGGGGCGAGCCCTCGTCGTCGGCGCAGGCGGCGTCGCCCGCATGCTCGCCGTCGAGGCGGCGCGGGCGGGCGACGAGACCTGGGTCGCGGCCCGCGACCCGGCGAAGG
>CAIXGU010000127.1 GCA_903919045.1 uncultured Eubacteriales bacterium | reverse complement strand
GCAGGCCCTTTCGCGCGGGCGACGTCCGCCACTGCAGACGGAGCGAGAGCGCGATGCAGTGCAAATAGGGGCTGTTGAGGTCCAGGACGCGAACAGGCATATTCCGCTGAAGACCCGACCCGCCCGCAGCGGGACGGATCGGAAGGCCACCCGGGGGAACCCGGATGGCCTTCTTCCTTTTTCCTCGAAGGGCTCTACAGCCTCAGCGCTCCACTTCCATCAGGCTCACGATCACCATCGGGCGGCGTTGCGTGCGCTCGTGCAGGAAGTCCCGCAGCTGGTCGCGCAGGGCGCCCGTGCGGATCATCGCCGCGACGGGCTTGTTCGACGCCGCCGCACGCTGCAGGAACGTGAGGATCCGCGAGCGCGACTCGTCGATCACGCGCTCCGCCTCGGCCTCGTAGACGAAACCGCGCGCCTGGATGTCGGGGTCGGCCACGAGCACGCCCGTGTCCGCATCCAGCGCGAGCGAGACCGACAGCACGCCGTCCTCGGCGAGCAGCTTGCGGTCCTGCAGCACGCGGTTGCCGGCCTCGCCGAAGCCCGACCCGTCGATCAGCACGTCGGCGGCCGGCACGTACCCGGCGATCCGAGCGACGTCGGCGGACAGCTCGAGCACGTCGCCGTTGCCGAGCAGGAAGATCCGCTCCCACGGCGTGCCCATGCGGTTCGCGAGCTGGGCGTGGCGCGACAGGTGGCGGTACTCTCCGTGGACGGGCACGAAGAACTTCGGCCGCGTCAGGCTGTGCATGAGTTTGAGCTCCTCCTGGTACGCGTGGCCCGACACGTGCACCTCGGAGAGGGACTCGTAGACCACGTCCGCGCCGCGTCGGAACAGCTCGTTCACGACCTTGTAGATCGCCTTCTCGTTGCCGGGGATCGGGCTGGCCGACAGGATCACCGTGTCGCCGCGCACGATCTCGACCTTCTTGTGCTCCGAGAAGGCCATCCGGGTGAGCGCGGACATCGGCTCGCCCTGGCTGCCGGTCGACAGGATCACGAGCTTCTCCGGGTCGTAGCGGTCGATGTCCTCGAGGTCGATCAGCGTGTCGGGGCTGCGCTTGATGTAGCCCAGCTCATCGGCGGCGCCGAAGACCTTGACCATGCTGCGCCCGACGAGCGCGACCTTGCGTCCGAACCGCTCGGCGGCCGTGAAGATCTGCTGCATGCGGTGGACGTTCGAGGAGAACGTCGCGATGATGATCCGGCCCGACGCGTTCTGGAACAGGTCGAGGAACGTCTCCCCGACCTTGCTCTCGGACATCGTGTAGCCGCGCTTCTCGACGTTCGTGCTCTCGCACATCAGGAGGAGCACGCCCTCGGACCCGATCGCCGCGAGGCGGGCGAGGTCCGGCGGTCCGCCGTCGATCGGGGTGTGGTCGATCTTGAAGTCGCCGGAGTGGATCACGGTGCCGACGGGCGTGCGGATCGCGAGCGTCGTCGCGTCCGCGATGCTGTGCGTCGCGTGGATGAACTCCACGGAGAACGCGCCGGCACGGATCGAATCGCCGGCCTGGACGGTCATGAACTTCACGCTCGACTGCAGCTGCCGGTCCTCGAACTTGATGCGCGCGAGGGCGAGCGTGAGCGGTGTGCCGTAGATCGGCGCCCGGATCTCCTTCATCAGCCAGGGGAGGCCGCCGATGTGGTCCTCGTGGCCGTGCGTCAGGAAGATGCCGCGGACGCGGTCCCGGTTGCGGATCACGTAGGTCATGTCCGGGATCACGATGTCGATGCCGGGCATGTCCTCTTCGGGGAAGCCGAGGCCGCAGTCGACGATGATGATGTCGTTGCCGTATTCGTAGACCGTCATGTTCTTGCCGATCTCGGAGAGGCCGCTGAGCGGGATCACCTTGAGTCGCGGCGCGTCGTCGGTACGGCCGGCCTCGTGCGTCGCGGCGGGGCGGAGGTTCGGCACGGCCTGGACGTGCGAGGTGCGGCGCGGCTTCGGG
>CAIXGU010000126.1 GCA_903919045.1 uncultured Eubacteriales bacterium | reverse complement strand
TCATCCAGCTCATCCGTGTCCTGCCCGCGGAGATGGGGCGTAAGTCTTTCTTTCGGAGCCCTGCTCCAAGGAGACCCGCTACGCCCTCCACCTGCACGGTCCCATTCTCCCACATGGCTCATGGGAGATACAGAACCCGATCCGGCTTGCCATGATCCGGACCGACCTGAAGATACAAGGGAGACGGGAGCATGCCGAGACCGAGGACGGGGAAGCGCAAGCTGCAGGCGGCCGGAACGCGCGCGCGCATCTACGACGCGGCGATCCGCGAGATCGAGCGCCACGGGTTCGAGAACGCCACGATCGGCGGGATCTGCAAGGCGGCCGGCGTCTCCGTCGGCGCCTTCTACACGCATTTCCCCTCCAAGGCGGACATCATCCACGAGATCTTCCGCAAGGGCGACCGGCATTTCGAGGAAGTCGTCGCGCGGCAGCTCGCGGATCCGCGCGCGACCGCCCGGATCCTGGGCTTCTTCCGCCACTACGCGTCCTTCAACGCCGGGAGCGGCATCGAATTCGTCCGGGTGCTCTACCGCGGGCTCAGCCCGCAGTTCAGCGACCGCAGCCGCTTCATGATCCGGTTGCTGCGGCGCCTCGTCGAGGAAGGGCAGGCCGCGGGGGAGCTCGACGCGACGCGGACCGCCGACGAGATCGTCGACGACCTGTTCCTCGTCGCCCGCGGGCGGATCTTCGACTGGTGCGTCCGGGAGGGGGAGTACGATCTCGTCGCCGCGATGGACCGGACGATGAGCCTCCTGCTGCCGGCGTTCGCGCCGAAGCCGCCGAAGGCGCCGCCGCAGTCGTAGACGGAACGGCGCCGCCGCGCCTCCCCGCCCCTACTCGTCCTCGTCCTCGCCGTCGTCGTACGCGCGGTTCGCGCGTTCCGTGTACTCGCGCGCCTCGTCCTCGAGCCCGAGCAGCCGCAGCAGCGTCGCCTTCCCCGAGAGCGCCTCGGCGAACGCGGGCTCCTGCTTCAGCACGGTGTCGAACAGGCGCATCGCCTCGTCGTACGCGCCTTCCTGGACGAGCACGTTGGCCTTGCCGGTCATCGCGGCGAGGTGCTCGGGCGTGTACTGCAGCGCCTGGTCGAACATGCGCATCGCCTCGGAGAAATCGCTCTTGTAGTAGAGGATCATGCCCTTCGTGCAGAAGGCGTCGGAATACGTCGGGAATTCGGCGATCGCCTTGTCGACGCACACCATCGCCTCGTCGTCGCGGCCTTCGCTGTGCAGGCTGAAGGCCTTCTCGTTCAGGGCGAACGGGTTCGTCGGGTCGTAGCGCAGCGCGAGGTCGATCAGCCGGTCGGCCTTCTCGTCCTGCCGCATGCGCGAGGCGATCATGCCGAGCACCACGTAGGCGCCCGCGAACTGGGCGTCGAGCGACAGGCACTTCGTCGCGTAGCGGGTCGCCTCGTCGAAGTACCCCATGAGGAAGAGCGTGTCGGCCATCTCGTAGTAGACCGACGGGTTCTCCGGGTCGGCCTCGCGGGCCTTGTTGAAGACCTCCATCGCCTCGAAGAAGCGGTCCTCCATGGCGAGGCACTTGCCCTTGCCGAGCAGCGCGTCGGGATTGGGTCCCTTCTCGAGGATGCGCTCGAACATCGGGAGCGCCTCGTCCGCCTCGTTGAGCTGCAGCTTCGCGAAGCCCAGCGCGAGCCAGGCCTGGGCGGCGGCCGGATCGAGCGCAAGCGCCTTGCGCGCGTCGGCCTCGACCTCCTCGTACTTCCCGAGGTTGTAGGCGGCGTTGGCGCGCGCGACATACCCCTCGGGGTCGTCCGGGCGCTTCGCCACGTACTTCGCGCACGCGTCGTAGCTGCCCTGCCAGTCCTCCTTGTCCTTGAGGAGGCGCGCCTCCTCGAGCAGGTAGTCGAGGCTGTCGTCGCGGCTCGTGTAGAGGACGCGGCAGTCGGCGATCGCCTCGTCGATGCGGCCGAGGGCGGTCAGCGCCTCGATGCGCTCGGAGAGGAATTCGTCGGGGTCGCCCTTGTCGGGGTCCTCCGTGCACCGTGCGGCCCAGTCGGCGATCACCTGCAGGACCTCGTCGTGCTTCCCGTCGGCGTGCAGGCGGTTCAGGCGGATCAGGCACGACAGGCGCGCCGGCATCTCGGGCGGCAGGTCCTGGCGCTCCGCGGTCGCGAGCGAGGTCCGGGCGCGGTCGATCGCCTCTTCGGACGGCGGCTCGAGGTAGGAAACGGACTCGAGGTGGACGTACGCGGCCCACTGCTGGCCGACGGCGACGTCGACGCGGGCGGCGCGCTCCGACGAGGCGGAGCGGAGGAGCAGGCGCGGCCTGAGCTGGCTCTCCTGGTACATCGACCAGGCGAGCGGCTCGGCGGCCGCGGGGTCGTCGTAGGTGTAGCGCCACTTCAGCGAGACGAGGCGGGCCATCCACGATTCCGGGGCGGCCTCGAGCGCGGCGGCGGCCTCGGCGCGCGACCGCTCGCGCTCCCCGAGGAGCATCGCGACGGCGGCGAGCGCGGCGCGGCCCATCGCCTTCTCGAGGTTCGACAGCCCGGTCCCCTTCACGGCGTGGCCGATCTCCCGGCGCTCGCGGTCGGTCGTCGTCCCCTCGGGCGGCAGGATGCCCATGGCGTCCTCGAAGACGTCGACCACGGCCCGGTGGAATTCGTTCCCGCGGAGCACGGCGTTCAGTTCCTCAGGCTGTGGATCGGCGCGGGGATGCGGCCGCCGCGCGCGATGAAGCGCGAGGCGTCGGCCCGATTCACGGCGAGGATCGGGGCGGATCCGAGGAGCCCGCCGAAGTGCACGCGGTCGCCCGCGCCCTTGCCGGGCACCGGGATGATGCGCACGGCGGTGGTCTTGTTGTTGAACACGCCGACGGCCATCTCGTCCGCGATGATCGCGGAGATCGTCGCGGCGGAGACGTCCCCGGGGATCGCGACCATGTCGATGCCGACGGAGCACACGCAGGTCATCGCCTCGAGTTTCTCGAGCGTCAGGGCGCCGCACTCGACGGCCTCGACCATCCCCGCGTCCTCGCTGACCGGGATGAACGCGCCGGACAGGCCGCCCACGTACGAGGAGGCCATCGTGCCGCCCTTCTTCACCGCGTCGTTGAGCATCGCGAGCGCGGCCGTGGTGCCCCACGCGCCGGTGCGCTCGAGTCCCATCGACTCGAGGATGCGCGCGACCGAGTCGCCCACGGCGGGCGTCGGGGCGAGCGACAGGTCGAGGATGCCGAACTCGGCGCCGAGCCGCTTCGAGGCCTCGCGGGCGACGAGCTGGCCGACGCGCGTGATCTTGAACGCGGCGCGCTTGATGATGTCGGCGAGCTCGCCGAAGTCCGCGTCGGGGTGCCGCTCGAGGGCGCTCATCACGACGCCGGGGCCGCTGACGCCCACGTTCACGACGACCTCGGGCTCGCCCGCGCCGGTGAAGGCGCCGGCCATGAACGGGTTGTCCTCGGGCGCGTTGGCGAACACGACGAGCTTCGCGCAGCCGATCGCGTCGCGCTCCTTCGTCCGCTCGGCGGCCGCGAGGATCGTGCGGCCCATCTGGGCGACGGCGTCCATGTTGATGCCGGCGCGCGTGGTCGCGACGTTGACGGACGAGCACACCTTCTCGGTGGTCGCGAGCGCCTCCGGGATCGCGGCGACGAGCCGGTGGTCGCTGTCGGTGAAGCCCTTGTGCACGAGCGCGGAGAAGCCGCCGATGAAGTTCACGCCGACCGCGTCCGCGGCGCGCTCGAGGGCGCGCGCGAAGACGGCGTAGTCCTTGGCGCCGGACGAGGCGGCGACCTGGGAGATCGGGGTCACGGAGACGCGCTTGTTGATGATCGGGACGCCGTACTCGCGGGAGATGTCGTCGCCGACCTGCACGAGACGCTCGGCGCGCGCGCAGATCTTGTCGTAGATGCGGCGGCACGTCGCGTCGGCGCTCGTCGCGGCGCAGTCGCCCAGCGAGATGCCGAGCGTGATCGTGCGGACGTCCAGATGCTCCTCCTGGAACATCCGGATCGTCTCGAGGATCTCGAAGTCTTCGAACCGGCCCTTCGGCATGCGCGCGCTCCTAGATGCGGTGCATCGCGTCGAAGATGCCCGCGTGCTGCACGAGGATCGACAGGCCCATCCCGCGCCCCTGGGCCTCGAGCCGGTCGGCGAGCGCCTTGATGTCGAGCGTCGCCTTCGCGTGGTCGACGGCCATGATCATGGTGAACGAGTCGCCCAGGACGGTCTGGGAGATATCCAGGATGTTGACGTTCGCGTCCGCGAGCAGGCGGCTCACGTCGGCGATGATGCCGACGCGGTCGCGGCCGATCACGGTGATGTAGGCGGAGGCGGGGCGGCGGTCGTCCATGGCGTCGTCCGTTCCCTTCTATTCCTCGGTCGCGGCGCGGCTCACGGCGGGGTACAGGACGATCGCGAGGAACGCGCCCGCCACGCCCTGCGCGACGTTCATCGGGAGGTCCGCCCACGCGACCGCGAGGCCGAGCGTCGGGTCGAGCAGCTTCAGGAACGTCGCCTCCGCGACGAAGTAGCCGAGGGCCATGATCAGCCCGCCGAACAGGCAGGCGAGCACGAGCGCCGGGAACGTAGCGAGGCCGTGCCGCTGCGACTTGCCGCGCTGCGTCTCGACCTGCTTCGCGATCGCCCGGAACAGGATGCCGGCGGCCATCGCCTCCATGAGCTTGATCGCGAACGTGAACGGCGAATAGGCGACCCAGCCGAGCGCGAGGTCGGAGACCGCGGCGCCGATCGCGGCGCCGATCGGGACGTAGATCGAGGTGGACAGCAGGCCGGAGAGCAGGGCGACGCTGTCGCCGAGGTTCAGGTAGCCGTTGCTCATCGGGTTGATCAGCTTCAGGGGGACCTGCAGCAGGAAGGTCACGACGAACGACAGGGCGCCGAAGATGCCGCCGAAGGCGATCTTGCGGACCAGGGACGAGCGGTGGGCGACGAGGAGCTTCATCGGGTCGGGACCTCCTTCCGCGGCGTCCGGGCTCCGTCGGTCCGGGCGTCGGGGCGTGATTTTAGGACGCCATTCTACCACAATCCGGACGGCGGCGCAGGAGGCGGACGGCGCTATGGCAGGTAATAATCCCACTCCCCCGCGGGGTTGCGGAACGTGCGCGCCGCGACTCCGTAGACGAAGGCGACGTGGCCCTCGTGGAGGACGTCCTCGGGGTCGCCGTCGGCCACGATCGTGCCGCGGTGCATCAGCGACACGCGGGTGCAGTGCTTCGCGGCGGCGCGCAGGTCGTGCAGGACGGCGACGACGCAGCGGCCCCGCGACGCGAGGCGGCGCAGGAGCTCGAACGTCTCCTCGGCGTGCAGGACGTCGAGGTTCGCCGTGGGCTCGTCGAGGAGCAGGATCGGGGTGTCCTGCGCGAGGACGCGGGCCAGCATGACGCGCTGGCGCTCGCCGGCCGACAGCGCCGTCACGGGCTTGTCGGCGAACTCGTCGCAGCCGGCGTCCTGGATGGCCCGCTGCACCGCCTTCCGGTCGGCTTCGCCCTCCGCCGCGGACAGGCCGTTCGCGAACGGGTGCCGGCCCATGGACACGACCTCGCGCCCCGTGAACGAGAAAGGCACCTGCGTGTCCTGGTGGAGGAAGGCGACGAGGCGGCTGCGCTCGCGGACCGAGAGGCTCCGCGCGTCGCGGCCGTCGAGACGGATCTCGCCCTCGCCCGGCAGCAGTCCGGCGATGCGCTTGAGGAACGTCGTCTTGCCCGAGCCGTTCGGTCCGAGGACGCCCACGAACTCGTGGCCGCGCGCGGTCAGGCGGGCGTCGTGGAGGATGCGCAGGACGTCGGCGCCGCGGCCGACGGAGAATCCCACGCCGCGCGCGTCGAGCAGCGCGGGGGCGGCCGGCCGACCGGAGGCGTCCTCGGGCTCGGGACGGTGGAACGGCACGGCCTCCAGGCCGGGTCCGCGGCGGTCGTCGCTCATAGGAACGCCCCCCTTCCCTTGCCGGAGCGCACGAGGAGGAACAGGAAGTACGGCCCGCCGATCAGGGCGGTCACGACGCCTGCGCTGATCTCGCCGCCGCTGGTGCGCGCCGCGACGCGGACGGCGAGGTCGCAGACGAGGAGGAACACCCCGCCCGCGAAGAGGCCCGCGACGGCGAGCGGCCGGTGCGCCGGGCCGATCAGCAGGCGCAGGATGTGCGGGACGATGAGGCCGACGAAGCCGATCGGGCCGATCATGGCGACGACGGCGGCGGTCGCGAGCGCCGCGGCGACGAGGAGCGAGACGCGGGTGGAGACGGGGTGCACGCCGAGCGAGCGGGCCTGCTCGTCGCCGAGGAGCAGGATGTCGAGGTCGCGGGCGCGGACGAGGATGTAGACGGTCGCGATCGCGACGACGGGCAGTGCGACGAGCACGTGCTCCCAGCGCCGGTTCGCGAGGCCGCCCATGGTCCAGAACACGTAGCTCGTGACCTGGTACTGGTTGGACAGCGTGACGGCGAGGGAGATCAGGGCGCCGAAGATCGCGGAGGCGGCCATGCCGCTGAGGATCAGGGTGACGGTCTCGCCGCGCCCCTGCCCGCCCGCGGCGAACGAGACGCCGAGGATCGCGCCGACGGCGAGGAGCGCCCCGACGAAGGCGAAGGCGGGAAGGGCAAGCATCCCGAGGACGCGCGAAGCGCCGGTGATCATCGCGAGCAGGGCGCCGAGCCCCGCGCCGGTGGCGACGCCGAGGACGCCGGGGTCGGCGAGCGGGTTGCGGAAGACGCCCTGCAGCACGGTGCCCGACACGGCGAGCCCGGCGCCGGCGACGAGGGCCATCGCGACGCGCGGCAGGCGGATCCCGAGCACGATCGCGAGGTCGGTCGCGGAGACGGCGGAGGACGGCAGGAGGCCGAGGCCGACGAGGATCGCCTTCAGCACCTCGAGCGGCGCGACCGTCACGGTGCCGAGGCCGGTCGCGAGGACGGCGGCGGCGAACGCGGCCGCGCCCCCGACCGCCGCGAGGACGGCGACGGGGACGCGGCGCGGCGCGGTCGGGGCGGGGCGGCCGGACGGGCCGGCGGGGGCGGGGCGGGGGCGGCGTTCGCGCATGGCGGTCCTCCCGGAGGGATGGCCCGGTTCCTACTTGAACAGGTCGGGATAGGCGGCCTTCGCGAGCAGCACGACGGCGTCGGCCATGTACTGCGACGTGGAGGCCATGAACTTGTCGGGGATCCCGTAGATGCGGGAATCGACGACCGCGGGCACGGTGGCGAGCGTGGCGTCGGCCAGGATCGCGGCCTTGGCGGCGGCGCCGCCGTCGTCGGTCGTGCCGCTGTAGTCGGTCTTCCACACGATCGAGGAGACGACGAGCACCTGCGGCTTCCAATCCTTCACGACCTTCTCCTTGCTGACGTCGCTGTAGGCCGGCGCGTCGCAGACGTTCACGAGCCCGGCGGCGGCGATGATCGCGCCGATCGGGGTCCCGGCGTCGTAGGAGGAGAACATCGTCGGGTCGTTGTAGGAGGCGTACGCGTACATCGCGGTGAGGCGGTCCGCGGCGGCGACGGAGGCGAGCTTCGCCGCGACGCCGTCGAGCTTGGCCTTCATGTCCGCCAGCATCGCCTCGCCCTTCGCGGATTCGCCGGTGACGGCGGCGAGGACCGGGATCGCGGCCTCGGCGCTCTCGATCGAGGTGGGCGACTCCAGGGTCAGGACGGGGATGCCGGCGGCCTTCAGGGTGGTCGCGAGCGACCCGTCGAAGTCGTTGAAGTCGTCGAGGACCACGAGGTCCGGCTGGAGGGCGACGATCTCCTCGGGCTTCTTCGACTCGACGCGCGTCTCGACGGCCTTCGCGGCCTCGGCGATCGGCGAGAGGTTCGGGTCGGAGATCCACTTGGAGATGCCGGCGATGCGCGCCGGGTCGACCAGGCCGAACAGCATCTCGGTCGCCCAGATCGGCAGGCACACGATTTTCTGCGGAGCGGCTGCGAGCGTGAAGTCGTGGCCGGCGGCGTCCTTCACCGTGACGGGGAACGCGGCCTTCGTCGGCTCGGGGGTGGCGGTCGGGACGGGCGTCGCGGTCGGGGCGGCGCAGGCG
>CAIXGU010000125.1 GCA_903919045.1 uncultured Eubacteriales bacterium | reverse complement strand
GCGTGCGGCCCGACGCGCGTCTCGAGGCTGGCGGCGGCGCGTGCCTCCGGGGACGCGTCCTTCCCGAGAAGCGCGTGGAACGACCCCTCATGCCAGAAGGCCGGGTCGGACGTGATCACGGGGTAGGACAGGACGACCGCGTCGGGCCGGTTGGGGACGCCCGGGAAGGCGGCGTCGGCGGGGTCGACCTCCGGGTGGCGCGTCGCGAGCGAGCCGGCGAGGTGGCCCCCGGCGGAGAAGCCGCACACAGCCACGCGGTCGGGCCGGACGCACCAGGCGCCGGCGTGGTGCCGCACGGCCTGCACGGCCCGCGACAGGTCCCGCAGCGGCTGCGTCCCGAGGGGCGTCGTCTCCTCGTCGAACAGGCGGCCCGTGGCCGTCGAGTAGATCACGGTGAAGGCCTGGAAGCCGGCCTCGAAGAAGCGCATCGCGACGTTCTGCGCCTCGGTCGGGCTCGTGAGGAAGTAGGCGCCGCCCGGGACGACCAGCATCGCCGGGCGGTCGGCGCCGTCCTCGTGCAGGTAGCCCCGCAGGTTCGGGAGGAACCCGCCCGCCGCGGGGTAGGCGTATTCGTCGGGGGTCCAGAGGTCGAAGCGGATCTTGCGCATGGCGCCTTCCTTTCCGCGACCCATCGAGGGGCCTGCTTCGATTCTACCCCACCCGGAGCCTCCCGGGTGTCGGAACCGCGGCGCTCCGTGCTACCATGGGACCGAGGAGGACCGCGCATGGACCCGGCCCCGGACGTCCGCAGCCTGTACGACGAACGCCTCCGCGCGGGTGCCTACCGCCCCCGCGTGGACTCGTGGTACTACCGCGTGTGGGACGGCTTCTCCATGAGCCCGCACCGCCACGACCGCACGGAGATCATGCTCGCCGTGTCGGGCGCGTGCACCGTGCGCGTCGGCGCCCGCTCGTTCCGCCTCCAGACCGGCTCGCTCGTGCTGCTCGACGCCGGCGTGCCCCACAGCCTGCACGTGACGGCCGGCGCGCCCTGCCGCATGATGAACCTCGAGTTCGCGTTCGAGCCCGGCGCCGCGCTGCTCCCGATCGGAGCTGCCGCCGCTGCGTCGCCCGTGATGGCCCGCTTCCTCTCGCCCCGCCGCGACGCCCGGTTCCTCGCCGACGCGGGCGATCTGCACGCGCGGATCCGCGCCGTGATCGACCTGCTCGACCGGCCGGCCGACGACGCCGCCACCGAGGCCTGGGGCGGCGAGTTCGAGGTGCAGTTCGTCGGGCTGCTGCTCGCCCTCGCGCGGCGGTTCGAGGAGGCCGAGGCCGCCGAGGACGGGCTGCGGACGCCGGTGCACGTGCGCCGCACGCTGCGCTTCCTGCGCGAGAACTACGACCGGCCGATCGGGCTCGCGGAGGCCGCCGCGGCCGCGGGCGTCTCGCCGGGGCACCTCGCGCGCCAGTTCCGCCGCGCGACGGGGACGTCCGTCGGGGAGAGCCTCGCCCGCATCCGGCTGGAGCATGCGTGCCGCCTGCTCGCCGAGGGCGACCTGCCCGTCGGCGCCGTCGCGGAGACGAGCGGCTTCGGCGGCCGCCACCATTTCAACGCCTTCTTCCGCGCCCGCACGGGGATGACCCCCGGCGCCTACCGCGCCCGCGCCCGCGACCGCTCCGCCTTCGCCCCCGACGCCGACCCGAAGAACATGCCGTAGGAGGATTCCATGCCGCTCCGCATCCTGGTCTGGAACGAATTCGTCCACGAGAAGACCGACGACGCCGTCCGCGCCCGTTATCCCGACGGCATCCACGCCTGCATCGCCCGGGCGCTCGCCGAGCACCCGCTGCTCGCCGGCGCGGAGATCCGCACGGCGACGCTCGACGACCCCGACGGCGGCGTGTCCGACGCGGTCCTGTCGGACACGGATGTCCTCGTGTGGTGGGGGCACATGGCGCACCACCTCGTGCCCGACGATGCCGCCGAGCGGGTCGCCGACCACGTGCGCCGCGGGATGGGCCTCGTCGCGCTGCACTCCGCGCATTTCGCGAAGCCGTTCCGCCTGCTGATGGGCACGTCGTGCACGCTCAAGTGGCGCGACGGCGACCGCGAGCGGATCTGGACGGTGCAGCCGGGGCACCCGATCGCCGCGGGCGTGCCCGAGCACTTCGAGCTCGCCGAGGAGGAGATGTACGGCGAGCCGTTCGACATCCCGGCGCCCGACGAGCTCGTGTTCCTGAGCTGGTTCGCGGGCGGCGAGGTGATGCGCTCGGGCTGCGTCTTATGGCGCGGGCGCGGCAAGGTCTTCTACTTCCGCCCGGGGCACGAGACCAACCCGACCTACCACGACCCGAACGTGCGGCGCATCCTCGGGAACGCCGCCGCGTACGTAGCGCCGACCTCGTGGTCGGGGCCGTTCGAGGCGCCGAAGGCCGAGGCGCTCGAGCCGAAGCGCTGACGCGGGCGCCGCGCGAGGCGAGACGCACCGCGCGGACCGCGCCGCGAAGCCCCGCGCGACGCTGAGGTCACGATTCCGTACATCGCCCGCCGAATCGTGTGCGGAATGCGGACCTTCCAGCCGGCCCCCGTGGTAGCATGGAGGCGGATGACCCGGCGGACGCCGGGCGGAGGAGGCACCCCATGGCCCTCGGCGACCTGAAGAAGCTGACCTTCCATTTCCTGGTCGGAAGCCAGGACCTCTACGGCGACGACGTGCTGCGCACCGTCGACGCCCACGCGCAGGAGATGGCCGCGTTCTTCAACGCATCGGCGCTCCTCCCGGGCACCGTCGTGACCGTCCCCGTGCTGCGCAACTCGGACGGCATCGAGCGGGCCGTGCGCGCGGCGGAGAACGACGCGGCCTGCGCCGGCGTGATCACCTGGATGCACACGTTCTCGCCGTCGAAGATGTGGATCCGCGGCCTGTCGCTGCTCACGAAGCCCCTGCTGCACCTGAACACGCAGTTCCTGCGGGACATCCCGTGGGACGCGATCGACATGGACTACATGAACCTGCACCAGTCCGCGCACGGCGACCGCGAGCACGGGTTCATCCTGAGCCGCATGCGCCTGCCGCACAAGGCCGTGTCCGGCTTCTGGCGCGACGACGCGGTCCTCGTCCGGATCGGCGCCTGGATGCGCGCCGCGGCGGGCGTCGCCGAGGGGCGGCGGCTGCGCGTCCTGCGCATCTCCGACAACATGCGCGAGGTCGCGGTGACCGAGGGCGACAAGGTCGAGGCGCACCTGCGCTTCGGCTGGTCCGTCGACCACTACGGCGTCGAGGACGTGATCGCCGAGGTCGAGCGCGTGACCGAGGCCGAGGTCGATGCGCAGATGGCCCGCTACGCCGAGCGCTACGCGATGCGCACCGACGATGTCGCCGCGGTCCGCTACCAGGCGCGGGAGCAGGTCGCGCTCGCGAGGTTCCTCGCGGACGGCGGCTTCGGGGCGTTCCACACGAACTTCCAGGACCTGCAGCAGCTGCGCCAGCTCCCGGGCCTCGCGGTGCAGGACCTCATGCGCGAGGGCTACGGCTTCGCGGGCGAGGGCGACTGGAAGACGGCCGCGATGGTCCGCGTGCTGAAGGCCATGGGCGCGGGCCGCGCGGGCGGCGCGTCGTTCATGGAGGACTACACGTACCACCTCGAGCCGGGCAACGAGATGGTGCTCGGCGCCCACATGCTCGAGGTCTGCCCGACGATCGCCGCCGAGACGCCCGCAATCCGCGTCGTGCCGCTCGGCATCGGCGGCCGCGAGCCCCCGGCGCGCCTGACCTTCAAGTGTGCGGCCGGCCCGGCTGTGCTCGCCTCGCTCGTCGACATGGGCGAGCGGTTCCGCCTCGTCGTGAACGAGGTGGCGTGCGTGGCGCAGGCGCACGACATGCCGAAGCTGCCCGTGGCGGGC
>CAIXGU010000124.1 GCA_903919045.1 uncultured Eubacteriales bacterium | reverse complement strand
GGCGTCGGCAGCGGCGTCCCGTCGCCGACCTGCGGCGTCGGGTCGAAGGCGAGCCAGCCGACGCCCCGGAAGTACAGCTCGCACCAGGCGTGCGCCGTGCGGCCCGTGGCGACGTAGGCATCCGCGGCCCCCTCGGGTTCCGGCGCCAGCGCGAAGCCCTCGACGAGGCGGGACGGGATCCCGAGCGTGCGGGCCATCACGGCCATGGCCGTCGCGTAGTAGAGGCAGTAGCCGCGCCGGTCCGCGAGGAAGGCCGCGACGAAGTCCTCGCCCGCCGGCGGCAGCGGCGCCGACAGCGTGTACGTGAATCCCTCCGAGAAGAAGCGCAGCAGCGCGAGCGCCCGGAGGTACGGGTCGGTCTCCTCCCCGGCCGCCGCCTGCGCGGCCTCGGCCACGGAGGCCGGCAGCCCCTCGGGGAGCTGCAGGCAGGCGGCCGCCGCCTCCTCGAACCGCCGGTCGTCCCGCCCGTCCGCGTGCGCCGCGAGGGCGGCGACCGCCGCGGCGAATCCCGGGAGGGACCGGTCGAGGACGACGGAGTCCGTGCGGTACGACGTGAGGTCGGACCGCGGCGTGAAGGTGAAGACGTCGCCGTCCCCCGTGAAGTAGGCGGGATTGAAGGGATCCATCCCGACGACCGACCGCAGGCGGCCGTTCGTGTAGATCACGGCCTCGAAGCCCGACCGCACCTCGATGTCGGTGCGCACCGTGCGGGCGTAGGCCTTGAGGAAGGCGCGCCCTTCCGCGGAGTCGAGCAGGTCGGCCTGGAAGGCCGCGTCCTGGACGGACCGCCAGCGGAGCGCCCCGAGCCGGTACTGGCGGGGCGCAGGGGAGGTCCAGGCGTCGCCCGTGTAGACCGTCAGGACGGCCCCGCGCATCAGGCCGGGCGCCTCGGTCCGGACGTCCATCGCGCGCGCGTCCGAGAGCACGACCGGGCCGCCGAGGCGGGCGCCCTGCGGCAGGAAGCCGTAGTTCCCGAGACCGAACGACGCCCAGGCGCGGACGAGCCCGAGACGGCCCATCCCCTCGAGCTGCCAGTCGCCGAGCTGGTTGAGCAGCAGCGGGGAGCGCCACGACGACGTGTCCGCCGGGATCGCCCCGAGGGCCAGCGCGAGGGCGAGGGCGACGGTGGGGATCGCGAGCAGCTGGAGCGGGGCGCGGGAGAGGGGGGCCTCGTCCGGCCGGCGGCGGCGGATGCGGGACACGAGCCGGCGCGGGAGCAGGAGCGCGCAGGCGGCGGCGAGCAGCAGGACGGGGCCGGGGCGGTCGGGGTACCAGAGCAGGTACGGGACGGCTGCGGCGCTCGAGACGATCGCCGCGGGCGGCAGTCCGCCCCAGCGGCGGACGAAGGCCGACGCGACGGCGGCGAGAGGGAGCAGGACGAGCGCGCGCAGCGCGGGGACGAACCGCGGGTCGGCGCGGCCGAAGAGGAGGAGGAGCTGCGCCTCGCGGAACAGCGCGCCGGCGGCGTCGAGGACGGCGGGCCAGGCGGAGGCGGCGGTGACCGCTGCGGCCGCGGCGGCCGCGCAGGCGGCGAGCAGCGCCGGGAGCAGCCAGCGGCGGCGCGACGCGAGGAGGAAGAGGGCGCAGAAGGCGAGGGCCGTCAGGAACGCGTCGAGGGGGCGGTCCTCCTGGCCGCGCACGACGAGCAGGAGCGACCCGAAGCCGCCGGCGAACGCGGCGGCGGAGACGGCGTCCGCCAGGAGCGCCCCGAGGCCGGCGTCGCGAGGCGTGGGGACGGCGCCGGGCGGGGGAACGGCGCCTCGCGCGCTCACGGCTCGGCCCCGAGGACGTCGGCCGGGTCCTCGCCGTAGCGCAGCGCCCACGCCGGGATGCCGGCGCGCCGCAGGTCCGCGGCCGCCTCCCGCGTCCGCCCGTCGTCCTGCGCGGGCCCCGCGACCAGCGCATGCACGGAGAGCCGGTCGCGGATCGCCCGCAGCGCCGCGAGCCCCGCGCCGTCCGGCCGCGCCGTGAGGACGAGGAAGGCGCGCGCCTCGCGGAGCGACGCGGTCTCCTGCGCGACCTGCGCGTCGAGCGGCGCCGGCGCGTCGAACGCGGCCGTCGCGAGCCAGCGGCGCAGCGCGGGGAAGTCCTTCGGGCCGCGCGCCGCGAACCGCACGGGCGTGCGGCCGTACGCCGCGACCTCGACGGGGCGGTTCTGCCGCAGCAGGTGCCGGAGCACCGCCGCGGCGGCCTCGCACAGGGCGTCCTCGGCCTGCGCGGCCTCCTCGCGGCCGCCCCCGGGCGGCGCGAGGTCCACGAGGATCCGCAGGCGCGGCTCCTCGACGGGGTCGAACCGGCGCGACAGCAGCGCGCGCTGGCGCAGCGACGCCTTCCAGTGGATCAGGCGCCGCGAGTCGCCGGGCCGGTAGGCGCGCAGGTCGGAGAAGGGCTCGAGCGGGTCCTCCGACGGTGCCGCCCGACGCGCGGCGGCCTTGCTGTCGAGCGTGCGCAGCGGGAGGCGCGGCAGGTCCGGCGCGCGCGGCAGGACGAGGAGCTGCGGCGCGCGGTACCAGGAGAGGAGGCGCAGGTCGAACGGCAGGCGCAGGAGTCCGAACAGGTCGACGAAGTCGATGACCGTGATCCCGATGGGATAGAGCCCGCGGTGGGGGCACTCGAGGACCAGGTCGAAGGACCGCTCGGAGCGCGGGGGCAGGTTCAGGTCGACCCGCCGGTCCTCGCACGGGTCGGCCGTGGAGAGGCGCAGGCGCAGGAGGGCGTACGGGAAGGGCTTCTCGTTGAGGACGCGCAGGGCGAGGCGCACGGGCCGGCCGCGCTCGGTGGATTCGGCGCTGACGGCCTGCTGGAACGTGAAGGTCAGGATGGCCCAGAGGCCGAGGGCTGCGGAGACGACGAGCAGGAAGGCCTCGAAGGCGGCGAGGAGGTAGAGGATGCGCGCGCCCGTCACGAGGCCGGCGAGCGGCAGCAGCGCCAGCGACGCGAAGAACGCGGCGCGGACGGCCTTCATCGGACGGCGGGGACGGCCACGCTCCGGACGAGCTCGGACAGGAGCTTCGCGGCGGAGCCCCCGTGGAGGGTGGCCTCGGGGCGGAGCACGAGGCGGTGGAGCAGGACCGGCTCGGCGAGCGCCTGCACGTCGTCGGGCAGGACGTAGGGCCGGCCGTGCAGGAAGGCGCGGGCGCGGGCGGCGCGCATGAGGGCGATCGAGCCGCGCGGCGACAGGCCGAGCGAGACGGATTCGTGCGCGCGGGTGGCGCGGGCGATGCGGGCGACGTAGTCCTGGACCGGCTCGGAGACGCGCACGTCGAGCGCTTCTTCCTGCATGCGCAGGACGTCCTCGGGCGAGCCGACGGCCTCGAGGGCGACGGGGGCGCGCAGGGCGGCGTGCCGGGCGAGGATCGCGACCTCCTCGCGCTGCGAGGGATAGCCCATGCGGATGCGCAGGAGGAACCGGTCGAGCTGCGCCTCGGGCAGCGGGAAGGTGCCGGCGAACTCCACGGGGTTCTGCGTCGCGAGCACGAGGAACGGCTGCGGCACGGGATACGTCGCGCCGTCGACCGTGACCTGCCCCTCCTCCATGACCTCGAGCAGGCTCGACTGCGTCTTCGGGCCGCTGCGGTTGATCTCGTCGGCGAGCACGATGCGGGCCATCACCGCGCCCGGCCGGAACTCCATCGTCCCGGTCTTCAGGTCGTAGAGCGTGAAGCCGACGATGTCCGACGGCAGCACGTCCGGCGTGAACTGGATGCGGTGGAAGTCGAGGTCGAGCGAGCGGGCGAAGGCCTGCGCGAGCGTCGTCTTGCCGACGCCGGGGACGTCCTCGATGAGCGCGTGGCCGCGGCAGGCCAGGGCGACGAGGAGCAGCTCGACCGCCTCGGCCTTGCCCACGAGGACCTTCGCGATGTTGTCCCGGATGCCCTGGAGAAGCTCCTTGCCGTCCATGCGCACGTCCTCCCGTGGGTTCGGGTCCGTTCCCTCCCATGCTAACACGCCGCGCGGGGCGACGGAACCGAATTGGCGACGCGCGCGTCCGAAGGGCGCAGGCCATCCTGTATACTGGAGCAAGGCCCGCGCGACGATGGCGCCGGGCGACCCCGCGCGCGGTCCCTGCGCGCACGACCCGCATCGGAGGCGCCCCGCCATGCAGCGACCGAACCGCCCCGCGACCCGCCCCGCATCCCGCACCCCGGCCCGCGCGATCCTCGCCGTCCTGCTCGCCCTCGCGCTCGTCGCCGCGCTCGCGGCCTGCGCGGAGCCTGAGCCCACCGCGACGCCCGAACCCACCGCGGAGCCCACCGCGACGCCCGAGCCCACCGCCGTCGCGGACGGCACGGCGTACTTCCTCGTCACGGAATACGGGGAGACGCCGCTCGCGGACTCGTACGTCCTCCCCGTGAGCGACCCCGCGCAGGTCGCCGAGGTCCGCGCCTTCCTCGCCGAGCGCGAGAAGGACGAGTCGCTCGGCCGCATCGTCGTGGCGAGGATCGCGCCCGGTTCCGGCGACGGCACGTACGTCAACCGCGACGTCGCGAGCGGCTCCGGCCTCGTCTATTCGTGGCACGTGACGGAGTTCGTCGGGTTCGCGGACATGACCGCCGAGATCCTCGACGGCTGGCCCGGCAAGGTCGAGGAGGACGCGGACGCCTGGATCGCGAACACGCAGGGCATGATCGGCTTCTGGTCCTATACGGTGACGAGCGAGCTGACCCCGGACGAGGTCGCCCCGTAGCGGGCAGGCCTCTCCGGACCTAGACCAGCGTCCCCCGCAGCACGATCTCCGTCGGCAGCGTCCGGCAGTGCGTCGCGCTGCGCGACTTCATGACGCCGAGGAGCAGGTCGACCGCGGCTTCGCCGAGGTTGTAGAGCGGCCGGCGGACCGTCGAGAGCGGCGGCATGGCGAACGTCGCGAACGGGATGTCGTCGAAGCCGATCAGGGCGATGTCCTCGGGGATGCGCAGGCCCTTCTCCCGGATCGCGCGCAGCGCGCCGAGGGCCATCTCGTCGTTGGCCGCGAACACCGCGCGGGGCGGCGGGGCGAGCCGCAGCATCTCCTCCATGCACCGCTGGCCGGTCGGAATCGTGAAGTCCCCGTAGCGGTGCCGCTCCTCCGGCAGGCGCAGCCCGTATTCCCGCACCCCGTCGAGGAAGCCGCGGTTGCGCTCGGAGACGTCGCGCACGTGGTGCTCGGCCGGGTTCGGGCCGATGTAGCCGATCTCCGTGAAGCCGCGGTCGCGGAAGAGGCGGGCGATCCCGTGGGCGCTCGCGTAGTCGTCCATCAGCACGCATCCGAGGTTGTCGCCCTGGATGTCGCGGTCGATCGCCACGATCGGGAATGTCGAGCGGGAGAGGTCGCGCAGGGTCGCGTCGTCGAGCTCGGGGGACATGACCACGCAGGCGTCGAGCATCTTGTAGGACAGCAGGCTCGACAGCACGCGGTCCTCGCGGTAGTGGCTGTTGCAGAGGATCGCCTCGTAGCCGCTCTCCTCGGCGCGGCGCATCGCGCCGGAGATGATCGCCGAGTGCACGGGGCCGGCGGCGTCGAAGGCGATCAGCCCGATGATCTTCGTGTGCTTGAGCTTCAGGTTCCGCGCGGCGCCCGAGGGGCGGTACGAGAGGCGCTCCGCCGCATCGAGCACGGCCTGCCGCGTCGTGTCCTTCACGTAGCCCTTGCCGTTGATCGCGTTCGACGCCGTCGATACGGAGACCCCCGCCAGCTTCGCCACGTCATGGATCGTGCTCATCCGAAACCGCCTCCCGTTCCCGAAACCGTTCCCCTACTGTATCAGAACCGCAGGGTCCCTGTCCTGCGCGCGCCGGCCGGCCAGACGACCGTCGTCCGGTCGCCCTTGCGCGTCACCGTCGCGCCGCCGTCCGCGGCGACCGTGCGCGCCGTGCGCACGACCGCCCGCGCGCCCTCCGGGCCGACCGTGAAATCGACCCGTGCGCGTCCGACCTTCGCGAATTCCGCCGTCGACGAGACGACCGTCACGCCCTCCGGCCCCTCCGTCCGCCAGCCGCCGGTCCGTGCATGCCCCAGCTTCACGCCGAGCGGCAGGATCCGTCCCTCGTGCCCGTCGAGCGCGACCGGACGTCCGTCGAACAGGCGCCGCCCGCCGAGCGACACGCGGAAGCGCTTGGGCTCGCCGTCGAGGTTGATGGCGTGCAGCAGGCGGCCGCCGCCGGGCAGGCGCGTGGTGGTCATCCAGATCCCGTCGTAGGGGTGGTCGTGGACGAGACCCGGCTCCGCGCCGAGGCGCGCGAGCAGCAGCCGCCAGAAGCCGATGTCCCCGATGTGGTCGCAGGTCACGGCCGCGGCCTTTCCCTTCCCCACCGCGACCTCGAACGCGCACGCGGGGCCGTCCGGATAGATGCGCAGGAGCGGCGCGGCCTTCTTCCCGAGGACGTGCGGCTGCGCCCGCCCGAGGCGCGACTCGACGCGCGGCGCGGCGGCGCCGACGGGCACCGCGGACAGGAAGTAGAAGTTCGCGTCGGCCACGTTCGGCCCGGGCGCGGTCGACAGCGCGTCCGCGAGGACCGTGCAGGGCTCCGCGTCGCGTCCGAGCGTCGGCACCTCGCCGACGAGCAGCAGGCGGCCGCCGGCCTTGAGGAACGCGACGATCCGCTCCTGCAGCCTGCGGGCCATCACGGGTCCGCTCGGCAGCAGCAGGACCTTCCCCGTCTCCGGCATCGCGACCGACAGGTCGAGCGCCGGGAAGCGGAAACCGGCGAGCAGCAGCGCGCGCACGGGCGAATCCCACGCCCAGCCGGCGCGTCCGCGCTCGAGGCGGCGGACCTGCTCGGCCTGCGCCTCGCTCCCGGGGTGCCGGTTCTCCGTCGCGTAGTCGTCGGGGATGTAGCCGTAGACGAGGTCGTCGAACTCCTCCTCGCCGTCCTGCAGCCAGTCGCCGGACGCCGCGAGCGCCGCGATGCCGCGCGCCGTGCGGTCGTAGGAGCGGGCGGGGGTCCCCTCCGGCGTCACGGGGGCCGCGAAGCCGTGGCGCTCGCCGGTGAAGGCGATCCGGTCGTTGCCGTCGCCGGGCTTCGCGTCGAGCCGCCAGTTGTAGCCGCCCGAGAACAGATAGAGGTTCATCAGGCGGTTTCCCTGCGCCGCGGCCATCCGCAGCTTCAGGTCCGTCGCCGCGTCGTCGTAGCCGGCGTTCAGCTGGCCGTAGTCGCCGTGGCCCGCCTCGAACTCCACGCAGGCGAAGGGCTGCCCGGCGGGCGCCGTGGCCCGCGTGAGGGCGTGGGCGAGGTACTGGTCCTGGAAGGAGTTCCGCGTGACGTCGCCGAGGTAGAGGTCGGAGCCGACGAGGTAGCCGGGCGCCTGCCGGTACGACGCCTGCAGCTGGGAGAGGCCGACGCCGTAGGTGAAGGCGCGGCCGCCGCCGCAGCCGTGGACGTTGACGACGAACGGGACGTCCCGGACGCCGTTCGCCTCGGCGTACCCGCGCAGCGCCGCGACGTAGCGGACGTAGCGGTCGCGGACGAAGTCGGAGAGGTCGTTCCACGCCGGGACCGCCCACGCCTCCTTCGGCGACAGGAAGTGCCGCTTCAGGGCCGCGGGGCGCGCGTCCGGGGCGAGCGCCGGGTAGCGCGCGGCGAGACCGTCGGCGCCGTAGCGGGCGCGCAGCCAGGGGCCGAGCTCGCGCAGCGCCGCGTCCGAGACGTCCGGCGAATTCGCGAGCCAGGAGAGCATGCCGATCTCGTTGTCGAGCTGGACGCCGACGACGTTGCCGCCGTTCGGCTGCAGGCGCGCGGCGACGCCCGGCAGGATGGCCCGGTACCACGCCTCCGCCTCCGCGAGGAACGCCGGCGCGAGGTAGTCGACCGTGCGGGAGCCCGTGGGCTTCCCGTCCCAGCCGTAGGGCACGATCTCCGGGTGCTTCTCGTAGACCCAGTAGGGGATGCCTTCGTTCTTCATCTCGGCCATGATGAACGGCCCGGGGCGGAGGAAGAACCAGAGGCCCTTGTCGCGGCACAGGTCGATGAAGCCCCAGAGGTCGAGCTCCGGGCGGGTGCGGCCCTCGAAGTCCGGGGCGCGGTCCGGGTCGGGCTGGTGGCACAGCCAGGGCACGTAGCTCGCGACGACGTTCGCGCCGGTCTTCTTCAGCAGGTCGATCCGGGCCTCCCAGGACTCCCGCGGGCACCGGTAGTAGTGGATCTCGCCGCCGACGAGCAGGACCGGGCGGCCGTCGATGCGGATCGTCCCTTTCTTCAGTTCGACCATGATGCGTGCCCTCCTTCGAAGATGCGGTCCCGGAAGCGGGCGGTCTCGGCCGCCGCCCGGGCCAGGGGCTCCCGCGCCGACGCGTCGCCGCCGAGCAGGCGCTCGAGCAGGAGCCCCTCCTCGCGGCAGGCGGCGCGGTACGCGGGCAGGTATTCGGCCAGCAGGAACATGGCGTAGCGGACGAGGCGCAGCGGCCCGAACGCGCGCGGCGGCTCGCCGGGGCGCGTCTCGAGGGCGACGGAGAGGCCGCGCTTCACGGCGTCGCGGATCCCCTCGGGCGTCGGGGCCTCCGGGCGGGCCGCGCCGGGCCCCGCCGGCGGCGCGAGGACGAAGGTGGAGTACCAATCGAACCAGCGCGCGTCCGGCCCGGCGCCGTGCGAGTCGCTGCTGCCGACGGCGTTCACGGGGCGGCCCTCGGCGCGGACCTCGTGGTAGAGCGCGGTCTGCAGGTGGTTCTCGTCGGGCTCGTTGCCGCCGAGGACCTCGAACGCGTCGAACACGCCCTCGCGCAGCAGGTGCAGGGCCACGGCGAGCGGCGCGTGCAGCAGGTCGGAGCGCCAGTACGGGTGCGGGAAGATCGAGATCCCGCCCTGCCGCGCGATCTCGCGGGCGCACCAGAGGCAGGAGGCCCATTCCGCCGGGTCGATGCCCTCGGGGAGTCCCTGCAGGCATCCGGCGCGGCGGAGCGCGGCGGTCTCCGTCGCATAGCGGGCGGGCTCGCGCTCGAAGACGAGGTTGCAGCCCGGCTCGCCGCCGACCTGGACGATGTGGAGGTGGTTGTCCGGCGGGTGGACCTCCTCGCCGCGCAGGACCACGAGGCCCGACGGCGTCGCGGCGACCGCCGCCTCGGCCTCGACCGAAGGGGCGCGCTGCCCGTGGTCGGTGAGCGCGAACGCGTCGAAGCCGGCCGCGCGGTAGCGGGCGGCGAGGACCGCGGGCGGCTCGCGGCCGTCCGAGCGGTCGGAGTGGGCGTGGAAGTCGCACCGGAACGGGCGCAGCGCCGCGAGGTCCGCGTCGAGCGCGTAGACGGTCGGCTCGGCGAGGAGCGTCGTCGGGTCCTCCGCGCGGAAGATGCGGAGCAGGTACGGGCCCTCGGACGGGAACGCGTACCGGAGCCGCAGCGCGCCCTGCGCGTCGGCCGTCGCCTCGGCGGACGGGTAGGCCGCGCCGCCGCGGTCGTTGGGCTCGAGGGTGCGCTCCAGCGGCAGGAAGCGGACGAGGTGCGCTGCGCCGGGCGCGAAGCCGGGGGCGCCGGCCGACAGTTCGAACGCCGTCTCCCGGCCCGCGGCGAAGACGAGGGGGCGCGCCTCCGTGCGGAGAAGGCCGCTCATCGGGCGCCTCCCGCGGCGCGGTCCGGCCGCCCCGCGCGCAGCGCGAAGGCGACGGGGTCCGACAGGCGGGCGGCGCTCGGCCCGACGAAGGCGTGGAAGTCGCCCGGCTCGGAGACGAAGCGCATCCGGTCGTCGTGGAAGCGCAGCATCGGCTCGTCGATGCGGAAGGACACGCGCCGCGTCTGCCCCGGCGCGAGCCGCACGCGCTCGAACCCGCGGAACGAGAGGAGCGGGCGCGAGACGCTGGCGACGAGGTCGCGGAGGTACAGCTGGACGAGCGTCGTCCCGGTCCGTGGTCCCGTATTGGCGACGGCGACGGAGACGGTCACGGCGGCGTCGGCGCCCTCCCCCTCCTGCCACAGGGCCGGGCGGTCGACGGACGGCGCGCCGTAGGCGAAGGTCGTGTACGAGAGTCCGTGGCCGAAGGCGAACCGGGGCAGGAACGAGCGGTCGCGGTAGCCCACCTGGTAGCCGTTCGAGAAGCCGTCGGCGGAGGGGCGCCCGGAGGGGAGCCGGTCGTGGTGCACGGGGATCTGGCCGACGGATTCGGGGAAGGACGCCGGCAGGCGTCCCTCCGGCTCGCGGTCGCCGAGCAGGACGTCGGCCGCGGCCTCGCCGCCGGCCGTGCCGGGGAACCAGGCGAGGAGCAGCGCGCCGGCGCGGTCGTCGAGCTCCGGGACGACGAGCGGGCGGCCGGCGTAGAGGACGGCGGCGACGGGCGTGCCGGCGGCGCGCGCCGCGTCGAGGACGGCGTCCGCGAGGGCGCGCTGCGGCGCGGGCAGGACGGGGTCGGTGCGCGACGCGGCCTCGCCGGTGCGCGAGGGATGCTCGCCGACGGCGAGGACGACCGCATCCGCCGCGCGGACGGCGGCGAGGACGGCGGCGAGCCCGTCCGGATCGAGGGCCTCGTCGAGCGCAGCGCAGCCGGGCGCCGCGACGACGCGGTCCGCGCCGAGCCGCCGGCGCAGGGCCTCGGCGAGGGGAACGCAGTCCTCGTCCCGCCCGTCGCAGGCCCACGCCCCGAGGAGGTGCGCGGCCTCGGCGTACGGTCCGACCACGGCGATGCGCCGCAGGGCGGGCCGAAGCGGGAGCGTCCCGTCGTTCGCGAGGAGCACCATGCAGCGCGCCGCGGCGTCGCGCGAAGCCGCGCGGTGCGCGTCGCAGAGGACGACGGCCTTCTCGCGCGCCTCGTCGGCGCCGTGGTGCGGGTCCTCGAAGAGCCCGAGGCGGTCCTTCAGCCGAAGGATGCGCAGCACGGCTTCGTCGACCTGCGCCGGATCGGCGCGGTCCGCGAGAAGGAGGGGCGCGAGGCCGTTCGCGTAGCAGGAGGACATCATCTCGACGTCCACGCCGGCGCGGAGGGCCTTCTCCGCGGCCTCGCCGCGGTCGGCCGCGACGCCGTGGGGGATCAGCTCGGCGACGGCGCCCCAATCGGAGACGGTCACGCCCGCGAACCCCATCTCCCCGCGCAGCACGGTGCGCAGGAGCCAAGGGCTCGCGGCGGCCGGCACGCCGTCCACGAGCGTGAAGGCGGGCATCGCGAGGGCGGCGCCGGCGTCGACGGCGGCCTGGAAGGCGGGCAGGTGCAGGGCGCGCAGGCTCCGCTCCGAGATGTCGGTCTCGTCGTATTCGCGCCCGCCCTCGACGGCCCCGTAGCCGGCGAAATGCTTCATGCAGGCCGCGACGGACGACGGGTCGGCGAGGTCGCCGCCCTGGTAGCCGCGGACCGCGGCGGCGGCGAGGAGGCCGTTCAGCCAGGGGCTCTCGCCGGTCGTCTCCGTAATCCGGCCCCAGCGCGGGTCGCGGCAGAAGTCGCACATCGGGGCGAAGGTGACGTGCAGGCCGGACGCGGCGGCTTCGGTCGCCGCGATGCGGGCGCACGACCGGACGAGCGCCGGGTCGAACGAGGCCCCGAGCGCGAGCGGCACCGGGAAGACCGTCCGCAGGCCGTGGATCACGTCGGTCATGAAGAGGAGCGGGATCTTCAGGCGGGACTGCGCGAGGTAGGCGTCCTGCAGCCGCCGCAGGCGCGCGGCGCCCGACGACCCGAGCACGGAGCCGGCGGCCGCGACCGTGGCGCGGCGGATCCGCAGGTCGCCGAGCGGGCCCGTGGGGTCGAACACCGCGCCGCCGCCGTCCGCCGGCGCGCCCTCCGCGAGGACCGCGTCGAAGAACGCCTCGTAGAGCTGGGTCGCCTGCGCGGCCTTCTCGTCCGGCGTCATGCGCGACAGGAGCGCCCGGAGCGCCGCTTCCCCGATCATGCGTGCGTATGCTCCGCGATGTACGCCACGATCTCCTCCGCCTCGGCCTCGCTTTCCGCGCCCATCGTGAGGAAGAGCCCCTTCGAGGACAGCCCCTCCATCACCGCCGGAAGTTCCGCCTTCGTCAGGCCCAGATGCAGCGCCTTCCCGGCCGCCTGGATCCGCCGGAACTCCGGCAGGAACGCCGACGCGGGCGGCTGCCCGACGACGTTCGTCCACTGGATCATGCGCAGGCGCGGAAGCGACAGCAGCAGGTCGAGGTGGCGCAGCTGGCCCATCCCGTCGAGATGGTACAGCGGGTACTCGATCCAGTCCATCTGGCGCTCGAGCTCCGGGAGGAGCAGCCGCTCGTAGTCCTTCGGCGACAGCATGACCGACAGGTCGCACTGCATCTGGTGGTGGCGCCCGCGGCCCCATGTCCCGAGCCAGCCGACGCTCGTCCCGCCCGCGTCGTCCTTCACGGCCTGGTAGAACCGCTCGCTCACGTCGCGCCAGCCGTCGTTGACGGCGGAGATGGCCCGCGCCACGAGCTCCGGTCGTTCCGCGATCTCGATCAGGAAGGCCTCGGGCCCCAGGAGGTGCGACAGGGCGTCGGCCGCCCCGACGGTGTCGGGCATGGCCACGAGGCAGCGGCCGCGCGTCCGCTCGGCGAGCGTGCGGGCGATCGCGAGGTGCTTGCGCAGGGCGGGGTGGTCCGGGTCGTAGACCGGGAACTCCGCCTCGAGGTCCGTGATGGAGGGGTCGAGCCAGACGGTTCCCTCGCCGTAGCGTGCGCGCGCGCCGAAGTACTCCGCGTGGCCCGCCGGCGCGAAGCTGTGGATCAGGACGGGGAACGAGTCGCCGGCCCAACGCACGAGGTCCAGGTACTTCAGGTTCCGGCGCAGGATGCGGTCGGGATTCTCGTACCAGTCGGCGAGGTCGGCCGGGTCGTCCTTGCGGAGCGGCTCCACGGGCGCGAAATCGTCCTCCGTCAGACCGTCCTTCCAGGACGAGACGGCGCAGCAGCAGCGGTCGACGATCTCGCACCGCCACAGCGCGTCGAAGCGCGCGCGGATCGCCTCCCAGTCCCGGACGCCGGCCAGTTCCGCCATGTCCTCCCCTATTCCCCGGTGATCCCGGTCTTCTCGATGCCTTCGACGAACTGGCGCTGCAGGAAGGCGTACAGCAGCAGGAGCGGCGCGACGGAGATCAACGTGCCGGCCATCCGGACGGCTTCGTTGAGCTTGGAGGTCGTCGAGCCCGGCTTGATGAACAGGCGCGTGTAGGAGGCGACGAATCCGTCGAGCTCGAGCGGCAGCGTGCTGAACCTGCCCGAGGCGACGAGCCCGGTGACGTACGTCTCGTTCCAGTTCCAGACGTACGAGAAGAGGAACGACACGACGATGATCGGGATCGACATCGCGAGCGTGATCCGCACGAAGGTCTGGAAGCGGGACGCCCCGTCGATCTGCGCGGCCTCGTCGATCGAGGGCGGCATCATCTGGAAGAAATTGCGGAAGATGAGGATGAAGATCGCTCCGGAGAGGCCCTGCCCGAACAGCGCGACGGCGAGGAGCGGCAGCACCGAGCCCACGAGGTCGTAGGCCGAGAACACCATGAACCGCGGGATCACGAGCACCTGCATGGGGATGATGTACGTCGCGAGCACGAGTCCCATGAGCGCGGACTTCCCCGGGAAGCGGAAGCGCGCGAACGCGTAGCCCGCCATCGCCGACGACCAGGTCTGGAAGACGGCGAGCAGCCCCGAGAACCAGAGCGAGTTCAGCAGGGACGTCGGCATGTTGAGCGTCGCCCAGGCCTGCGCGTAGTTCGCGAGCGATAGGCGCGTGGGCACGAGGATCACGTTCGGGTCGATGATGTCGCGCGAGTCCATGAGCGATTGCGAGAGCATCTTGAGGAGCGGGAACAGGAAGACGTAGCCGATGAGGACGAGCAGCCCGTACACGGCGATCCGGAAGGCGATGCGCCGGATCTTCGTCTCGACGAGGGCGAGGAGGTGGCGCGGGACGCGCGGCGCGCTCATCGCTTCGTCCCTCCCGTCCGCCGGACCCGGAACACGGCCTCTCCGCCCGCGTCCGGCCCCTTCTCCTTCGACCGCAGGAGTCCGAAGAACAGGCCGATCAGCGCGAGCATCAGCAGGAAGAAGATCCACGAGAGCGCGGCGGAATAGCCGTAGCCGGCGCCGATGTTCAGGGCGAAGAGGTTCGCCCGGATGATCTGCGAGACGGCGTTGGAAGAGAAGGCGCCGAGCTGGACGATCGAGTAGACCGACACGAGCACCGTCATCGGGCGGATGATCGGCAGCGTGATCATCCAGAAGGTCTGCCACGCCGTCGCGCCGTCGATGCCGGAGGCCTCGTAGAGGCTGTGGTCGATCTTCTGCAGCGCGTTGAGGAAGATCACGATCTGCACGCCGGAGAACCAGAAGATCACGATGATGTTGTTGAACAGGTAGAGCAGCAGTCGCATGAGGTCGGGGCTCACCGCGGCGACCATGCGCAGGAACACCAGGTCGGAGATGCCGGCGATGTGCAGCGACCCGTTGTTGCTCATCTCGTTGAAGAGGGGGCCGGAGAGGATGATGACCGGGATGAAGTAGATGGCCCGGAAGAGCCCTTTCGCGCGGATCCTCTGCTTCAGGAGCATCGCGAGCACGAGCGAGAAGACCAGGATGAGCGGCGTGTAGACGAGGGCCATCCCGCCGAACTCGAGCAGCGCGGGCACGAAGTCCAGCTGCCCCTCGCCGACAAGCGCCCGCACGAAGTTCGCCGCGCCGATGAAGCGGGTCTGCACGCCCGTGATCGTGAATCTCACCTCGCACACGCTCAGGTACATCGAATAGAAGAACGGGAACGCGGAGAACAGGACGAATCCGATCAGCCAGGGCGCGAGGAAGCCGTAGGCGGCGACCGCCTCCCGCCTGCGCCGGATCCGGCTGCGCTGCCGCCAGTCGCGCGTGCGCACCGTACGTGCCGCCATCTCCCTACCCTCCCTGCAGGACCGCGAAGTCCTGCGGACCCACCGTCCGGCCCTCGAAGGTCGTTTCCGAGAGCCCGTAGTTCACGAGGATGCGCACGCCGTTCGCGTACGTCACCAGCGCGACGTCCTTCGCCGGCACGGCGCGGTCGACGATCCGCTCCCCGGAGACCGGCGCGAGGGCCTCGTCCACGAGGGCGCTCACGGTGCGGATCAGCGCCCGCTGGCTCCCGTAGCCCGTCGCGTACAGATCGTTCGAGTTGGTGCGCGCGAGCAGGTCGGAGGTCCCGCCCGTCACGAGGAACGAGGGCCGCACGCCATAGTCGATCATGCGCAGGAGATCGGCCTTCGTGTAGAACGAGAAGTTCACGTAGGGCGAGTAGAGGGCGACCGACCCGGACAGGACGATCGGCAGGACCGGCACCGTATCCGTCTCGATCAGGTACTGGGAGTTGAACATCGGGGTGTCCGTCAGCCGCGAGAGGGAGCGGAACGCGTATTCGTTCGCGAGCTTCGCGTCGACGGTCAGGCCCAGCGCCTTCGCCCGGTCCAGGGCGGCGACGAGGACCTCCTGCGCCTGCCCGCGGCGCACCGTCCCGGAATCGGGCCAGTCGCTGGACAGGAGCGAAGCGATGCCATCCGCCGTGAGGCCGGTGAATCCGTCCTCCGCGAGCCGCCGCGACTGCCGGTCCAGCCAGTTCGCCATGGACGACGGCCGCGCGTAATAGGTCTCGTCGAACACGGGCTTGAGCCGCCAGAACTTGCGGAAGGCGTAGACGACGCCGACGTTCATCACGGCCGACGTGCGCGGCGCGGCCTGTGCGGTCGTGAACGACCCGTAGTCCTGGCCCAGCGACAGCTGCCCGCCGTCCGCCGCGAGGCGCTCGGCCAGCGCGAGGAGCTGGGCGCGCGTGGCGGTCTTCGGGCCGAACGCGGTCCCGCCCGGGTCCGCGACGTTCACGCCGCCGCGCTGCCAGCCGTAGAGATTCACCGAGAGGGGTCCGACGCCGGCCGACCCGAGGTCGTCGAGAACCGCCCCCAGGTCGCCGGCCGTCGTCATCGGGACATCGAGATAGCCGAAGACCCACTTCTTCACGTCGGCCATGAGCACGTCGATGCGGGCGGCGTCCATCTCCCGCGCCTCGACCGTCCCGTCCAGCAGGCCGCGCGCGAGCAGGCTCTCCCGATAGGCCTCCGCCATCCCGACGTAGTCGGCGTCCGCGCCGGCGAGGAAGTCGTAGGTCACCGCGATCGGCGACGGCTCCGCCTGCTCGGGGAAGGTGTCGTAGCCCTCGCCGTGCTGGTTGAGCACCTTGAAGTAGATGCGCCGGAGCACGAACCGTCCCGTCACGTAGTGGTACTGCGTCGTCGTGCCGCGCGGGCTCGCGAACACCTCCATGTTCGGCGCGCCCTCGGTCGCATACGCCGCGAACGCGGCCTGGTCCCTCCCGATCGCGACGCCGTAGAGCGGGATGCACTGCTGCGCCGGATCGACGCGCGTCACGTTGGCGACCTCGCCTTTGTAGATCGTGCCCGGGTCGATGCCGAAGACCGGCTGGCTGTAGACGGAGAGCGGCACCGGGTTCGTGCGGAACCGGATCAGCGCGCCCGGCCCGTCCGGAACGAAGAGGTACCCGTCGTACCCCGGCATGCGCTCTTCCTTCCGGACCGCGCCGGTCTCCGCGTCCTCGACGGTCCTGCGGCCGCCGACGGCGCCCAGGAACGGCGCGATGTAGAGGGCGGCGAGGGTCTTCACGGGAGAGCGCTCGACGATCGTGGCCGGATCGACCGAGACCTTCATCGAGCCGTCGCCGAAGGAGATCCGCGCCTTCACGGCGAAGCCGTCCGCGCCGGTGTCGACCGCGAGCTCGAAGACGCCCGGGGAGACCTCGGACAGCGTCGAGAGGTCGATCTCCCCCTCCGTCTCGATCTGCGTGGAGGAGACCTTGTTCAGGACCTCCTGCTCGTCGTAGTACTCGATGCTGATGAACGAATTCGCGAAGGCGCCGAACGTCTTGTTCATCTGGTCCTCGGTCCGGTAGCCGGCGTCGATGCCGGTCGACCAGACATAGCCGTTCCGCTTGTCGAGGATGTGGAAGATGTCGCGGGACTCCTTCCAGGTCACGCGCATCGTCGCATCCTCGTAGACCTGCGCATAGCCGTCCTCGGAGGGTACGACGGGCACGACCGGCTCCGGGTCGGGCAGCGTGCCGGTGCTGGAGGTGCGCCCGACGGCGCGCTCGGCGGTCGGCGGGACGAACGCGCCCGGGTCGGACGGCCAGGAGGCCGCCGCGCGCTGCCCGCAGGCCGAGAGGAGCGGGACGGCGAGGAGGACGGCGAGCGCGGCCGCGAGGGCGCGGACCGGCGCGGGGAGCGGCGCCCGCGGCGCCGCCGGGGATCTCCGCTCACGCACGGGCGGACACCTCCTTCACGATGGACACGACGAAGTCGACGACCCGCGTCCCCAGGATCGACAGCACGGACAGGGACAGGATGGCGATGAGCATGAAGAACGCCGTGATCGCGAGGTTCTTGATCGCGTTCCGGTAGAGGTACTCGTGCGTCTCCGCGACGCCGACCGACAGCGTGACGAACGTCCAGATCATCGCCGCGGCCTGGATCATCGCGAAGAGGTAGGTCTCGTTCAGCGTCAGCACGTTCGACAGCAGCGTCGCGACGGGGAACAGCAGCACGGCTGGCGCGATCGCGTAGCCGGTCATGCGAAGCACGGTCCGCAGCTTCCCGTTCCCCTCGTCGATCGAGGCGACGAGCGTGTTCCCGATGACGAACAGGGCCATCAGGAAGAGATAGGCGAAGGAGATCAGCACCAGGTTCGCGTCCCCCGGCCGGCCCTTCTGGAAGATGTAGCCGCGGCCGACCGAATCGTACAGGTAGGCGGCGAAGCCGAGGAACAGGAAGAGCAGCGCCGCCGCGGTCGAGCCCCGGTGCCCCAGCCGGAGTTCGTAGAAGGCGTCGGCGGGGTGCGTCATGACGTGGCCCGCGTACAGGACGTCGCGCACGAACGGAAGCCCGCGCACGGTGCGCGAGGCCGAGGCGAGCGCGGCCGCCGCCTTCGTCCCGCGCAGGATGCGCTTCAGGACGGCGACGGCGACGAGGAATCCGATCAGGCCGAGCAGCCAGCCGGCCGCCGTCCGCTGGATGTAGGCGTTCCGGACCTCCCAGTACGCTTCCGAGTACGACTTCCGGTCGCCGGCGACGCTGAACTCGTGCGCGGCGATCGCGTAGTCCTGGTGCAGCAGGCGGACCTTCGCGATGCCGGCGTGCGCCATGGACGACATCTCGTTCTTCGAGAGCACATCCTCCCAGGCCGCGAGCGACGCGTCGTAGTCGCCCTCGTCGTAGGCGTCGAGCGCCGCGAAGATCCCGAGCGTGTAGTCCGTCGGCGTGAAGCGCTGCAGGAAGTCCTTGGAGCCGTCGAGCACCCAGAGGTTCCCGAGGCCGTCGACCGCGAGGGCCGTCAGCTTCGTGAAGATGCCCGCGATGTCGCCCGTCCCGCTGCCGGCGCCGCCGCCTCCGAAGAAGTACAGCAGCCGGCCGTCCGGCGCGAAGACGTCGATCCAGCCGTCCTCGTAGCCGGCGAACATGCGCCCGGAGGCGTCCACGGCGATGTCGACCGGGTTCTCCGAATCCCACACCGACGCGAGCATGTTCTTCCCGGCGACGTTGTGCTTCTTCACGCCGAAGCCCGGGTCGTTGAAGGTCGTCGTGTACACGATGCCGGTCGGCGCGTCGACGTAGAGCGACGAGAAGACGGGCGGGACGCGCGGGAAGAGCTTCTTCTTGATCTCCTCGGTGAAGAGCAGGTCCTGCAGCCGCTGGACGAGCGTCACCGAGGTCTTGTTCGAGGCGAAGTACCCGAGGAAGGCGCCGGCGGAGTCGAGCTGCACGATGCCGTCGCCGAAGCCGTCGATCACGATGTACAGGCTGCCGCGGCGGTCCACGCCGAGGCGCTTGGGCCGGAAGGCCACGGTCGACGCGAACGTCGGGTCGGTCGGCCGCCCATAGTCGCGCACGAACTGCAGGTCCTTGTCGAACTCGAACACCTTCCCGGCTTCCGGATCGGCGACGTAGACGGCGCCCTCCTCGGTCACGTGGACGCCGGACGGCGCGACGAAGCCGTCGTAGGCAAGGTCCCGCGCCGCATCGACGCGGACGTTGTAGAGCACCACGCGCCGGTTGCCGGGGTCGGCGATGTAGAGCGTGTCGCCGAGGCTGAAGAGATCGGAGGGGCCCGATAGCTTCAGGTCCAGCAGCGTGAGGCTCGGCAGGAACGCGTCCTGCGACCGGTAGAAGTATCCGTCGAGGTCGATCGAGAACGTCGCCGACGTGGCGGTGTCGGCCTGCGCGGCGACGCCGCCGGCGAGCAGCGTCGCGAGCAGGGCCGCGGCCGCGGCGAGGGCGCGGAGCGCCCGGCGGGACCGGGCGCCGGAGGGGCGGAGGGCCGGTCGCGCGCGCACGGCTATTTGATTCCCGAGTGGGCCATGGTGCTCATGACCTTCGACTGCAGGAAGATGAAGATGATCAGGTTCGGCAGGAACAGCAGCAGCGAGGCGGCGG
>CAIXGU010000123.1 GCA_903919045.1 uncultured Eubacteriales bacterium | reverse complement strand
GCCGGCGCCGTCCGACGGCGCCGGCGGCGGATGCCGCGGGACAGGGAGTCCGCGAGGCGGCCCACGTCGACGCGGCCGCTAGCTGAACGAGACCGTCGGAACGGTCGACGAGCCCGGCGCCGCTTCGAAATACTCGGCCTGCGCGAAGCCGAAGAGGCCCGCGTAGAGGACCGTCGGGAACGTGCGGACCTTCGTGTTGTAGGTCTTCACGACGTCGTTGTAGTCCTTGCGGGCCACCGCGATCCGGTTCTCGGTCCCGGCCAGTTCGTCCATGAGGGCGATGAAGGTCTTGTCCGTCTTGAGTTCGGGATAGTTCTCGACCACCACGAGCAGGCGGGAGAGCGCGCCCGTGAGCTCCGCGTCGGCCGTGGCCTTGTCGCCGACGGTCGTGGCGCCCGCGAGCTTCGCGCGCGCATCCGCGATCGAGGCGATCACGGTCTTCTCCTGGGCTGCGAAGCCCTTCACCGTGGCGACCAGGTTGGGGATCAGGTCGGCGCGGCGCTGCAATTGCGTGTCGATCGCCGAGAAGGCGGTCTTCACCGACTCCTGCTGGGCGACCAGGCCGTTGTAGCCTCCGGCGAGGGACAGAGCGAGGATCGCGACGAGCGCGACGACGACGATGAGGACGATCCAGCCGGCTTTCATGGCACCCTCCTTACGGTCCGTAGAGGAACTTCGCGAACGGGCTGTCGGACGGGATCACGAGCGTCGTGTTCGCGCCGACGGTGGCCTTGTACATCTCGAGCCAGTTGTAGAACTCGTAGAACCCGGGATCCTTGCCGTAGGCCTCGTTGTAGATGCGCGCGGCCTCGGCGTCTCCTTCGCCCTTCAGCGTCTCGCCGGTCTTGCGCGCCTCGGAGAGGATGATCACGATCTGCTTGTCGGTGTCCGACTTGATCTTCAGGGCCTCCTCGTCGCCTTCCGAGCGGTACTGGGCGGCGATGCGCTGGCGCTCCGAGATCATCCGGTTGTAGACGCTCTCGTAGTTCTCCTGCGGCAGCTCGGTGCGCTTGACGCGGATGTCGAACACCTCGATGCCGAAGGCCGCCATGGTGGCGGTCATCTCGGTGGCCAGCTCGTCCTGCAGCTCCTCGACGAGCGCCTTGTCCGTGATCAGCGTGGTCGCGGCGACCTTGCCGACCTTCTCGTTCATCTTGGAGTAGAGGATGTCCTCGAGGCGCTTCTGCGCCTCCTCGACGCGGCCCATCGTGATCTCGAACAGCGCGGGGTTGTCGATGCGCCACTGCGCGTTGTTGTCGAAGATCAGTTTCTTCTTGTCGGACGTGACGACCTGGCGCGGCGCCGTGTCGTACGTGAGGAGCATGTTGCTGTACATCTTGACCTGGTCGATGAAGGGGATGCGCAGGTGGAGGCCCGTGCCGACGCGGACGGCGACGTCGCCGAGCTTGTCGGACTGGCTGGCGAGCCCCTCGCGTACGATCGCGGCCTGGGCCTCCGTCTTCACGTAGACGGAGACGATCTTGCCGAACCGCAGCACCGAGGCGGACTGGTCCTCCCGCATCTGGAAGGTGCACAGGCCGAAGGCGACCAGCAGGACGACGACGATGCCGAGGAAGATCCAGAAGCGGCCGAGCCGTTTCATCTCACGCCGCCTCCCTTCACTGGCCCGCCGCGCCCGTCGGGACGACGGTCCCGTCGAGCGGCAGGAACTTGAGGACGCTCCCGTCGTCCGCCATGATGTAAACCTGCTTCACGCCCGGGAGGAGCGTGCGGATCGCCTCGAGATACAGGCGGGTGCGGGTGATCGAGGGGGACAGCGCGTACTGGGCCTCGATCGAGAGGAAGCGGGCGGTCGCGCCGGTCGCGTCGTTGATGCGCTCCTGCTTGTAGCCCTCCGCCTGGTTCAGGATCTGCTGCGCCTCGCCGCGCGCGACGGGCAGCTTCTCGTTCTGGTACGT
>CAIXGU010000122.1 GCA_903919045.1 uncultured Eubacteriales bacterium | reverse complement strand
CGCCGGGCGGGGTGCCGGGCCGCTGCCCGTCGGGGGCGGTGCCGCCGGCGCCGCGCGCCGGCCGCTGCCGGTCGAACGCGCCGTCCGGGCGCTGGCCGTCGACCGTGGCCGTCGCCCGCGCGTCGTTGCGGTGCAGCACGGCCAGGAGGCCCGAGATGCCGACGTAGCCGCCGACGGAGGCGCCCGCCAGCGCCAGGGCGATGCCGGCGGCGATCAGGGCGATGCGCAGCTTCTTCCGCTTCTTCTTCGGTGCGGCGGCGGGCGCGGCTTCGGCGACGAGGGCGGACGTGGCCGGCGCGTCCGGGGTCGGGTCGTTCGGGAGATCGTTCGAGGCGTCGTTCTTCAGGTCGTCCATGGGAGATCCTGCCTTTCCTTCGGGGGTCCTGCGACGGTGCGTCACCGTCCATGGCCCCAGTGTACGGGCAGGATGCGGAGCGGCTGTGTTCGTCCGGTGATGGGTTCTTGAGGAAGGACCCGCCGTGCGCGGCGCCTCGCCCGTCAGCCCGGCAAGCGCACCGGCGGCAGGCCGACGAAGTCGCAGTACGCGCCGACCATGGCCAGGTAGTTCTCGAGCGGCACGCTCTCCGTGATCGCGTTGCTCGCGCAGAAGACGTGCCCGCCGTCGCCGAGGCCGTCCTCGAGGCACCGCAGCGCCTCGGCGCGCACCTCCGCGGGCGTCGCGGACGACAGCACCTGCCCGCAGTCCATGTTGCCGAAGAATGCGATGCGGGAGCCGTACGCGGCCTTGAGGCGCTTCAGGTCCATCCCGCACTTCGAGTCGATCTCGAGATAGCCGTCGACGCCGCACCCGAGAAGGTAGTCGTCGATCACGGGCCAGAGGTCGCCGTCGCTCGCGTTGACCGCGAACTTCCCCGCCTCGTGCAGGCGGTCGGAGACCTTGCGCACCTCGGGCATGATGAAGGTCCGGTAGCTCTCGGGGGAGATCAGGGGCCGGTTGCCCGAGAAGTCGCCGCCCACGCCGACGATGTCGACGCCGTGCTCCACGTACTTCGCGACGCGCGTGTACGCCCATTTCGTCGCGTTCTCGAAGTGGCGGTGCGCGACGTCCGGCTCGAGCAGCATGGCCTGCATCAGGTCGACGTCGGTCCACACGCCGTGGAAGTAGCAGGGGGCCATCACCGGCAGGTCGAGGCCGCGCCGGTCCATCTCCTCGCGCATCAGGCCGTACACCGCGAAGCTGTCCTCGGGCCAGGCGTAGCCCGCGGCCTCGCTCTTCTCGACGCGCCGCAGCAGCCGCACGGCCGGGTCGTCGTCGTCGCGCCCGTCGTGGGGCGCCGCCGCGCCGCCCGCCTTGATGTGCGGGTCGATGTCCTTCGCGGGCGGGACCGGGTTCGGGCGCAGGTAGACGAGGTCGTGCCCGAGGATCTCCGCGGCGTCGAGGCGGTCGCGCACGTAGCGCCGCAGCGCCTCCTCCCAGCCGACCTCGCGGGCGTAGGCGTTCCAGTCGGCGTCGCCGGCGTAGTCGACCGTCGGTCGCCCGATCACGGCATCCGCGACGGGCGAGAGCAGCACGTACTCGAAGACCGGCGTGCGGTCGGGCGCGCGGTGCCGGAGGGCGGCGAGGACCCGCTCGCGCGACGTCATCGCTCGGACCCGGCGGACCCGGCGGCCACGACGGCCGAGTCCGCTGCGGCTTCGGGCTCCATCGCGAGCGCGGCGAACAGCGTCGCCGACCAGCCGAAGTCGCGGACGGGCGCGATGCGGGGATGCGCGAAGTAGGGCTGGATCGGGTCGCCCTTGCGCGGGAGGCGGGCGGGGGAGATGCGGTTCCCGCTGTGGAAGAACTCGAAGACGATGCCGTCCTGGAGGTACCAGAACGAGACCGCGGCCAGCAGCTTCCGACGCAGGTCCGCCGCGACGTCCGCGCGACCGCTGCGCCGCAGCCCCTGGATCACGAGCCAGGCGGAGTTGATCAACGACGGGCCGCGCCACATGTCCTCCTCGTGCGTCGGGTCGTCGAGGGAGACCGAGGGGATCGGCGCGTCGGTGCCGAACTGCTGCGGATCGACGAGGTGCGCGACGAGCGCCGCGGTGCGCCGTCCGTCGCAGATCCCCGCATAGAGCGGCAGGAACCCGGAGACCGCCTTCACCTTGTACAGCGCGCCGTCCGAGAAGCGCCGGTCGTAATAGAAGCCGTCCGCCTCGTCCCACAGCGTCGCGTTCACGGCGTCCGCGATGGCCCGCCGCTCCGCGTCCCACGCCGCGGCCTCCTCCGCGCGCCCGAGCAGGCGCGCCATGTCCGCCATCGCCTCGCATTCGCGGGCCATGAAGCAGGAGAAGTCGACGGCGGCCTTCGCCTCGCCGTCGTCGAAGCGCGGGGTGTTGTCCATCCCGCTCTCGCCGCAGCGGTTCGTCGCGTTCGGGTTCTCGCGCATGAGCCAGGAATACAGGTGGTCCCCGTCCGCGTCGCGGTGCGCGCGGTTCCAGGCGAGGTAGCGCGCGAGGTCGGCGTAGCGCGCTTCGACGAGCGAGCGGTCGCCCGTCGCGCGGTAGTGCTCCCAGACGCCCATCGCGAGGACGGGCGGCTGCGTCTCGACGAACGGGCTGTTCGTCGGGTCGACGGAGATCGGCACGCAGCCGTCGGGCCGCTGCATGTCGAAGACGGCGTCGAGCGCGTCGCGGGCGAGGGCCGGGTCGACGTGGCGCAGGCCGAACGAGTGGAAGACCGAGTCCCAGAGCCAGCACATCGCGTGCGGGAGGCGGTCCGGGGTGGTCCAGCGCTTGCGGAAGACGCCTTCGGGCGAGCAGACCTGCGACTTCATGATCGAGAAGCACTTGGCGAGCGTGCGCGCCTCGGCGTCGCCGAGCCCCGCGGGCGGCGCGGGCAGCCGGTCGAACCAGGCGAGCTTCTCCTCCTTGAGGGCGCCGGGGTCGCGCTCGAGCGCCCGTCCGGCCTTGCGCGCGGCCTCCGCCGCGTCGTCGGCGTCCATCGCGAGGGCGAAGCGCACGTCGTTCGGCGCGAGGGTGCGGACCACGAGCGCGAACCAGCCGCCCGGCCCGCCGCAGAGCGTGGTCTCGCCGTCGCGGCGCAGGGAGTCGGGGCGGTCGCTCGACAGGTACGGCATCGCGAGCGTCGAGGTGCGCCCGGCGAGCGCGTCGCAGGCGACGAAGCCGAGGAAGAGCTCCTTCCAGGCGCGGTCCGGGCCGCCCTTCACGCGCAGCAGGAGGAAGTCCGACGCGACCGCCTCGTGCACGAGATCGGAATGGCCCTCGAGCCGGAACAGCAGGGAATGGAGGCCGAAGCGCGGGAAGACCACGCCGATGCGGTCTCCCGAGAGATGGCCCACGAGGCTCCTCGTGTAGGGCGTCGGGCCCTCGAGGCCCGAGTATGCGAACAGGGCGCCCTCGCCCCAGACATCCGGCAGGATCATGGCCGACCTCCCCGCGCTCGCGCGCCGTCACCCCGATGATATCAGCGCGGCGGCCCGCGGGACGGGGCGGAGGGGACAGAAAGTTGACGGAAACCGCGCGGAAATTGTGGAGCGGCGGCCGCTTTCCGGCCGCTTCCCGGCTGCGGCGCTACGGCGCGGTCGTCGCCCAGGCGACCGCGCGCTCGAGCTCGCCGTCGCGCAGCGGCCCCTCGGTGCCGGTCACGACGAAGCCCTCCGGCGGCCGTGCGAGGGTCCCGCCCTTGCGGGTCATCGCCTTCGCGAGGGGCGCCGCGGCGTAGCCGAAGATCCCGGCCATGAACTTCAGGATCCCCGGCGCCTTCTCGATCTCGGCGCGCGTGTCGAACGCGAGGACGGAGACGCCGGCGAGCGCGCCGGCCGGCAGGGCCTGCAGCGCCGCGACGATCGCGGGGGTCGGGCGGAAGGCGCGGGTCGGGGAGCCGGCGACGAGGCGGCCGACGCCCTGCAGGCGGGCGGCGGTGAGGTCCGCGGGCTTCGCGGCCTCGCACTCCCCCTGCGTGGCGAGGGCGTCGCGGATCGCGAGCGCGATCTTCTCGGTGTTCCCGAAGACGGAATCGTACAGCACCAGGGTCTTCATGCGGACGCTCCTTCCCGGCGCGCCCCATCGGCCCCGATCGAGGGCTCCGCGTGCCGGCGATTCCATTGTAGTCCTGCCGAAGCTCCGGTGAACGTGCGATGAATGGGAATCCTGAAAAGCTCGGAATCAAATGTCTGTATATCTCGGAATAAATTCATTGAAAAGCTCGGAATAAGAACCATGAAAAGCTCGGAATGAAATCCCGAGAACATCGGCATTCGTGCTATAATGGGGTCCTAGCAATAGTGAATAAGGAGGCTCGCATGCCGCTAACGAAAGAAGGATATCGAAAGCGAATCCTGGACGAACGGATCTCGGAGGATCTCCATGCCTTCGGCGCCGTCTGCATCGAAGGGCCGAAATGGTGCGGCAAGACGTGGACGGCACTGCATCATGCGGCAAGCGCCTGCTTCATCGCGGATCCGCAAGGGGATTACCAGAATCGCGCGATGGCTCGCATCAGCCCTTCTCTCGTGCTGCAAGGGGCCTCTCCGAGACTTCTCGATGAGTGGCAGGAAGTCCCCTCCCTTTGGGACGCGGTCCGCCATGAAGTCGACCAGAGTGCAGCGCGCGGCAGGTTCATCCTGACGGGGTCCTCGACGCCGAATCGGAAGGGCGTGCTGCACAGCGGAACAGGACGGATCGCGACGATTCGGATGAGGCCGATGTCCTTGTTCGAATCCGACGACTCCAGCGGCGAAGTCTCTTTGAGGAGCCTCTTTTCGGGTCCTGTGGCACCGGTCCGCACGGGCGATGCCGATCTCGACCGCTTGATCCGCTTGACCGTAAGGGGAGGCTGGCCGGGGAGCCTCGACAAGGATTCCGCAGCGGCAGCGAGGTCGTGCAGGAGCTACTTGAAGAGCACGGTCGAGAATGAAGCCGCCCGCGTCGATGATGTCCGCCGCGACCCAAGGAAGCTCTGGATGCTGATCCGATCGTTGGCCCGCAACGAGGGGACCGTCGTCGCAAACAGGACGCTGCGCCAGGACATGCTGGAGGAAGGGGAGGAAGCGCCGGACGTCGATACGATCGCCGAGTATCTCCAGGTCCTGAACCGGATGTTCCTCCTGGAGGACCAACCTGCCTTCAGTCCGAATCTCAGGTCCTCGATCCGTGTCGGCAAGTCGCCGAAACGACGGTTCGTCGATCCGTCGCTGGCCGTCGCCGCCATGGCGGCGACACCGGAACGGCTCCTGAACGACCTGAAGACGTTCGGCTTCCTGTTCGAGTCGCTCTGCGTCCGCGACCTCCGGATCCATGCGGAATCCATCGATGCGAATCTGTTCCATTACAGGGATTCCGCCGGACGAGAGATCGACGCCGTCATCGAGCTGCCGGATGGTCGATGGGGCGCCTTCGAAGTGAAGCTGGGAGCCAACCAGATCGACCAGGCAGCGAAGGACCTCCTGGAAATCATGGAGCTCATGCACACGGATCCGAAGGCCAAGGCGCCCGAATTCCTCTGCGTGATCTGCGGGATGACGAACGCCGCCTATACCCGGCCGGACGGCGTTCGCGTCATTCCGATTACCGCCCTCGGTCCGTGACCCCGCGCTTCCTTTGAACGCCAAAGCAACTGGCGGAAGGGCGCCGTTTCGGCTATCATGGGCTCGGAACGACAAGGAGGGACAGGCCATGGTCATCGAACCCAGGATGCGAGGATTCATCTGCACCACCGCCCACCCGGCCGGCTGCGCCGAATCGGTGCGCCGCCAGGTCGACGCGGTGAAGCGCGCGGGCCCGTTCCCCGGCCCGAAGCGCGTGCTCGTCCTCGGCGCCTCCACCGGCTACGGCCTCGCCTCCCGCATCGCGGCCGCGTTCGGCTGCGGCGCGGAGACGGTCGGCGTCTTCTACGAGCGCGCCGGCGACGCGCGCCGCACGGCGACCGCGGGCTGGTACAATTCCGCCGCGTTCGAGGCCGAGGCCGCGAAGGCCGGGCTCGGCGCGTGGAGCCTCAACGGCGACGCGTTCTCGGACGACCTGAAGGACCAGGCCGTCGACCTCGTGCGCGAGCGGCTCGGCCGGGTCGACCTCGTGGTCTACAGCCTCGCCTCCCCGCGCCGGACGCACCCGCGGACCGGCGAGACGCTGTCGTCGGTCCTGAAGCCGATCGGCCGCTCGTACACCAGCCGGACCGTCGACTTCCACAGCGGCGTCGTCTCCGACGTCACGATCGAGCCCGCGACCGAGGAGGAGATCCGCCAGACCGTCGCCGTCATGGGCGGCGAGGACTGGGCGCTCTGGATCGACCGCCTGCTCGCCGAGGGGCTGCTCGCCCCGGGCGCGACGACCGTCGCGTACTCCTATGTCGGGCCGGCGCTCACGCACGCGATCTACCGCGAAGGCACGATCGGCCGCGCGAAGGACGACCTCGAGGCGACCGCGCACGCGCTCGCGCGCCGCCTCGCGCGCATCGGCGGCAAGGCGTTCGTCTCCGTCAACAAGGCGCTCGTCACGCAGGCGAGTTCCGCGATCCCGGTCGTCCCGCTCTACATCTCGCTGCTCTACAAGGCCATGAAGGCCGCCGGCACGCACGAGGGCTGCATCGAGCAGATGCGGCGCCTGTTCGCCGAGCGCCTCTACGGCGGATCCCTCGGCCTCGACGAGAAGGGGCGCATCCGCGTCGACGACCTCGAGATGCGGCCGGAGATCCAGGCCGAGGTGGACAAGCTCTGGCCGACCGTGGACACGGGCAATCTCGCGGCGCTGACGGACATCGCCGGCTACCGCGCGGAGTTCCACCATCTGTTCGGCTTCGGCTACGACAACGTCGACTACGCGGCCGACGTCGACCCCGCCGTCCCGATCCCGAGCCTCGGCGAGGCCGCCCCGTGATCGCCCGGGAACGCCTCGCACGCGAGTTCCTCGCGCTCGCCGCCATCGACGCCCCTTCGCTGCACGAGCGGGAGATGGCCGACGCCCTCCGCGCCCGCCTCGAGGCCTTCGGCGCGACGGTCGCCGAGGACGGCGCCGGCGCGGCGCTCGGCGGGAACGCCGGGAACCTCCTCGCCGACCTCCCCGGCGACCTGCCGGGCCCGCCGCTGCTCTTCTCCGCGCACATGGACACCGTCGTGCCCTGCGTCGGCAAGACGCCGCGCTTAGACGCCGACGGCCGCTTCCGCAGCGACGGCACCACCGTCCTCGGCTCCGACGACCTCGCCGGCGTCTGCGCGATCCTCGAGGCCGCCCGCTCCCTCCGCGAGGACGGCGTCCCGCACCGCGCGATCCAGATCGTCTTCTCGGTCGGGGAGGAGATCAACCTCCTCGGCGCGCAGCAGGTCGCCCCCGGCGCCCTCGAGGCGCGCGAGGGATACGTCCTCGACACGAGCGGCCGCCCGGGCCACGCCGTGGACACGGCGCCCGGCAACCGCCACATCGAGGCCGTCTTCCGCGGCCGCGCGTCCCACGCCGGCATCGCCCCGGAGAAGGGCGCGAACGCCGTCGCCGCCGCCGCCGCCGGCATCGCCGCGTGCGCGTGGGGCCGGCTCGACCCGCTCACGACCGCCAACGTCGGCCGCATCGAGGGCGGCGGCCCGACGAACATCGTGCCCGAGGAGTGCCGCGTCTCCTGCGAGTGCCGCTCCTTCGAGGCCGCGCGCCTCGACGCGCTCGCCGGCTCGATCGCCGAGAGCTTCCGCACCGCCGCGGCGCGCCACGGCTGCACCGTCGACGTGGAGGACCGGAAGGCCTATGAGACCTTCGCCCTCGACGAGGCGCATCCGGTCGTCCGCCGCTTCGCCGACGCCTGCGCGGCGCTCGGCATCGCCCCCGACCTGTCGCGCGGCGGCGGCGGCAGCGACGCCAACGTCTACGCGCACCGCGGCGTCGCCTGCCTCGTGATGGCCTGCGGGATGACCGACGTGCACTCCACGCACGAGTCGCTCGCGCTCGACGACCTCGAGGCCGTCGCGCGCCTCGTCCGGGAGCTGATGGTCCGCGCCTGAAAGCCGCCCGCACGGCGCACCCCGCGGCGGCCTCGCAACTCGTTTTCCGTAACGTGAACAACGTTCACATCGCCTGATTCCTCCTATACTGGGGCCATCGGAACCGATCCGAAGCATCCCGAAGGAGGAACCTCGAACCATGAGCAACGCGAAGCCCATCACCCTCGGATCCCTCCGCCGCTTCAACGGCGTCATGGGATTCCTCCACTTCCTGCAGGGCGGCGCCATGATCGCCCTCTACTTCCTCATCGACAAGATCCGCGACTTCAAGGCCCCCATCTGGACGAACTACCTCGCGGCCGGAAAGACCCCGGCCGGAGACGTGTTCCTGCGCACCGACCCCAAGGAGATCGGCAACCTCCCGTTCGGCATCCTCGTCGCCGTCTTCCTGCTCCTGTCCGCCGCCGCCCACCTGATCATCACGACCGTCGGCAACCGCAAGTACAACGAGGACATCCAGAAGGGCATCAACCGCTTCCGCTGGTTCGAGTACGCCCTCAGCTCGTCGTTCATGATCGTCCTGATCGCGAACCTGTTCGGCGTGTTCGACCTCGGCGAGCTCATCGTCATCTTCGTCGTGAACGCGGCGATGAACCTCTTCGGCCTCCTGATGGAGGAGCTCAACCAGTACACCCAGAAAGTGCACTGGGGCGCCTTCGTCTGGGGCTCGATCGCCGGCATCGCGCCCTGGATCGTGATCGTCCTGCACACCCTCGGGAACGGCGGCGACGTCGCGGCCGAGACCCCGTGGTTCGTGTGGGCCATCCTGGGCAGCTACTTCTTCTTCTTCAACACCTTCCCGGTCAACATGATCCTGCAGTACAAGAAGGTCGGCGCCTGGAAGGACTACCTCTTCGGCGAGAAGACGTACATCACGCTCAGCCTCGTCGCCAAGACCGTCCTCGCCTGGCTCGTGTTCGCGGGCGCGATGCAGCCCCGCTGACCCGAAGCCCGCACTCCGCTCCGTCCGCCCCGGAAGGCCGTCTCCGCCCCGCGAAGGGGGAGGCGGCCTTCCCGCATTCCGGTGGTATAATGGTGCGGACATCCGCCCCAGCCGCCCCCAAGGAGGTCCTCCATGCGCGTCCCGACCGCTCCGCGCGCCCCGCGCGCCCGCCTCGCGCTCCGCACCCTCGCCGTCGCCCTGCTGCTCGGCCTGCTCGTCGCCGCGACCGCGGCCTGCGCGCCCGAGCCGACCCCGATCCCCGGGCACCCGAAGGTGCGCATCGAGGTCGAGGGCGGGTACGCGATGACCCTCGAGCTCTATCCTGAATTCGCGCCGAAGACCGTCGCGAACTTCCTCTCGCTGGTCGACGCGGGCTTCTACGACGGGCTTACCTTCCACCGGGTGATCAAGGACAACTTCATCCAGGGCGGCGACCCGAAGGGCGACGGGACGGGCGGCTCCGACAAGCGGATCAAGGGCGAGTTCGCCGAGAACGGATTCGCGCAGAACACGCTGTCGCACACGTTCGGCACGATCTCGATGGCCCGCTCGACGGACAAGAACAGCGCGACGTCGCAGTTCTTCATCGTGGCGTGCGACAACAACCCCTCGGCCTGGGACGGCAAGTACGCGGCGTTCGGGCGGCTCGTGGACGGCACGAACGACCTGCTCGCGCTGTCGGCGAAGCCCGTCGAGGCCAACGCGAGCGGCGAGGTCTCGAAGCCCGTCGACCCGATGGTGATCGTCCGCATCGTCCGCGTCGACGACGCCGCGACCCCGACGCCGGCGACGTGACCCGCCCGGCGCCCGCGGGCGCCGCACCCGCGCCTTCGGACAACCCCGCGCTCGGCCGCGCGCTGGCGGACTGGTTCGCCGCGACCCGGCGCGACCTCCCCTGGCGCCGCCCCGAGGACCGCGCCGACCCGTGGCGCGAGCTCGTCTCGGAGCTGATGCTCCAGCAGACGCGCGTCGCGACCGCGATTCCCTACTACGAGCGCTTCGTCGCCCGCTTCCCCGACCCCGCCGCGCTGGCCGCCGCCTCCGAGGAGGAGGTGCTGGCCGCGTGGAAGGGGCTCGGGTACTATTCGCGCGCCCGGAACCTGCGGCGCGCCGCGCAGGAGATCGTCCGGGAGCACGGCGGTCGCGTCCCGAGCGACTTCGACGCGCTGCGCGCGCTCCCCGGCGTGGGCGACTACACGGCCGGCGCGGTGCGCAGCATCGCCTTCGGGATCGCGACGCCCGCGGTGGACGGCAACGTCCTGCGCGTGCTCGCCCGCCACGACGGCCTCGCGGACGACGTCGCGGCCCCCGCGACGCGCCGCCGCATCGCGGATCGCACCCAGGCGCTGTCGCCGCCCGGCCGCGCGGCGGACTTCTGCGAGGGGCTCATGGAGCTCGGCGCGACGGTGTGCCTGCCGACGGCGCCGCTGTGCCCGGACTGCCCGTGGCGGGCGACCTGCCGCGCCCTCGCGGACGGGCGGATCGAGGCGCTGCCGGTGAAGCGGCCGAAGCCGGCGCCCGCGGTCGAGGCGCGCGACGTGCTCGTCGTGCGCGCCGCCGGGCGCGTGCTGCTCGAGCGCCGCGGGAAGGGCCTGTTCGAGGGCATGTGGGGCTTCCCGGACGCACCGGATTCGGCGGACGCCTTCGCGGCGCGGACGGGCGTGCGGCCGGACCTCGCCGCCGCACGCGACGCGGGACGCGTGGAGCACGTCTTCACGCACCGGCGCTGGCGCCTGCGCGTGCGCGTCTGCGGGATCGAGGGCGCGGACGCCGCTGCCGAAGCCGGCGCGGCCGTACCCGCGCGGCCGGCCGGCCTCCCGGACGCACGCCCGCCGTTCCGCTGGGCGGACGAGGCGGAGATTCCGGCGCTCGCCGTGCCGAAGGCCTTCCAGAAGGTTTGGGCTGCGGCATGCGCGGCGCCCGCCGTATCCCCCGTGGTTTACAGGGACCCGGAAGCGACCTAGAATCGAGACACGGATGCGGCGCGGACGACGGGCGCCGCAGGAACGGAAGGGAAGGGAACGCGATGGACGCGGTGAACGCCAGGGCCAGCTGGGAAGAGCACGCGAGGCAGCTCCGCGAGGAGGTCCTGCGGCT
>CAIXGU010000121.1 GCA_903919045.1 uncultured Eubacteriales bacterium | reverse complement strand
CGGCGTACGCCGACCCCGCGCTCGGGGGCATCGATCCGACGCGCGCGGCGCTGTACCGGACGTGCGAGCGCAACGGCGTCGCGATCACGGTCATGAAGGGGTACGCGGGCGGGCGGCTGCTGGCCGCGGAGGCCTCGCCGTTCGGCGCGGCGCTCACGCCCGTGCAGTGCCTGCACTATGCGCTGACGCGGCCGGCCGTGGCCTCGGTGCTGGTCGGCTTCTCGACGGCGGCGCACGTGGAGGCGGCCGCGGCCTACGCGACGGCGACCGAAGCGGAGAAGGACTACGCGTCCGTGCTCGCGGCGGCGCCGCGGCACCGCTACGCCGGCCAGTGCACGTATTGCGGGCATTGCTCGCCGTGCCCCGCCGCGATCGACATCCCGACGGTCCTGAAACTCGACGACCTGGCCGAGATGCAGGCGGAGGCGCCGCCGACCGTGCGCGCGCACTACCGCGCGCTGCCGGCGTCCGCCGCCGACTGCGTCGCCTGCGGGGACTGCGAGGCGCGCTGCCCGTTCGGCGTGCCGGTGGTCGAGCGGATGCGGGCGGCCGCGGCGCGGTTCGGTTGAGCGCCTAGCCCAGCAGGTCCCTCAGGAAGCGGTAGTCCATGTCGCAGGCGACGACGGCCTCTCCGGCTCGGTTCTCGCCGATGTGGTAGTATTCGCGCTCGTTGACGAAGGCGGCGACGCCCTGCGCCAGGGCGGCCTCGGCCAAGGCCTTCCAGTCGATCCGGCCCTTGCCCAGCTCGACGTTCCAGCGGCGCGAGTGGTACATCAGCGCCGCGGCCTGCGCCGGGAACCTCGGCGGCCCGCCGCCCTTCCGGACGTCGCCCGCGAGGGACTTCGCGAGACCCATGATGCGCGCCGGGAAGTGCTCGAAGTCGCCTTCGTCCTTCGCGACGGCGTTGCATTCCTTCACGTGGATGATCGGGAAGCGGCCCGGGTAGTTCCGGACGTACGCCGCGCAGTCCATGCCGGCCTGCGCGCCCCAGCCGACGTCGAACTCGAAGCCGACGAGCGCGGGGTCCGTGTTCTGCAGGAGCAGGTCGTACAGGCGCGTATCGCCGATGCGCACGAATTCGACCGAGTGGTTGTGGTAGAGCGTCTTCAGGCCGAACCGCGCGGTGTTCCGGCCGGTCTCGTCCAGCGTCGCCGCGAGCGCGAGCGCATCCTCGCGGGTGGCGGGGTGCCCCGACGTGGACGTCACGGTGAAGCGCGCGCCCATCTTCTGGCCGAACGCGAGCTCCTCGTCGGTCTTCAGGCCCATGACCGACACGACGTCGAGCCCGAGGCCCTGGACGAACGCCTTGAACTCGGGGACGGACAGCCCGTCGGTGAAGGGGGAGATCAGCTCCACGCCGTCGTACCCGAGACCGGCGAACACCTTCAGCGCATCGAGCAGCCCCGCGCGCTCCTGGCGGATCAGCGAATAGACCTGGCCGTAGACCTTGCCGTTGCCCATGGAAGACCTCCCTTTCCGTCGGCCCGCACGGGCCGCGTCCCCATCCTAGCAGACGGGCGGGGCAGGGGGAGGTTCAGGGTTTCGGCATCGCATGCGGCAATCGGACACGTCGGCTCCCGCTGCGACGTCGGGCGCCGATATGCTTTAGAATGGAACCGCACGAGATCCGGTCCATCGTAGGACCACCCCCGGAGGTGCCGACCATGCTGTCCGAGACGATCCGCCTCTACCCCGACCGCGACGACGTCACCCTGACGACTTACCTGCTCGCCGACTCCCCCGAGATGCTCGCCGGCCGCGTCCGTCCCGCCGTGATCGTGTGCCCCGGCGGCGCCTATCTCTTCTGCTCCGACCGCGAGGGGGAGCCGATCGCGCTGCGGTTCGCGGCCATGGGCTGCCACGCCTTCGTACTGCGGTACTCCGTCGCGAACCGCAACCGGCCGGACGTCGCCATGGAAGACCTCGTCCCGGGTGCGGACCCGCTGGCCCGCCGCCCGTCGGCGCTCCGCGACCTCGGCTGCGCGATGGCGCTCGTGAAGGACCGCGCCGCGGAATGGAAGGTCGACGCCGACCGGATCGCGATCTGCGGCTTCTCCGCCGGCGGGCACCTGTGCGCCGACTATGCGACGCACTGGCACGCCCCCGTCCTGTCGGATCACTTCGGCCGCGCGCCGGAGACCTTCCGCCCCGTCGCGGCGATCCTCGGCTACCCCGTGACCGACTACCTGATGGAGCGCTGGCACGAGGACGAGTCGGACCCGTTCGCGAAGCGGCTCCACGAGATGAACCTCCTGTCGTTCTTCGGCACGGTCTCGCCGTCCCGCGACGTCCTCGAGGACGCCAGCCCGGCGCGCCGCGTCGATGGGAGGACGCCGCCCATGTTCCTGTGGGCGACGTCCGAGGACGCGCTCGTTCCCGTGGAGCAGACGCTGCGGATGGCGGCGGCGCTCGCGCAGGCGAAGGTGCCCTTCGAGGCGCACGTCTTCGAAAGCGGCCCGCACGGCCTCGCCACCGCGAAGCAGGCCTCGGCGTCCTCGCGGATGGAGCTCGACCGCGACGCGGCGCAGTGGATGGACCTCGCCGAGGCCTGGCTGGAGAAGCGGATGGCGCTGCCCCTGCTGGACAAGCCGGCCTGGCGCGAGGCGGCCGAGGCCGCCGGCGAGATGCGGTGACGACTGCCATTCCCTTTACGTTATGGCACGTCTCGATTTCT
>CAIXGU010000120.1 GCA_903919045.1 uncultured Eubacteriales bacterium | reverse complement strand
CCGGCGGTCTCTACGCCGCCTACCGCTGGGCGACGCGCGACGTGCAGGTCGTGCCGATCGACGTCGTCCCGCGCGTCACCGTCGCGGAAGGGGCGCTCGATGACATCGTCCTTCCGGACGAGAAGTCGGGCGGGCCGCTGCCGACGCCGATCGACGGCCTGTCGGAGGCGTGGGACCTGAAGCGGCTCCGGCAGTTCTACACGGTCCCGATCGAGTACCGGAAGCAGAAGGACCCGCTCGTCGAGAACCTGCTGCTGCTCGGCTCCGACCGCCGGGACCCCGACACGCTCGGCCGCACGGACCTCATGATGGTCCTCACGATCGACCGGCGGCACGGCAAGCTCAAGATCACGTCCCTGCTGCGGGCCATGAAGGTGCAGATCCCGGGCCGCACGCTCGAGAACAAGATCCACGCCGCGTACGCCCTCGGCGGGCCCGGCCTCGCGATCAACACCGTGAACCGCCTGCTCAGCCTCGACATCCAGCGCTACGTGCTCGTCGACCTGCAGAGCACGCGCCGGTTCATCGACGGGGCCGGCGGCGTCCGGGTGACGCTGGACGCGCAGGAGGCGGCCGCCCTGGATCTGCCGGAGGGCTCCGTCGTCCTCGACGGCGACGACGCGGTGCGCTTCGCGGGCCTGCGGGAGATCGACTCCGACACCGAGCGGACCGAGCGGCAGCGCGAGATCCTGCTGGCGCTCGTCGAGGCGTTCCGCAGCGCCGGTGCGGCGCGCCAGCTCGAGCTCGTCACGGACGCCCTCGCGCTCGTGGAGACCAACCTGACGCAGGACGACATCCTCGGACGCCTCGCCGCCGCCATGCCGGGCTACAAGGGCACGGAGACCTTCTACCTGCCGCAGCCGGGGACCTTCGAGACCGCGGAGGACCCGGTCGCCGGCACGTGGTACGTCGTCGACTGGGTGGCCGCCCGGCGGGACTTCCTGGCCTTCCTCGGACAGCCGTAAGGCAGCCGCAAGGAACGGAAGGGGGAAACGTAAAAGGGGAGGGAACCCGGTCGGGTTCCCTCCCCTTCGCGCAGCCCCGGACGGGCCGCGGGAGCGTCGCGCCTGCGTCAGCCCAGGGCCGTCACGGCCGCGAGGAGCGCGTCGTACGCATCCTTCGCCGCACGGTAGTCGGTCCCCTCGGCCGCGGTCTCGTAGGAGTACATCGTGCCCGACGGGGCCGTCAGGTAGGGCTTGAGCGCCTTGAGCTTCGCGATCAGCGTCGCGACCAGGCCCGGGATCTCCTTCGCGCTGTCCGGAACGGTCATGCCCTTCCAGGCGGCGGCCTTCTGGTCGATCAGGTCGAGGTCGGCTTGGTAGGAGGCGATGATCGCCTTGACGGAATCCGTCGCGACGAAGGCCTGCGCGGCGGCGAGGCCGTCCTTGCCCTGGGAGGCGGCGTCGTACCACACGTCCTCGATCTGCTCGACGAGGTCGAGGTACACGAACAGCGCGTGCTCGGTCGTATTCTGCGCGGCGACGGCGTCGGCGAGGAAGAGCGCCGCCGTGTCGGTCGTCGGCGTCGCGGTCGGGCCGGCGGTCGGCGTCGCGGTGGGCTGTGCGCACGCGGTCACGGACAGCACGGACAGGGCGAGGACGAGGACCAGCAGGATCCGGGCGATGCGTCTCATCTCAACCTCCTGGGTCATGCACCGGCGGGTGCAGGGGCGGCTGCGGCGAATTTCGGCCATTATAGCAATCACCTGCAGGGGTGTAAACCCGGAAAATCGCTTCACGCGCGGTTTTCGGCCACTCGGCGTATAATCGGAGTCGAAAGGCCCGATTCGGGCCGGAAAGAAAGGGGCGATCGGCATGGTGTTCGGGAAACTCGGCAAGAAGATCGGCGAGGCGGCGCAGAACATCGGCGAGAAATCCCACGACTTCGTCGCCACCCAGAAGCTGCAGCACGAGATCCACGAAGCGGAGGAGGAGATCCAGCAGCGCATCCTCGCGATCGGCAAGCGCTATCTCGAGGAGACCGGGCGGACGGCCCGCGTCGCGGACAGCCAGAAGGAGGACTGCGAGCGGATCGTCGCGCTCGAGAAGGCGATCGCCGTCCTCAAGACGAGAATCCTGTTCGAGCGCGACCTCGTGATCTGCACGGGCTGCGGCGAGGAGGTCTCCACCACGCTGAAGTTCTGCGGGAAGTGCGGAACCGCCGTCGTCCTGCCGGTCTTCGAGGACGCGCCGCCGGCCGGCGAGAAGCCGCCCGCTCCGCCCGCGGGCTGACGCCGCGCCTGCGCGGACGCAGACGGTGCGGAGGGGGGCTCGTTGCGAGCCCCCCTCCGCCGTCCGCTCCGTCGCGCGTCCCGGTTCGCGGGGCCGCGCCTAGACGTGCAGCCGACGCCGCAGCTCGGCCAGCAGGTGCGGGCTCCGGTCGATGATCAGCAGCGCGACGCTCATCGCGAGGCAGGAGATGAGGACGATCCACGACCAGCTGAGCTGGAAGGGGTGGCCCGCGAAGAACGACAGCGCGAGCTCGATGCCGACGAGCGCCAGCCCGGCGTCGACGAAGAGGATCGCCGACGTGACGAGCCCGTCCGCGCGGTAGCGGCGCAGGTAGGCGACGGGGAAGAGGGTCGCGGCGGCGACGACGACGACGATCGGGAGCGCGAGACGCAGGTACCAGTGGAGCCCGACGATCAGGCCTTGGCCGCCGAGCGCGGCGATCACGAAGAGGTAGACGAGGACGGCGAACGCGTCGAGCGCGATCAGGGGGACGGGGCGCGGCTTCCGGGAGAGGAGCGGGCCTGCCGTGAGGACCCAGAACAGGACGATGCCGCCGATCGGGTAGACGGACCAGGCGCCGCCCCCGAAGACGAGGTTCGTGACGAGGCACACGAGGACGGGCAGCGACAGGAGCGCCGCGAGCAGCCCGGCGATCAGGGGCCGGTTGTTCGGCGGCGGCGGCTGCATCTCCTCCGGGAAGGGCTTCGGGGCCGTCATGTCGACGGGCTGGGACGGGTTGCAGACCTCGGTGCCGCACAGGGCGCAGCACGCCGCCGTGCGGTCCAGCTCGACCCCGCAGTTCACGCAGTAGGACATGGTGCCTCCTCCCCCCCGCCGTGCGGGCGTCAGCGGTTGCTCTCGACCTTCACCGGGATCCCGTCCCGGACCAGCCGCGTGAGGAAGCCGCGCTCGAGGTCGGTCTCCTTGCACGTGCTGGAGAACGTGATGGCCAGCGTGCCCTTGTACGAAGCCATCGCGACGTTGGTGCGGATGCGGAACGACGGGCCGAGCGAGAACTCGAAGCGCTCGACCGCGTCGGCCAGTTCGGGCGGCATCTCGACCTCGCCGAGGTTGGACATCGCGCCGGAGGAGGTCGGCTCGCCGACGCGCCGGTAGATCTCGGCGATTGCGAGGTTCTTGAGGAACAGCGGCGTGAGCCGCAGCGCCAGGCTGCGCTCGGGCTTCACGTTCTGGCCGATGCTCGCGGCGAGGGTCCGCTTGTCGAGCCCGAGGCGCATCCGGTGGTGCACGAGCGGCAGGATCTCGTCGAAGGCGTAGTCGCCGTTCGCGGCGTCGATGCTGACGTTCACGAAGAACGAGAAGTTGCGGAGGCTCTTCGTCGGGAAGAAGCGGCGGAGGTTGACGGGGACCTGCAGGCGGACGGGGAGCGGCCGGCGGCGCGGATCGACGTGGAGGACCTCGCGCTCGCGGCGCTGCATCTCGAGCAGCGTGTCGACGTAGACGGCGGCGAGGTACTCCGTGATCGTCACCTTCCGGCGGCGGGCCGCCTCGAGGAGCCTGTCGACGGGCACGAGGCCCAGGACCATGTGCAGCGTATGGATCGGCTCCGGCGTCGACGCGAAGTGGTACGCCTTCGGCTCGCGGTACCCCTGGGGGCCGTGCAGGTGGGCGTACCGCAGGAAGGCGTCCTCGAACTCCTCCGGATCGGGCGTCGCCGCGGGGTCGAGCAGGCCCGGGCCGTAGACCGTCTCCGGAAGACGGCCGGGAGCCACGCCGGGGCCGCCGGCGCGCGCGAGGTACGCCGCGACGAGGGTCTTCAGGAAGACGAGCACGCCGCTCGCGTCGGCGAGCGCGTGGAAGAACTCCACGGCGATGCGCCGCTCGTAGTGGAAGACGCGGAAGAGGAAGCCGGGCTTCTCGCGGAAGCGCGGGCGGAGCATCGGGTTCTTGATGTCGGGGAGGACGCGCGGGCAGCCGGGAGCGTGCCCGAAGTAGTGCCAGAAGAGGCCGCTGTGGAGGCGGACGGCGTAGGCGGGGAAGCGGGGCAGGACCTCCTCGAGCGCCGCCTGCAGGAGCTCCGGCCGCACGGGCTCCGCGAGCACGGCGGAGATCCGGAACATGCTGGCGCGCTTGCCCGTGTGGATCGCCGGATAGAGCTTCGCGGCGTTGTCCAGCTTGAACCACTCGGCGTAGGCGGTCGCGGGCCGGGACTTCTTCCTCAGCGGGCTCACCTCCCTGCGGGGTCATTGTACACCAATGCGGAGGGCGCTAGAATGTGCGGAGACGGGGGCCGCGCGCGCGGCTCCGGAGACGCGGTCCGCGGGGAGGAATGAGACGGGATGGCCGAACGCATGCCGAGGGAGACGCTCGGAAGACACCTCTTGACCACGGCCCTGATCCTGGGCCTCGGCACGGATATCCTGCAGCCGCTGTTCGCGTACACGGCGGGCGGCGTCTCGGACGTCCCCGAGATCGACGCCGCGATCCTGACCGTCGTCGGCGTCCTGATCCGCCTCACGGTCGTCATCCTGCTGTTCTTCGAGACCTACAAGGGCCGCGTCTGGGCGCGCTGGGTCCTCGCGGCCTTCTACTTCGCCAGCGCCCTGAAGCCCTTCTTCTCGACCGGGGCCGCAACGTGGCAGGACGCGATCGCCGCGTGGGGCGACCTCGCCTGGCCGGTGTACCCGGCGATCGCGCTCTATCTGCTGATCGGGTTCCTGCTCGTCTCCGCTCCGGCGATCGGCGCCTACCAGGCGGACGCGCGGGCGAAGGCGGAAGGGAAGGGCGCGGGTCCCGGCATCGAGTAGGCGGCCCTATCCGCGGTTGCGGATGTAGACGCGCTTCACGTTCGGCTGCCCGGATTCCCGGTACTCGATGTCGAATCTCCCGAGCGCCTGCACGAGCAGGGCGAGCTTGCCGTACCCGTAGTTGCGCGGGTCGAAGTCCGGCCGGCTCTTCGCGATCAGCGTCCCGATGTCGCCGAGGAAGGCCCAGCCGTTGTCGTCGGAGTTCGCGTTCACGGCGTTCGCGATGAGCGCGACGATGTCGCGCCGGACGCGCTCGTCGGCGAGGGCGGGCGAGGAGGCGACCGGCGGCGGGACGATCGCGCCGGGCGTGGTCGCGGCGGCGGACGCCGGTGCGGCCGGGGCGGGGACCTGG
>CAIXGU010000119.1 GCA_903919045.1 uncultured Eubacteriales bacterium | reverse complement strand
TCCGTCGCACCGCCGGGGAAGGCGAAGCGGTACCGGGGCGCGCCGCCGTCCGCGGCGTCCTCGCGCAGCGAAACGCGCGCGGCGTGGGTGCGGGCGCCGCCCTGGAAGTCGGCCTCGAGGCGCACGAAGTCCTCGGGGGCCTCGAGGCGCGGGAGAAGCGTCGCGAGGAGGAGGTCGAGCCGGTCGACGATCGCCTTCTTCATCGGTCCTTCCGTGGAGCGGGCGGCGTCAGGTCCGGCGCCAGCCCGGCGGGTGGAGGTTCTTGAACATCCCGTTCCCCATCGGCCGGAGCCAGCCGATCGGGTAGCCCAGCACCGTCGCAGCGGCCCAGCCGCCCGCGTCGGACAACCCGGAGCCCGGGACGGAGAGGGTCTCTCCCTTAAGATACCGCAGGGCCGTGCCGTCTTCCACGGGCAGGTCGACGCTCCGGCGGGCCTCGCCGGGGGCGAGGACGAGCGCGAGGGAGTGCGACGGGGCGAACCGCAGGCCGCCGCGGCCCTCCTCGAGCGCGCCGAGGTGGAAGCCGCGCTTCAGGACCCGCAGGCCGGAGAGGTCGGGCGGCGTCGTCGGCAGGACGTGGACGTGGTCGCCGTCGAGCCTCGCGAAGCGCGCGCCCGCGATCCAGGCGGCGAAGCGCTCCGCGGCGGCGTCCTCGAGCGTCTCCTCGGCGAAGCGCGTGAAGGCGACGAGGGAAGCGGGCATCAGGCCGCCGCTCGCGGACGCGTGCCGGCGCGCGGCCGGGTCCGGGCGCTCGCCCGGCTTCTCGAGGCAGGCGCAGAAGTGCCCGTCGCCGGGCGCGCGGTGCGGCCAGATGCGGGCCGCGGCGGTCAGGCCGCGTCCCGGCGGGAGGTCGAGCGCGTCGGAGACGCCCGGCGCCTTCGCGACGGGTTCCAGAAGGTACTCCGGATGCCGGTCCAGAAAGGCGGCGACGGCGTCCTCGTCCTCCTCCCGCTCGAACGTGCAGGTCGAGTAGACGAGGCGGCCCCCGGGGGCGAGCAGCGCGTCCGCCGCCTCGAGGATCGCGTCCTGCTCCCGCCGGCAGCGCCCGTCGGCGTAGGACGCCCAGCGTCCGGCGGAGGCCGGGTCCCGGCGCAGCATTCCCTCGCCGGAGCACGGGGCGTCGACGAGGATGCGGTCGAAGAAGCCGGGCAGGCGGTCGGCGAGGCGCTCGGGCGACGCCGCCGTCACGGCCGCGTTCGTCGCGCCGCACCGCTCGAGGTTGCGGGCGAGCGCCCGGGCGCGGTCCTCGTGCAGGTCGTTCGCCAGCAGGAACCCCTCCCCGCCCATCTTCGCGGCGATCTGGACGGACTTCCCGCCCGGCGCGGCGCAGAGGTCGAGCACGCGCTCGCCCGGCTGCGGCGCGAGGACCTCGGCGGGCAGCATGGCGCTGGGCTCCTGGACGTAGTAGAGGCCGGCCTCGTGCAGCGGGTGGCGCCCCGGCGCCGCGCCCGACCCTAGCAGCAGGCCGTCCGGGCACCACGGCACGTCGCCGAGCGCCTCCGGCTCGCCGAGCCGGGGCAGCAGCGCGCGCAGCGCGTCGCGCCCGATCCGCGCCGGGTTCGCGCGCAGGCCCTGCGCGGAGGGTTCGTCGAAGCTCGCGAGGAAGGCGGAGAACTCCTCCCCGTCCTCCGGGAAGAGCGGGCGGACGCGGTCGGGGAATCCGGCCGGCAGCCTCACATCCGCTCGACGGCCGCGATGCCGAGCAGGCCGAGGCCGGTCTTCAGCGCGACGCAGACGGCGCCGGTCAGGGCGATGCGCGCGCGGCGCGTCTCCGGGTCGGGCGCAGACAGGATCGACTGGTTGTTGTAGAACTTGTTGAAGGCGCGGGCGATCCCGGCGACCTGGCGCGTGAGCAGGTACGGCTCGTTCGCGTCGGCGGCGCGGCGCACCGCGTCCCCGAAGCCGTACAGCAGGCGCGCGACGGCCGCCTCCTCGTCGCCGCCGAGGCGCGCGAGGTCGGCGTCGGAGGCGTCCGCGGGCGCGGCGCCCTCCGCCTCGGCCTTGCGCAGCACGCTGCGGGCGCGGGCGTACGTGTACATCGCGTAGGGTCCGGTCTCGCCGTCGAAGTCGAGCATCTCCTCCCACGAGAAGACGAGGTCGCGGTCGCGGCCGTTGCGCAGGAACGCATACTGCACCGCACCGATGCCCACCTTCTCGGCGACGTCGGCGCGCTCGGCCTCGGACATGTCCGTCCCGCGCAGCTCGGCGTTGCGGTCGATGATCTCGCGCGTCTTCGCGACGCTCTCGTCGAGCAGCTCGTCGAGGAAGATCACGTCGCCGGCGCGCGTCGAGAGCTTGCGGTCGGCGAACTTCACGAGGCCGAAGCCGACGTGGACGCAGTCGTCCGCACAGGCGTACCCTGCCTTGCGCAGCACGGCGAACACCTGCTGGAAGTGCAGGGACTGCGGGTTCCCGACCACGTAGATGTTCTTCCAGAAGCCGTAGCGCTCCTTGCGCCAGAGAACCGCGGCGATGTCGCGCGAGGCGTAGATCGTCGCGCCGTCGGACTTGAGCACGATGCACGGCGGCAGCTTCTCGTCGTCGAGCCGGACGATCTGCGCGCCCTCGCTCTCCTCGAGGAGCCCCTTCGCCTGCAGCATCTCCACCACGGCGGGGATCTTGTCGGAATAGAAGCTCTCGCCGCTGTAGTCGTCGAAGGCGATGCCCATCCGGTCGTACACGCGGGCGAACTCGGCGAGCGAGAGGTCGCGGAAGCGCTGCCAGAGCGCGAGCTCCTCGGGGCGACGCTCCTCGAGCCGCACGAAGCGGGCGCGCGCCGCGTCCTCGAGGGACGGGTCGTCCTTCGCCTCGTCGTGGAACTTCACGTAGATCCGCAGCAGCTCCCGGATCGCGTCCTTCTCGAGCGCGGCCTCGTCGCCCCACTTCTCGAAGGCGACGATCAGCTTGCCGAACTGCGTGCCGTAGTCGCCGAGGTGGTTCATCCGCACGACGGGGTGCCCGAGGTGCGCGTAGAGGCGCGCGAGGGAGTTCCCGAGGATCGTCGTGAAGGCGTGCCCGACGTGGAAGGGCTTCGCGATGTTCGGCGAGGAGTACTCGACGATCGCGGTCCGCCCGGCGCCCTCGTCCGTCGCGCCGAGCCGTTCTCCGGCCGCGAGGACGTCGCGCACGACGGCGCCCGCGAACACGGCGCGGTCGAGGAAGAAGTTCAGGTAGCCGCCGACCGCCTGCACGCGGGCCAGGAAGGGCGCGGCGCCGTCCGAGAAGCCCGCGGCGAGCTCCGCGGCGATCGCGGGCGGGGCCTTGCGGAGCGTCTTCGCGAGCGGGAAGCACGGGAAGGCGTAATCGCCGAGCGCCGGATCCGGCGGGACCTCGACCGAGGCGGCGAGGACGTCGGCCGCGAGGCCCGTCCGCGTCGAGAGAAGCTCCGCGATCGATTTCCTGAAGTCCATTCCGTCTCCTCCGTTTCCGTCCCACGATACCACCCGGAGGGGGGCATTTCAATTCAGCCCGCGGAACGCGGAGAAAGGCGCCCCGGAGCGCGCCCTTCCCGTTCGGCCGGAGCCGGACCGCCGAGGGTCGGCGCTACGCCGGCAGGACCTTGCCGTCCTCGACCTTCACGATGCGGTCGGCGTGCCGCGCGACGTAGTGGTCGTGCGTGATGAGCACGATCGTGTTGCCGCCGCGGTGCAGCTCCGACAGGGTCTGCATGACGTCGTGGCCGGTCTTCTGGTCCAGGTTGCCGGTCGGCTCGTCCGCGAGGAGCAGGGCCGCGTCGCCGACGAGCGCGCGTGCGAGCGCGACGCGCTGCTGCTGGCCGCCGGAGAGCTGGCTCGGCCGGTGCGAGGCGCGGTCGGCGAGGCCGACCTTCTCGAGCATGGCCTGCGCCTTCCGGCGCGCGTCGCGGCTGCGCTCGCCGCGGAGCAGCAGGGGCAGCTCGACGTTCTGCAGCGCGGTGTACTTGGCGATCAGGTTGTACTTCTGGAACACGAACCCGAGCTTGCGGTTTCGGATCGCGGCGTATTCCGCGTCGCTCCGCTTCGCCATGTCGACGCCGTCCAGCCGGTACTGGCCGCTGTCGTAGGTGTCGATCAGGCCGAGGAGGTTCATGAGCGTCGACTTGCCCGAACCCGAGGGACCGAGGACCGCGACGAACTCGCCCGGCTCCACGGTCAGGGAGATGCCGTCGAGCACCAGGAGCTTCGCGTCGCCCTTGCCGTAGGTCTTGACGATGTCCTTCATCTCGATGATGGGATGCATGGCGCTCCTCCCGTCAGCCCTGCGGCGGCTGGCCGCCGTCCCCGCCCGGGAACTGGCCGTCTCCGCCCGGGAATCCGCCGGTCGGCATGCCGCTCGGGAAGTTCCCGTCGCCGAAGCGCCCGCGGCCGCCCGTCGTGGCGGTCGTCGAGAGGACGACCTTCTTGATCGAGGTGCCGTTGGAGCCGTAGTAGATCGCGAGGAAGTTACCGGCCTTCACCTGGGTGATGTCGACGACGGTCGAGGCGACCGTGCCGTCCGTCGCCGTCGTGTTGGTGACGATCTTCAGGCCGGCGGGGATCGTGATCGTCTTCGTCTCGCCGGTGTACTGGACCTGCTGGCCCCACGCGCCGCCAGTCGGACGCACGCCGCCGGTCGGGCGGACCCCGCCGGTCGGTCGCACCCAGCCGGTCGGCATCGCGCCGCCGGTCGGCATGCCGCTCGGGCGGGCGCCGCCGCTCGGGCGCGCACCTCCGGAGGGCATGGCCTGGATCCGGATGAGCTTCAGGGTGATCTGGTTGCCGGAGACGTCGGTCACCTCGCCGTACAGGCCCGGCACGCCGTAGTTCGTGGCGGATCCGGTGACGTCGGCGCCGTCGCCGGAAGGGGTCTTCGAGCAGGCGGCCAGGGCGACGGCGGCGGCCGCGAGCACGGCCAGCCCGGCGACGAGGGGGACGGCCGTCCGGCGGAAGGTGGGTCTCGGGATCGCGATCCTCATGGTCGTGCTTCCTTTCTCACTCGTAGTTGAGGGCGTCGATCGGCTTGAGGCGCGAGGCCTTCCAGGCCGGGTAGTAGCCGAAGAACATGCCGGTCGCCGCGGAGAAGACGACGCCGAGCAGCGCGCCCTCGAGCGACGCCTGGAACGTGACGCCCAGGAACGTCAGCACCAGCGGGGCGAGAGCGGAAAGGGCCACCCCGAGCAGGCCGCCGGCGATGCTGATGAACACCGCCTCCAGCAGGAACTCGGACAGGATCGTCCGCCGCGAGGCGCCGACGCTCTTCAGGATGCCGATCTCGCGCGTGCGCTCCTTCACCGCGACCATCAGGACGTTCATGATGCCGATGCCGCTCACGATGAGGACGATCACGGCGATGACCATGAGGAGCGTGGCCATCGTGCCGGCCGTGGCGAGCGCCGCGGTCAGCGTGCTGCCGGCGTCGGTGATCGTGTAGTTCGACGAGGAGCCGATCGTCTCGGCGATGTAGCCCTTGATCTCGTCGATCGCGAGGGAGACGGAGGCGATGTCGGTGGCCCGCGCGTAATAGCTCGCGACCGCGCCGCCGCCGATGCCGCCGCGCCCCGTCGTGGCGCCGGTCGTGTACTTCAGGGCGACCTTGTACGGGATGAAGACCGCGTCGTCGGCCGACGAGGAGACCTGGGTCTGGCCCGGGCCGGCCGTCTGGCCGGACATCCCGCCCGTGCCGCCGATGTAGGACAGCACGCCGACGACCGTGTAGGAGTCGCCCTTCACGAGGACCCGCTCGCCGACGGCGGCGGCCGGGTCGTCCGGGAAGAGCGTGTTCGCGACGTTGTACCCGAGGACCGCGACCTTGCTGTGCAGCTGGCCGTCGAGGTCCGTGAAGAATTCGCCGGAGGACGGGACGAGATTGGTGATCGAGGCGTACTCCTCGTTCACGCCCTGGACCCCGGCCGTGAGGGACGCGGCGCCGTACGCGACCTCGGAGGTCGTGCGCACGCTGACGCCGACGCTCGCCACGTGCGTGAGCAGGTCGGGCATCTGCATCATCTGGTCGTAGGTCATCACGGTGGCGGCCGTGGCCGTGGTCGTCTGGCCGGGCCGGAAGCCGCCGCCCATGGAGTTCTGGGTGATCGTGATGCTCTCGGCGGACAGCCGCTTGTATTGGTCCGCGACGGCCTGCTGCCCGGCCTTGCCGATGCCCACGACCATGATGATCGTGAACGTGCCGATGACGATGCCGAGCGAGGTCATGAAGACCCGGGACTTGTTCATCCGGAGGTCGAGGAGGACGGAGCGGACGACCTCTCCGGGTCTCATTTCGACGTGCTCCCGATCACCACGGTCTCGCCTTCGGAGAGCCCGGAGACGACCTCCGTCGTGACGCCGTTCGACAGGCCCGTCTCGACCGTGCGCGTCTCGGTCGTCCCGTCGGCCTTCTTCACGGTGACGGTCTGGACGCCTTCCGACGAGATCGACACGGCCTTCACCGGGATCAGCAGCACGCCGTCCTTCTCGTTCTTGATGAAGGTGATCACGGTGCTCATGCCGTCCAGGACGCCGATGTCGGGCTGGTCGAGCGTGCCCGTGACGACGTAGGTCACGATCCCGGAGCTCGCGATGCTCGGGGAGGTGGTGATGTTCGTGACCGTGCCGGCGAGGCCCGTGAGCGACAGCGCGTCGATGCTGATCTTCATGACCTGGCCGATCTTCACGCCGGCGATGTCGCCCTCGGTGACGCTCGAGGTCACGTAGACGACCGTCGGGTCGATCAGGGTGATGAACGAGGAGTTCGCGTTGAAGCCGCCGTTCTGGACCGTGACGGTCTCGCCGACCTTGTAGTTCACGGCGTTCACGACGCCGTCGATCGGGGCGGTCAGGACGGTCTTCTGGAGGTTGGCCTGCGCCGTCTCGACGGCGGTCTGCGCGTCCTCCTTGGCGAGCTCGGCGGTGAGGATGCTCACGTCGTAGTTGAGGAGGTTGGAGTACTTCTCCTTCGCGAGCTCGTACTGGGCGGCGAGCAGCGCGTCGTCCGGATTCGCCGCGGCCTTGGCCTTCGCATCGTCGCGCTGGATCTTCAGCTGGAGCAGGTTGACCTTGCGCTGGACGACGGCGTCGTTGTAGGAGGCGATCGCGCGCTTCAGCTGGTTCTGGGCGGTGAGCAGGGTGCGCTGCAGGGTCGCGTCGTCGAGCTCGGCGAGGACGTCGCCCGCCTTCACCGCGTCGCCCACGGCGACGTTGACCGCCTTCACGGTCGCGGAGACGGTGAAATTGAGCGCGGTCGTCGACAGCGCGATGCGGCCGTCGGAGACGAGGCCGACCTGGAGGTCGCCTTTCGTCACGGTGGCCGTGGTGGTCTTCGCGGCGGTCGTCGGCGCGGCGCCGAACAGCGAGCAGCCCGAGACGAGCACGGCGGCGGAGAGCAGGCCGGCGGTCAGCACGAGGGCGGCGGCGGGGCGGCGGATCCGGATCCTCTTGTCCATGGCGTTGCAGACTCCTTCCTCTCATGGGTTCCTGCGACCATTCTAGGGATGCGGCACGGCCGGATTGCGATGGGAATCCGTCGCCTTCGTGATGTTTGCGTGAAGGCCGCGCCTGCGACGGGCGCCGGCACGGCCTTCGGGGTCCGTTCCACCGCAGTCCTGCGCCTCAGGCGTCCGCCGGCGCGGCGCCCTCCTCGGCGCGGCCCGACGGCAGCTCGAACCAGAAGGCGACGCCGTCCGAGCGGTTCTCGACGCCGCAGGTCCCGCCGTGGGCGTGCAGGACGGACTGGACGATGTGCAGGCCGAGCCCCGTGCCGCCGTAGGCGCGGGTGCGCGACGAATCGATCTTGTAGAAGCTCTCGAACACCCGCGGGAGGGACTCCTCGGGGATCGTCGCGCCGGTGTTGGCGACGGTGAGGCGGACGTTGCCGTCCCGGGCCTCCCAGGAGACCGCGATGCGCTTCTCGCCGGAGACGTGGTGCATCGCGTTGGTCAGGTAGTTGTCGAAGGCCTGCTCGATGCGGTCCTCGTCGGCGACGATCTCGAGCGCGGGGCCCACGGCGGTCACGGCGACGCCGGCGTCGCGCAGCGGCAGCGCATACCGCTCGAGGCTGCGCTCGATGAGCGCCTTCACGGAGAACGGGCGGCGGTCGAGCCGCACTTCGCCGGCGTCGAGCTGCGCGAGATCGAGCAGGCGCACCACGATGCGGTTCATCTGGCGGGCCTCGTCGACGATCACGTCGCAGTAGAGGTCCTTCTCGTTCTCGTTGACGCGCTCCTTGAGTCCTTCCGCGTAGCCGAGGATCAGGGCGATCGGGGTCTTCAGTTCGTGCGAGACGTTCGCGACGAACTCCTTGCGGAGCTTGTCGATGCGCTCCTTGCGCGAGAGGTCGCTCTTCAGCTCCGCGTTCGCCTCCTGCAGCTCGGAGATGGCCCGCTGCAGCTGGGTCGACAGGGAGTTGACGCTCTCGCCCAGCTCGCCGACCTCGTCGTCGGTCCGGACGTCGACCTTCTGCGAGAAGTCGAGGACGGCCATCGCCTTCGCGGTGCGGTTGATCTCGAGCACGGGGCGGGTGATCCGCTTCGCGATCAGGTACGCGAAGAGGCCGCCGAGGAGGATCGTGACCAGGCCGACGATCAGGAAGAAGCGGTTCGCGACCGCCGCGCTGGCGCTGATCTGCTCGATCGACGTGCGGATGAGGACGTAGTAGGTCGCGCCGGCGGCCGTTTCGGCTTTGCCGAACAGCGACAGGAAGGTCGTTCCGGTGCGCGTGTCGTTCCAGCGGGCGATCGTGGGAACGGCGGTGAAGAGCGCGAGGTTCTCGCGGATCTGGCGGTCGTCGGAGATGCCGAACCCGCCGTGGCCGTCGAATCCGCCGCCCGCGGCCGGCGTCGGCAGGCCCGCCGGGAGGTCCTGGGACGGGCGCGTGCCGTAGACGCGCGCGAGGTTCGAGTCGGCGACGGAAAGGAACACGCCCAGGTCGTTCTCGAGCTTCTCGAGCGCGAGGTCGCGTGCGGAGGCGTCGAGCGACAGGGCGGCGACGACCTGCGGGTACGCCTGCTTCAGGCTCGCGCTCTTGCGCGCGAGGTAGAAGGGCTGCAGCAGGAAGCCGTTCAGCAGGACGGAAACGAGGACGAACGCCGCGAGCAGCGCCGTCGTCATGCCGAACAGGC
>CAIXGU010000118.1 GCA_903919045.1 uncultured Eubacteriales bacterium | reverse complement strand
GGAGGCGGGATCCCGGAAGGGGTCCCGCCTTTGCATTCCCTTCCCCGCGGGCGACCGCCGGAAGCGTCGCGGCGCGGGTCCGCGAGGGTGGAAACCGGCGGGCCGGTTGGCATATAATGGTCCTGCCCGAAGCAACCGCCCCGGCCCCCGGCCGCGACGAAGGAGGCAGAACCGCATGGTCGCACTCACCAAGGACAGCTACAAGCCCTACGAGGACCGCATGACCAAGACCCTCAGCGTGCTGCGCGAGGAATTCAACGCGATCCGCGCGGGCCGCGCGAACCCGCACGTCCTCGACAAGCTCTCGATCGACTACTACGGCACGAAGACCCCGATCCAGCAGGTGGCCAACATCCAGGTCCCCGAGGCGCGCATCATCCTGATCACCCCGTGGGACCCGAGCACCCTCAAGGAGATCGTGAAGTCGATCCAGACGTCGGACCTCGGGATCAACCCGGTGAACGACGGGAAGTCGATCCGCCTCGTGTTCCCGCCCCTCACGGAGGAGCGCCGCCGCGACCTCGTCAAGCACGTGCACAAGCTCGCCGAGGACGCGCGCGTCGCCATACGGAACCTGCGCCGCGAGGGCGTGGACCACTTCAAGGAGCTCGCGAGGAAGCACGAGATCTCCGAGGACTCGCTGAAGGACGCCGAGGTCCAGATGCAGAAGGTGACCGACCACTACATCGCCGAGATCGAGAAGCAGGTCTGCGACAAGGAGAAGGACCTCATGGAGGTCTGACCCGCCCCGGCTCGGGGCGTCGACGGATCGCGGGACCGCACGGCCGGGCTCCTTCATGGGAGCCCGGCGCGCATGGGAAGGCAGGAGCACGATGGCAGGCGCAGGCTGGTGGTCCCGGATCGCGGGCGCGCTCCCGGCCCCGAAGGGCGGGAGGCGACGCAAGAAGACGTACGTCCTGCCCGCCGGCGTCCGCGCGCCGACGCACCTCGCCGTGATCATGGACGGGAACGGCCGCTGGGCCCGGCGCCGCGGGCTGCCGCGCCAGGCGGGGCACCGCGCCGGCGCCGAGAACCTCTACCGGATCGTCGACGCGAGCGGCCACTTCGGCGTGAAGTACATGACCGTGTACGCCTTCTCGACCGAGAACTGGACGCGTCCGGACGACGAGGTGCACGCCCTGATGGACCTCTTCATCGAGTTCCTCGCCCGCTTCGAGGCGGAGATGGAGGAGCTCGGGATCCGGATCCGCTTCACGGGCGACCGGGAGGGGCTTCCGGAGAGCGTGCGCAGGGGACTCGAAGGCGCCGAGGAGCGGTCGAGGGGCCGCACGAACATGCAGTTCATCGTCGCGCTGAACTACGGCGGGCGCCGCGAGATCGTGCGCGCCGCGGCCTCGCTCGCGCGGGACGCCGCCGCCGGCCGGATCGACCCGGACGGGATCGACGAGGCGCTCTTCGCGTCCCGTCTCTACCTGCCGGACGTACCGGACCCGGATCTCGTGATCCGCCCGAGCGGCGAGCAGCGCCTCTCGAATTTCCTGCTGTGGGAGTCCGCGTATTCCGAGATGTGGTTCTCGCACGTCCTCTGGCCCGATTTCTCGGAGGACGACCTGCTCGACGCGTTCCGCGCCTTCTCGGCGCGCGACCGCCGGTACGGGGGCGTGAAGGGATGATCCGCCGGATCGTCACGGGCGTCCTCTTCACGCTGGCCGTCGCCGCGCTGCTGCTGCCGGGCTACCGCTGGCCGCTGCTGCCCGCGCTGCTGTTCACCGCCGCCTCGGTGGTCTGCATCCTCGAGATGACGGCCGCCCTGGAGGCGAAGGGGATCCGCCCGAGCCGACCCGTCGCGGTCGTGGGGAGCCTCGGCGTGCTCGCCCCGCTGCTGCCGCTGCTGTTCCACGCGGCGCCGGGCTGGCGCCTCGTCGCGGTCCCGACCGGCGGCTTCGCTCCCATCGGGGACTGGAAGCCCGTCATGATGCGCCTCCTGAGCGAAGGCCTCGCCTGCACGGGCTTCCTGATGATCGTCGCTTCGATGGGGCTCGCCGTCGCGACGATCGTCGCGCACGGGCCCGGTTCGCTCGTGGACGGCGTCGCGACTTCCGCGATGGCGATCTACGTGTCCTTCCCGCTGTCCTGCGCGGTGCTGCTCCTGTACGCCGTGCCGGACGGTTTCCTGTGGATGCTCGCCGCGCCGATCGCGGCGTGGATCACCGACGTCTTCGCCTATTTCTCCGGGTCGCTCTTCGGCCGCAGCAAACTCGTGCCCGACATCTCGCCGAAGAAGACGGTCGAGGGCGCCGTGGGCGGCGTGGTCGCCTGCATGCTCGTCCTGGGCGTGTTCTTCGGGCTGTTCGTCGGCCGCGGCTGGCCCGTCCCGTACACGCGGCTCGGGAGCGTCCTCTTCGGCCTCGCCGTCGGGCTCGTCTGCGGCGTCCTCGCCCAGTTCGGGGACTGGCTCGCCTCGGCCGTCAAGCGCTACTGCGGCGTCAAGGACTTCGGCAGCGTGCTCCCCGGGCACGGCGGCGTCCTCGACCGCTTCGACAGCGTCCTGTTCACCGCGCCCGCGATGCTGCTCGCGAGCCTCGTCTACTATCTGCTCCGCCCGTTCGCCGGTCTCGGCTGAACCCCTTCCGGAGGTACCGCGTGGTCCGTTCCCTCTCCCTCCTCGGCTCGACCGGGTCGATCGGCACGCAGACCCTCGCGGTCGCGCGCACGCTCGGGATCCGCGTCGATGCGCTCGCCGCCGGGCGCAGCGTCGACGCGCTCGAGCGGCAGGTCCGGGAGTTCCGTCCGCGCCTCGCCTCGCTCGCGGCGGAGGCCGACGCGGCCGCGCTGCGCCGGCGGCTCGCGGGATGCGGGTTCCCCGTCGAGGTCCTGCACGGGGACGAGGGCGTGCGCGCCGTCGCGACGTGCGCCGAGGCGGAGATCGTGGTCGCCGCGATGGTGGGCGTCGCCGGGCTGGTGCCCGTCGTCCGGGCGCTCGAGGCGGGGAAGGGGATCGCCCTCGCGAACAAGGAGACGCTCGTCGCGGGCGGTTCGGTCGTGATGCCGCTCGCGCGGTCGCGGGACCTGCCGCTCCTGCCCGTCGACAGCGAGCATTCCGCTGTCTGGCAGTGCCTGCAGGGCGCCCCCGCGGGGTCCCTCGCGCGGATCCTGCTGACCGCCTCGGGCGGGCCGTTCCGCGGACGGTCGAAGGCGTCCCTCGAGGGCGTGACGGCCGAGCAGGCGCTCGCGCACCCGACATGGAGGATGGGCGGGAAGATCACGATCGACTCGGCGACCCTGATGAACAAGGGGCTCGAGGTGATCGAGGCGCACTGGCTGTTCGACGTGCCGGTCGACCGCGTGACGGTCGTCGTGCACCCGCAGAGCATCCTCCACTCGATGGTCGAGTTCGCGGACGGCTCCGTGCTCGCGCAGATGGGACGACCGGACATGAAGCTGCCGATCCAGGTGGCCCTGTCCTACCCGGACCGCGTCCCCGGGGACTGCCCGCGATTCGACCCGCTCGCCTGCGGGCCGCTGACGTTCGAGGCCCCGGACCCGGAGACCTTCCGCTGCCTCGCGCTCGCCTACGAGGCGGGGCGGACGGGCGGCAGCCTCCCGGCCGCGATGAACGCCGCGAACGAAGCGGCCGTGGCCCTCTTCCTCGACGGACGGATCGGCTTCCTCGACATCGCGCGGCGGATCGAGGAGGCGATGGAAGCGCACCTCGCGTCGGGCTTCGTCGCCCACCCCACCCTGGAGGACATCCTCGCGCTGGACGCGGAGACGCGGCGGCGCCTTGCGGAACGCACCGGAACGCACCGGTAGATCGGACGACATGGGCACGGTTGGAATCCTGGTCGGCATCCTGATCCTGAGCCTCATGATGATCCTGCACGAGCTGGGCCACTACCTGGCCGGACGGGCCCTGCGCTTCACGATCGAGGAGTTCTCGATCTTCATGGGCCCGAAGCTCTTCTCCTGGACGCGGAAGGGAATCCTCTACTCGATCCGCCTGTTCCCGATCGGCGCCTTCGTGCGGTTCGCCGGCGAGGAGACGCGGGACGCGGAGAACCCGGACCCCGGCCTGATGTACCGCCGGCCGCGGTGGGCGCGCGCCGTCGTGATCTCGGCGGGCCCGATCGTGAACCTGGTCGCGGGCCTCCTCGCCTTCGCCGTGTACTTCTCTGCGGCCGGCTACGAGCTGACGTCGATCGCCGCGCCCGCCGCGGGCACGCAGGCGGCGACGGCCGGACTCGCCGCCGGCGACCGCATCCTCTCGGTCAACGGGGCTTCCCTGTGGACCGCCGTCGACTTCAAGTCGGAGAACGTGTTCCTCTCGAACACCTCGACGATGACCCTCCGGATCCGTCCCGCGGACGGCTCGGCGGACCGCACGGTCGACCTCGTCCCCGTTGAGGCGACGGGCTATCGTCTCGGCATCACGACGAAGATCGACCCCGTCGACGGCGGGCTGCTGATCGAGTCGGTCGACGCCGGCTCGAACGGCGGCGCGCCGGTCCTGAAGCAGGGCGACCTCCTCCTGTCCGTGGATGGCGTCGGCGCGTCCGACCGGGACGCCCTCGCGGCGGCGGTGCGGAAGGCCGGGGCCGAGGGGCGCGCGATGACCGTCGCCGTGCGGCGCGAAGGCGTATCGACGACGCTGTCGATGAAGGCGATGTCCTACGAGTTCGTGAACGACCGCGGCGTCGGGTTCGCCTATGCGCGCGGCTTCGGCGGGGCGATCGGAGCGGCCTTCACGAACGGCGCGTCCTTGGTGAAGCTCACGTTCCGCGGCCTGTCGATGATGATCACCGGGGCGATCAAGCCGCAGGACTCCCTGTCCGGTCCGGTCGGCATCGTGGCGATGGTCGGCGGGATCGTCGCGGCGAAGCAGTCGTTCGTCGACACGCTCCTGATGCTCCTGACGCTGTTCGCCTGGATCTCGATCAACCTCGGCGTGTTCAACCTGCTCCCGATCCCGGCCCTCGACGGCAGCCAGCTGGTGCTGATCGGCGTCGAGGCGGCCCGCGGGGGCAAGCGCCTTCCGGAGAAGCTCGAGAACGCGATCGTCATGGTGGGCTTCGCGTTCATCATCTCGCTCGCGCTGCTGGGGCTCGTGTTCGACGTGCTCCGGTTGGTGAAGCGATGACGCGGCACGTGACGCTCCCCGTCGACGTCGGCGGGGTGATGCTCGGAGGCGGCGCGCCCGTGGTCGTGCAGTCGATGACGAACACGGACCCGCGCGACGCGGCGGCGACGCTGGCGCAGGTGAAGGCGCTCGCGGCGGCCGGTTGCGAGCTCGTGCGGCTCACGGTCCCCGACGCCGAGGCGGCGGCGGCGTTCGGCCGCGTGCGGGAGGCGTCGCCCGTCCCGCTGATCGCCGACATCCACTTCGACTACCGGCTCGCGCTCGCGAGCCTCGAGGCCGGCGCCGACAAGATCCGGATCAACCCCGGCAACATCGGCGGGGAGGACCGCGTCCGGCAGGTCGCGGCGGCCGCGAAGGCCCGCGGCGTGCCGATCCGGGTCGGCGTGAACTCCGGGTCCGTGCCGAAGGACCTGCTCGCGAAGCACGGCGGCGTGAACGCGGCCTCGATGACGGAGAGCGCGATGCGCGCGGTGGGGCAGCTCGAGGCCTGCGGCTTCGAGGACATCGTCGTGTCGATCAAGGCCTCCGACCCGCTGCTCACGGTGATGAGCTACCGGGAGGTCGCCCGCCGCACGCGGCACCCGCTCCACCTCGGCGTGACCGAGGCGGGGACGCCCCGCGAGGGCGTGATCAAGTCCGCGGTCGGCATCGGGGCGCTGCTCGTCGACGGCATCGGCGACACGATCCGCGTCTCCCTGACGGGCGACCCGGTCCTCGAGGTCCGCGCCGCCTGGTCGATCCTGCGCGCCGCCGGTTCCCGCCGCCACGGCCCCGAGCTGATCTCCTGCCCGACCTGCGGTCGCACGAAGGTGGACCTCGTCCGCATCGCCGAGGAGGTCGAGCGCCGTCTCGAGGATGTGACCGCCGACCTGAAGGTCGCGGTGATGGGCTGCGCCGTGAACGGCCCGGGCGAGGCGCGCGAGGCCGACATCGGGCTCGCGGCCGGCGACGGCGAGGTGCTGCTCTTCGCGAAGGGCGAGGTGCTCCGCAAGGTTCCCGAGGCCGAGGCCGTCGACGCGCTCATGGCGGAGGTCCGGCGGCTGACCGGCACCGGGGGGGCCTGACGCATGCGGGCCGGATTCTTCGCGCTCTTCGCCTCCCTCGTCGCGGACGAGGCCGCGCGGAAGGCGGCGGCGCCGCTGGACGGCATCGTGACCGCCCTGAACTTGGCCCCCGCGGGCGGGCTGCGCATCGACCTGCTGCTGCCGCCTCCCGAGGATGCCGCGGCGCTGTGCGCGGCCGAGGAGGCGCTCGAACGGGCCGGGGGCATCCCCGAGGCACGCATCGCGCTGCGCCCGCCGGAGCCCCTGTCGGGCCGCGCCGCGTGCGAGGCGGCGTGCCGGCTGAAGGACTGGGCGCTGCGCCGCCTGCGCGCGAAGGACGCCTTCCTCGCCTCGCTGGCCTCCGCCGCGGCCTGGACGCCCGGCGACGACGCCGTCTCGCTCGCGATCGCCGCGGCCTGCCATGACCCGCTGCAGGGGTCCGACCTCGCCGGCTGGCTCGAACGCTTCTTCCGGGACGGGCTGGACTGCACCGTGAGATTCCGGGTGGCCGCGGCCGACGGCGACGACGGCGATCTCGCGCGCTATGCCGAGGCGATGTGCCAGTCCGCGAACGACCAGCTCCTCGAGGACCACCGCCGCAGCGCTCCCGAGCGCGAGCGCCGGATGAAGGAGATCGAGGCGGCGGCCGCCGCCGACCCCGGCAACGGCTACGGCCACGGCGGAAGCCGCACGCCCGGCGACGGGGAGGGGCCCGCCCGTCCAGCGGCGCGGGACCGCAAGGACCGCCCGCTCTACAAGCGTCGCCCGCAGGCGCAGGGCGTGTTCTGGGGCAAGGCCGACCAGGCGCTCCAGCGGACGCCGATCGCCGAGCTGAATGCGGAGTCCGGCCTGGTCCGCGTCGAAGGCCAGGTGCGGTCGATGGAGCACCGGCTCGTCAGCAACGACACGCGCGTCCTGCTGAAGTTCTCCCTGACGGACTTCACGAGCTCGATCGGCGTGACCGCCTTCCTGCGCCCCGAGGACGCGGACCTGCACCTCGAGCGCTTCGCGGCGGGCAGCTGGGTCGGCGTCGCCGGCACGGTCAGCTACGACGCGCGCTTCGCCCGCGACCTCACGCTGCAGGCGGAGGGGTTCCTTCCGGCGTCCCCGCCGCCGGACCGGACCGACGACGCGCCCGAGAAGCGGGTCGAGCTCCACGTCCACACGAAGATGTCCGCGATGGACGCCGTCTGCGACACGGAGGCGCTCGTCGAGGTCGCGGCGGCCTTCGGGCACGACGCCGTCGCGATCACCGACCACGGCGTCGTCCAGGCGTTCCCGGACGCATACGGCGCCTACGAGAGGCTCGCGGCCGCGAAGCAGCCGATCAAGCTGATCTACGGCGTCGAGGCGTACCTCGTCGACGACGGCGGCGTCGCGGTCTACGGACCCGAGGCGGCCGACCTGTCGGACGGCTTCGTCGCGGCCGACGTCGAGACGACCGGGCTCGACCCGTCCGCCGACCGCCTGCTCGAAGTCGGCGCGGTGCACTTCCGCCCCGATGGGAACGGCGGCTTCGTCCCCGGCGATCGGCTTTCGCTGCTGGTGGATCCCGGCATCCCGATTCCCGAGGAGTCGACGCGCCTGACCGGCATCACCCCGGAGATGGTCCGCGGCGCGTCGACGCCCGATGAGGCCGTCGAGCGCCTCGCCGCCTTCCTCGGCGGGCGGCCGATGGTCGCGCACAACGCCTTCTTCGACCTCGACTTCCTGCGCCACGCGGCCGCGCGCGCGCCGGGAGGCCAACGCCTGAACCCGCCCGTCGTCGATACCCTGTCCCTCGCGCAGGCGCTGCTGCCGGGCCTCGCGAACCACAAGCTCGGCACGGTGGCCGCGTTCCTCGGCGCCTCGCCCGACCGCGCGCACCGGGCCGCCGACGATGCCGAGGCCAGCGGGCGCATCCTGTGCGCCCTGATGGAGCGCACCGGCGCGAAGACGCTCGCGGACCTCGACGCGACGATGGGCCGGGTCCCGCGGGAGCGGCTCGTCTCGAAGGACGTCTCCGTCTACCACATCATCCTCCTCGCGAAGGACGCGCTCGGGCTGTACGACCTGTACCGGCTGGTGTCCGAGTCGCACACGCGGTACTTCCACTACCGCCCGCGCATCCCCCGCAGCCTCCTCCGGTACTTCCGGACGGGCCTGGTCGTCGGCGCCGCGTGCGAGGCCGGCGAGGTCTTCCGCGCCGTCCGCGCCGCCTACGAGGCCGCCGGGCGCGACTACGGCGCCGCGCTCGCCGCCGTCCGCGGCCGCGAGACGCTGAAGAAGGCCTGGGCGTACGACTACCTCGAGGTCCAGCCCGCGACCAACAACGCCTTCCTGCTGCGGGAAGCGGGCGCGGTCCTCAAGGACGACGAGGACCTGCGCAACCTGAACCGCCTCGTCGTGGCCCTCGGGGAGGCCGCGCGCCGGCCCGTCTGCGCGACGAGCGACGCGCACTACCTGACGCCCCGCGACGCGGAGCTGCGGCGGATCCTCCTGACCGCGAAGGATTACGCGGACGCGGACCTGCAGCCGCCGCTCCACTTCCGGACGACGGAGGAGATGCTCGAGGAGTTCGCCTACCTCGGCGGAGAGAAGGCCGTCGAGGTCGTCGTCCGCAACCCGCGACGCATCGCGGAGCGGATCGAGCCCGGCCTGCGGCCTTTCCCGAAGGGCTCGTACCCGCCCGACATCGAAGGCGCCGACGAGGAGATCCAGCGGATCGCGCGCGAGACCGCCCTGTCCCTCTACGGGCGCGACGGCAACCTCCCGGAGCCGGTGCGCGTGCGCATGGAGCGCGAGCTCGGGGCGATCGTGAAGCACCACTTCTCCGTGATGTACTACATCGCGCACAAGCTCGTGAAGAAGTCCAACGACGACGGCTATCTCGTCTGCTCGCGCGGCTCGGTCGGCTCGTCCTTCGCCGCGACGCTCCTCGGCGTCTCCGAGGTGAACCCGCTGCCGCCGCACTACATCTGCCGCACCTGCCGCCGGTCCGAGTTCGACGAGACCGGGCGGTTCGGCTCGGGCTACGACCTGCCGCCGAAGGACTGCCCGGAGTGCGGCACGCCCTACGCGCGGGAGGGGCAGGACATCCCGTTCGAGACCTTCCTCGGGTTCGACGGCGACAAGCAGCCCGACATCGACCTCAACTTCTCCGGCGAGTACCAGTCGCGCGCGCACCGGTACATCGTCGAGATGTTCGGCTCCGCCTACACGTTCCGCGCCGGCACGATCAGCGGCTACGCCGACAAGAACGCGATCTCGCTCGTGCTCGGCTACTACGAGAAGAACGGGCGGATCGCGACGAACGCCGAGAAATCGCGCCTCGCGGAGGGCCTCGTCGGCGTCAAGCGCACGACGGGCCAGCACCCGGGCGGCATCGTCGTCCTCCCGAAGGACCGCGAGATCTACGACTTCACCCCGGTCCAGCGCCCCGCGGACCGCGTCGACAGCGACACGGTCACGACGCACTTCGACTTCAACGCCCTGCACGACACGATGTTCAAGCTCGACATCCTCGGCCACGACGACCCGACGATGCTGAAGATGCTCGGCGACCTGACCGGCGTCGACCCCGTGACGGTGCCGATCCCCGACGCCGACGTGATGTCCCTCTTCGCCTCGCCGCGCGCGCTCGGGCTCCCGCCCGATTGGAACGTGGCCCCCGTCGGCACGCTCGGCATGCCCGAGCTCGGCACGCACCTCGCCCGCGAGATCATCCGGGAGACCAAGCCGTCGCGCTTCTTCGACCTCGTGCAGCTGATGGGCCTGTCCCACGGCACGAACGTGTGGAAGGGCAACGCGCAGGACCTGATCCGCAGCGGGACGGCGACGATCGAGGAGGTCATCGGCTGCCGCGACAGCATCATGACCTGGCTGATCCACCAGGGCCTGCCATCGAAGGCCGCGTTCGACATCATGGAGAAGGTCCGCAAGGGCAAGGGCGTCTCGGACGCCTTCGAGGCCCTGATGCGCGAGAACGGCGTGCCGGACTGGTACATCGACTCGTGCCGGAAGATCCGCTACATGTTCCCGAAGGCGCACGCCGCGGCCTACGCGATCTCGTCGCTGCGCATCGGCTGGTACAAGGTGCACCGCCCGCTGGCCTACTACGCCGCCTATTTCTCGGTGCGCGGCGACGCGTTCGACGCGGGTCGGATGTGCCGCGCCGCGAAGGACGTGCGTGCGGACCGCGAGGTCCTGCGCCAGCGGCAGACGATGCGCGACCCGACGCTCACGGACCGGGACGAGAAGGTGTTCTACATCCTCGAGCTGGTCGAGGAGATGCTGGCGCGCGGCTTCCGCTTCTTGCCGGTCGACCTCTACCGCAGCGACGCGCAGCGGTTCACGATCGAGGACGGCGCGCTGCGGCCCCCGCTGCGGGCGATGCCGGGCGTGGGCGAGACCGTGGCGCACGGGATTGCGGCCGCGCGCGAGGCCGGGCCCTTCAAGTCGCGGGACGACCTTTCGCGGCGCGCCGGGGTCGGGTCCGCGGTGATCACCGCGCTCGACGGCGCGGGGTGCCTGAAGGAGCTGCCGCAGAGCAGCCAGATGGACCTCTTCGGCTTCCTGCAGGGAGCGTCCTGATGTTCGCGCGGGTCGTGCTGCGGGAGGCGACCCGGGCCTTCGACCGGGAGTACACCTACGACGTGCCGCCCGCGATGCGGGAGGGCCTGGGGCCGGGTTCCCGCGTCCTCGTCCCGTTCGGCGCCGGCGACCGGAAGGCCGAGGCGTACGTCATGGGCGTGGCCCCCCGCGAAGCCTCCGAGTTCTTCGTGAAGCCGATCGCCGCGGTGCTCGACGAGAAGCCGGTCCTGCGGCCGGAGCAGCTGCGGCTCGCCGCCCACATGCGGCAGCGCTACGCCTGCACCTACGGCGAGGCGCTCCAGTGCATGGTGCCCGCCGGGATCGCGGTGCGCACCGAGCGCCTGGTCGAGGCCGCCGCGCCCGGCGACCCCGCGGCGGCGCCCGCCGACGATGCGGCCGGCCGGGTCCTCGCGGCGCTCGCGGCCGCGCCGAAGGGGCGGCTGGCCGAGGACGCGCTGCTCGCGGCGGCGGGGATCTCCCGGTCGGCGCTCCTGCGGCTCGAGAAGGCCGGCGTGCTGCGCGTGCTGGAGAAGCGCGGGCAGGCCGTGCGGGAGAAGACGGCGCGGACGGTCTTCGCCGTCGACCCGGAGGCGGTGTCGGACCTGCTCGAGGAGGGCCGCATCGGGCGCGTCAACCAGTACCGCGTGCTCGAGATGGTCCTCGAATACGGCGAATGCCTCGTCGAGGACGTGCTGTCCGCCTGCCAGGCCTCCCGGGCGACGCTCGACGCGCTCGCGAAGAAGGGGCTCGTCGCCTTCGGCAGCGTCCCGGCGCGGCGGCCCGGCGACGTCCCCGAGACGCTCCCCGAACCCGACGAGGACCGGACTCCGACGCCCGGCCAGGACGCCGCCGTGCGCACCCTCGCGCAGGCCGTGCGCGACGCCTCCTGCGGCGACGGCGCGGAGCGCGAGTTCCTGCTCCACGGCATCACGGGGAGCGGGAAGACCGAGGTGTACCTGCAGGTCGCGCGGAAGACCCTCGACGAGGGCCGGAGCGTGCTGATCCTCGTGCCCGAGATCGCCCTCACCCCCCAGATGGTCCGGCGCATCCAGGCGCGCTTCGGGGACGGGGTCGCCGTGCTGCACAGCCGGCTGACGCCCGCCGAGCGCTACGGGCAGTGGCGCCGCGTGCTCGACGGCGAGGTGCGCCTCGTCGTGGGCGCGCGATCCGCCGTGTTCGCCCCGCTCGCGAACCTGGGGCTCGTCGTCGTCGACGAGGAGCAGGAGTCGTCCTACAAGTCCGAGACGCATCCGCGCTACCACGCGATCGACGTCGCCCGCTGGCGGTGCCGCGACGCCTGCGCCGTGCTGCTGCTTGGGTCCGCGACGCCGTCGGTCGAGAGCATGCACCGCGCCCGGTCCGGGCAGGCGCGCCTGCTGCGGCTGGACGAGCGGCCCGGCGGGGCGGCGCTGCCCGACGTCGAGGTCGTGGACATGCGCGAGGAGCTGTCGGCCGGCAACCGGTCGGTCTTCAGCCGCCGGCTCCGCGGGGAGCTCGAGGGAGCCTTCGCGCAGGGGCACCAGGCGATGCTGTTCCTCAACCGGCGCGGACACTCGTCATCCTACCTCTGCTACGAGTGCGGGAAGACCGTGCGCTGCCGCAACTGCAGCGTCTCCCTGACCTACCACGCGGTGATCGGCACGCACTCGGGCCCCGCGGAGGGGATGCTGGTCTGCCACTACTGCGGCCGCGCCTACGCGCTGCCGCGGGAGTGCCCGTCGTGCGGGAGCGCGAAGGCGATCGCCCGGATGGGCGTCGGGACGCAGAAGGTCGAGGAGCTCTTCCTGAAGGAGTTCCCGGGGCGGACCGTGCTGCGGATGGACCAGGACACGACGAGCGGGCGCCTGTCGCACGCGGCGATCCTCGACCGGTTCCGCGACGAGCGGGTCGACGCGCTCGTGGGCACGCAGATGATCGCCAAGGGCCACGACTTCGCGAACGTGACCGTCGTCGGCATCCTGGCCGCGGACCTCATGCTCGGCATGTCGGACTTCCGGGCCTCCGAGCGCGCCTTCCAGCTGCTGGTGCAGGCCGCCGGCCGGGCGGGGCGGGGAGAGGCGCCGGGGCGCGTCGTGATCCAGGCCTACAACGTGGACGACTACGCGGTGCGGTGCGCGACGGCGCTCGACTTCGACGGCTTCTACGAGAAGGAGGAGTCGTTCCGGCGCGCGATGGGCTATCCCCCGTTCGGCTCGATCGGCATCGCCACGCTCTCCTCGGCCAGCCTGCAGGCGTCCCTCGACGGCGCGCGCGACGTGTCCGCGCTCCTCCGGGCGCGGGTCTCCGAGGACCCGGGGCTCGCCCGCGCGCACGTCTCCGACGCGGCGAAGGCGCCGATGTTCCGCCTGCGCGAGCGCTACCGCCACCGCGTCGTCGTGAAGGCCCCGACGCCCGAGCCGATCGCCGCGCTGTTCGCCGTCGCGGCCGACGCCGGCGGCTTCCGCGACTGCGCGCTCGCGTTCGACGTCGATCCGTACAATCTCCTCTAGCCCTACGCCCGCGCCGATTTCCGTGCCGTCCGCACCGGCTTCCCCTTGCCGGGTGTGGTATATTCGGCGTGGAAAGGCAGGTACCCGCTCCATGGCCCTCCGCAGGATCCTCAAGGACGGAGACGAGACGCTCCGCAAGGTCAGCCGCCCCGTCGAGACGATCGACGCCCGCACGCTCCAGCTGCTCGACGACATGGCCGACACCATGTACGACGCCCACGGCATCGGCCTCGCCGCGCCGCAGGTCGGCGTCCTCAAGCGCATCTTCGTCGTCGACGCCGGCGACGGCTCGGGGCTCTTCGAGTTCATCAACCCCTTCTTCCTCCGCAAGGAGGGCGCGCAGGTCGGGCAGGAGGGCTGCCTCTCGATCCCCGGCCGGTACGGCGAGGTCGAGCGGCCCGCCGTCGTCGAGATCCAGGCGCAGGACCGCTACGGACAGACGTTCACGCTCCAGGGCGAGGGGCTGATGGCCGTCGTCCTGTCCCACGAGTACGACCACCTCGAAGGCATCCTGTTCAAGGACAAGGCCCGGGGTCCGCTGGTGGAGGGATGAACTTCCGCGTCGTCTTCTTCGGGACGCCCGCCTTCGCGGTCCCCAGCCTCGACGCGCTCGTCGCCGCCGGCTGCACGGTCGCGGCCGCCGTCACGCAGCCCGACCGGCCGGTGGGCCGGCACCAGGTCCCGACGCCGCCTCCGGTGAAGGAGGCCGCGCTTTCCTACGGCATTCCCGTGCTCCAGCCCGAGAAGGTCCGCACGCCGGAGTTCGAGGCGGCCGTGCGCGGCTTCTCGCCCGACCTGCTCGTCACGGCCGCCTACGGACGCATCCTGCCGGCGGGCGTGCTCGGCGCCGCGCGCATCGCCCCGCTGAACGTCCACGCGTCGCTGCTCCCGCGCTACCGCGGCGCCTCCCCGATCCAGCGCTGCCTGATCGACGGCGCGACGGAGACGGGCGTCACGATCATGCGGATGGACGAGGGCATGGACACGGGCGACGTGCTCCTGCAGCGGTCCGTCCCGGTGCCCGAGGACATGGATGCGGAGGCCCTGGAGGCCCTGCTGTCGCGCCTCGGCGCGCTCGCCCTCGTGGAGGCGCTCGACCGGATCCGCGCGGGGACGGCGGTCTTCACGCCCCAGGACGCGTCCCGCGCGACCGTCGTGAAGCCTCTCGACCGCGAGGACGGCCGGATCGACTGGTCCGCTTCCGCCCGCGCCGTGCGCGACCTCGTCCGGGGGACGGTCCCCTGGCCGGGAGCGTTCACCACGCTGGACGGCCGCCGCCTCAAGGTGCACCGCGCGCGCGTCCTCGCGGAAGGGGAGGCCCCGGGCGCCGTCCGCGGCGCTACCGCCTCGGAACGCGCGCACTCCGCAGCCCCCGGGACCGTCCTCGGCCTGCTGCCGGACGGCCTCGCCGTCGCCTGCGGGGACGGCGCGACCGCGCTCCTCGAGGTGCAGCCCGAGTCGGGTCGCCGGATGGGCGCCCGCGACTTCGGCCTGAACCTCGCCCCCGGCTCCCGCTTCGGCTCCTGAGGAGGCCGCCATGGTCTACCCGTTCTATCTCGATCCGTACTTCCTGATGCTCGTGGTCCCGGCGCTCGTGCTCGGCATGATCGCCCAGGGCATCGTGACGTCGACCTACCGCCGCTACAGCCAGGTCCGCACGGCGAGCGGCATCACGGGCGGAGAGGCGGCGCACCGGCTGCTGTCGATGCGCGGGCTCGCCCAGGTCCGCATCGAGAGGACCGGCGGGCGCCTGTCCGACCACTACGATCCGCGGCAGGAAGTGCTCGGTCTCTCCGAGGAGACGATCGCCGGCGCCTCGGTGGCCGCCGTCGGCGTCGCGGCCCACGAGGCGGGGCACGCCGTCCAGCACGCCGAGGGGTACCTTCCGAACCGCATCCGCTCCGCGCTCGTGCCGGTCGCGAACATCGGCAGCTTCGCCGGCCCGTACATCGCGATCGCCGGCATCCTGTTCGGCTTCGGCATCCTCGTGAACGTCGGGATCCTGCTCTACGCGGCCGCCGTCGTATTCTACCTGGTCACGCTGCCGGTCGAGTTCGACGCGAGCCGCCGGGCGATCGCGATGCTCGGCGAGAACGCGATCCTCACGGAGGACGAGCTCGCGGGCGCCCGCAGGGTGCTGCGCGCCGCGGCCTTCACCTACGTCGCGGCCGCGCTGGCTGCGCTGGCGTCGCTCGCGCGGCTCGTGCTCCTCGCCCGTTCGGGCCGCGGTCGGAGGTCCTGACGCGTGTCCGCGGCCCCCGCCGGCCGAAGGCCCTCCGAAGCCCCCGATGCGGCCCGCACCGCCGCCGTCCGGATCCTCCACGAGGTCCTGGAGAAGGGCGCCTATTCGAACCTCGCCGCCTCTGGAGCGCGGCTGCCCGCGTCGATGGCGGCCCGCGACCGCGCGTTCGCATCGGCCGCGGTCTACGGGACGCTCGCGCGCGTCGTCTCCATCGACGCCGTCCTCTCCCGTTTCTCGCGGCAGCCCGTCGCGCGCCTGCAGCCCTGGGTCCGCACGGTCCTGCGCCTCGGGCTGTGGCAGCTGCTCTGGTCGCGCTCGGTCCCGCCGTCCGCCGCCTGCGACACGTCGGTCGACCTCGTCCGCCGCTTCGCCGGCGCAGGCGCCGCGGGCTACGTGAACGCCGTCCTGCGCGCCGCGGCGCGCGCGGGGGACGCGGCCGCCTTCCCAAACGACGACCCGTCGGCGCCAGCGGACGTCCGCGCCGCCGCCCTGTCGGTGCGGCGTTCGCTGCCGGACTGGATCGCCCGCCGCCTGCTCGACGCCTACGGCGACGAGGCCGACGCCCTCGCCGAGTCCTTCCTCGGGACGCCGCGCCTGACCGTCCGGACGAATCTCCTGCGCACCACCCCGGAGGCCCTCGCCGCGCGGCTCGCCGACGAAGGCGCTGCGGCCTCTCCCGGCGCATTCCTCCCCGAGGCGCTCGCCGTCGAGCTCGGCGGTCGTCCCGTGGCCGCGCTGCCGTCGTTCCGCGAGGGCCTGTTCTTCGTCCAGGACGAGGCCGCGATGCTCGTCGCGCATCTCGTCGACCCCGCGCCGGGCCAGGCCGTCCTCGACGCCTGCGCCGCACCGGGCGGGAAGTCGACGCACCTGGCCGAGCGGATGGGGGACGAGGGCCGCGTCGACGCGCGCGACGCCCAGGAGGGAAGGCTCGGCCTGATCCGGGACAACGCCGCGCGCCTCGGGCTCTCGTCCGTCTCCGTCGCGGCGCGCGACGCGTCCGAGCCGGACGCCGCCGGCCCCGCCTACGACCGCGTCCTCGCCGACGTGCCCTGCAGCGGGCTCGGCCTGCTCGCGAAGAAGCCCGAGATCCGCCTCACGATGACGGAGGAGAGGGCCGCGGCGCTCGTGCCGCTCCAGGCGCGCATCCTCGCCGCCGCCGCGGAGAGCGTGCGCCCCGGCGGGCTCCTCGTGTACAGCACCTGCACGGTCCTGCCCGACGAGAACGGACGGCAGGCGGACGCATTCCTCGCAGCGCAGGCGGGCCGGTTCGAGCCCGCCCCGTTCGCGGACCTCCTGCCGACGCGCCTCCGCGCGCTCGACCCCGCCCTCGAGGCCCAGGCGGCGGCGGGGAGGATCCAGCTGCTGCCCCACCGCCACGGGTGCGACGGATTCTTCGTCGCCCGGTTCCGCCGCACGGAAGGGAGTCCCCGATGACCGACCTCTACGACCGCACCTACGACGAGCTCGCCGCCTGGTTCACGGAACGCGGGCTCCCGGCCTACCGCGCCGGGCAGGTCTTCCGCTGGCTCGCGCGCGGCGTCTCCGACTACGCCGAGATGACCGACCTCCCGAAGGACCTGCGCGCGGCCCTCGCCGCGGAGTTCCGCGTCGACGGGCTCTTCGTCGAACGCAAGCTCGTCTCCGCCGACGACGACACGGTGAAGTACGTCTTCCGGCTGCACGACGGGAACGTGATCGAGAGCGTGCTGATGAAGTACCGCCACGGGTACTCCGTCTGCATCTCGTCGCAGGCGGGCTGCCGGATGGGCTGCACGTTCTGCGCCTCGACGCTGGCCGGGTTCGGGCGCGACCTCTCGGCCGGGGAGATGCTCGGGCAGGTCGCCCGCATCGGGGCCGACTGCGGCGCGCGCATCTCCAACGTGGTCGTGATGGGCATCGGCGAACCGCTCGACAACTATGACGAGCTGGTGCGCTTCCTGCGCCTCCTGAACGACGCGCGGGGCCTCGGCGTCGGCCTGCGCCACGTCTCGGTCTCGACTTGCGGCGTGGTGCCTCGAATGCTAGACTTTACCGATGAAGGTCTGCCGGTGACGCTTTCCGTGTCGCTGCACGCGCCGAACGACGCGATCCGAAGGCAGCTGATGCCGGTGGCGCGCAGCTTCCCGATCGAGGACCTTCTGGAGGCATGCCGGCGGCACGTCGAACGGACGGGGCGCCGCATCTCCTTCGAATACTCGATGTTCCAGGGCGTGAACGACCGGCCCGAGCACGCACGGGAACTGGCGCGGAGGCTGCGCGGCCTCCAGTGCCACGTCAACCTGATCCCGGCGAACGAGTTCGCGGGCGGGACGTACCGCCGCAGCCGCTCCGAGGCGGTGCGGGCGTTCCAGGGGATCCTCGAGGCCGAGGGCATCAACGCGACGGTCCGGCGCGAGCTCGGGACCGACATCGAGGCGGCGTGCGGCCAGCTCCGGCGGCGCCTGGAGGAGACGGAGACGCAGTGAGGTACGGGTCGGCGACGGACCGGGGTCTCATCCGGACCAACAACGAGGACTGCCACGCGGTGGTCGCCGACGGCGAACGCCTTCCGTGCGCGTTCCTGGTCGCCGACGGGATGGGCGGGCACCGCAAGGGCGAGCTCGCGAGCGCGATCGCCGTCGAGTACGCGTCGCAGCGCCTCATGGCGACCCTGCCCGGGCAGGTGGATCCCCAGCGCGTCGAGGACGAGCTGCGCGATATCGTCGAGAAGGCCAACGTCAAGGTCTACCTCGGCTCGCTCGAGAGCGAGGCGAACCGCGGGATGGGGACGACCCTCACCCTGGCCGTGCTGCTGGACCGCGCCCTCGTGGTCGCCTCGGTCGGGGATTCGCGGGCCTACCTGCAGCGCGGCCGCTCGCTGATGCGCGTCACGGTCGACCACACGGTCGTGCAGGAGATGCTGGACGCCGGGACGATCCGGCCCGAGGACGTGCGCACGCACCCCAAGCGGCATATCCTCACGCGCGCCCTGGGCTTTCCCGAGTACATGACCGCCGAATGCGCCACGGTGTCGGTCGCGAAGGGCGACCGGATCCTGCTGTGCTCGGACGGGCTGCACGGGATGGCCGACGACGAGGAGATCTCGGCGACGCTCCGAAGGGAGCGGACGCCGCAGGCGGCGGCGCAGGCCCTGGTGGACCTGGCGAACCGCTGCGGGGGCGAGGACAACGTGACCGTCGTCGTCGCCTTCGTGTAGGGGAGGACGGATGGCTGGAGGAACGGGAATGAACGAGACCGGAAGCCCGATCGGCATGACCCTCGGCGAGAGGTACCGCATCCTCCGCCCGATCGGCAAGGGCGGGATGGCCGTCGTCTACCTCGCGGAGGACCTCCGGGAGGGCGGCCGCAAGGTCGCCGTCAAGATCCTGCGGGCCGAGCTGACCACGGACGCCGAGTTCATCCGCCGCTTCGACACCGAGGCCAAGGCGGCGTCGAGCCTGTCCCACCAGAACATCGTGAAGGTCTTCGACGTCGGCGAGCAGGACGACCTCCGCTACATCGTGATGGAGTACGTCGAGGGCGTCACCCTGAAGCAGATGATCCAGCAGCGCGGCCGCATCCCGTGGGAGACCGCCGTGCCGCTCGCGATCCAGATCGGGCTCGCGCTCGACCACGCGCACCGCAACGGCATCGTCCACCGGGACATCAAGCCGCACAACATCCTCGTCACGCCCCAGATGACCGCGAAGGTCGCCGACTTCGGCATCGCGCGCGCCGCGACCGCCAACACGATCACGGTGACCGGCGGCTCCGCGCTCGGCTCGGTGCACTACTTCTCGCCGGAGCAGGCCCGCGGCACGCTCGTCGGCGAGAAGTCCGACATCTACTCGCTCGGAATCCTGCTCTACGAGATGCTGACGGGCCGCGTGCCCTTCGACGGCGACTCCGCCGTGACGATCGCGATCAAGCACATCCAGGACGCGCCCGCGCCGCCGACCTCGATCGACTCCAGCATCCCGAACGGCCTCGAGGCGATCGTCCTCAAGTGCATCCAGAAGAACCCGGAGCGCCGCTACGACGACGTCCGCGCGCTCGTCGACGAGCTCGACGCCCTGATGGTCGAGCCCGACGGCGTGTACGGCGTCCTCGAGGACGACGGGCTCGAGGACAGCACCACGGTGATGGACCCGATGCGCCACGGCTCCGACTACGGACGCCTGAGGGACATCGAGGCGAGCATGGCGTCCCGCCGCCGCGGCAGGCGCCGCGACGCCGCGCTGGTGGCGCTCCTCGTCCTGCTGCTGCTCGGCGGGATGGCCTACGGCGCCTACCAGGGGTACCTCTGGGTGCTGTCGGTCCTCAACCCCGAGAACACCGGCGACTTCCTCGTCGAGGACTATGTCGGACGCGCGATCGACGACGTGAAGGCCGTCCTGGAGAACGGCCAGATCGACTACCTCGTGAAGTACGTGCAGTCCGACACGGTCGAGGCGGGGGTCGTGACCGCCCAGAGCCGTCCGGAGGGCACGCGCCTCAAGCCAGGCGGCGCCTCGGTGATCGAGCTGACGGTCAGCGCCGGCAAGGACACGATCAAGATCCCGGACTACACCGGCCAGGCCGTCAACCTCGTGCAGCTCGAGCTGGAGAAGACGTTCGGCCTCACGGTGACGATCGTCCGCCAGGTGAGCCCCGACGTCGAGAAGGACAAGGTGATCAAGACCGAGCCGGGCGCCGGCCAGGACGTCGCGAAGGGCGGCTCCGTGAAGATCTACGTGAGCTCCGGGCTCTCGCGCGTGCAGGTTCCCGACATCGTCGGCATGAAGCGGCTGGATGCCCTCGACGAGCTGACGCGCGTCAACCTCGTGCTCGGTTCGGACACGGTGTCGTCTGCCGACCTGCCGGCCGACCAGCAGTACGTCATCCGCGTGTCCCCTGCCGTCGGCACGACGGTGAGCGCCGGAAGCGCGGTCGACATCCTGTTCGGCTCGCAGCAGGACTATTTCCTGTCCCTGACGCCGACGCCCACGCCGTCGCCGTCGCCGACGCCGGAGCCCACCGCGACGCCTACGGTCGAGGCGCCGCCGGATCCCACCGCGACGCCCACGACCGTAGCGCCGCCGCCATGACCCCGGGCGCCGGCGGAGCGTCCGTCCCGGCCCTCGACGGCGTCGTGCTGCGCGGCGTCGGCGGTCTGTACCTCGTCTCCTGCGGCGCCGCCGGCGTCGTTCCCGCGAAGGTTCGCGGCGTCTTCCGCAAGGAAGGCATCTCGCCGCTCCCCGGCGACCGCGTCGTCGTCGGCGCGTCCGGCGACCCGGACGTTCCCGGGCGCATCGACGCGATCGGTCCGCGCACCTGCGTCCTCGTGCGGCCGCCCCTCGCCAACCTCGACCTGCTGGTCGTCGTGGCCTCGGCGGCCGCTCCCGCGCCCGACCTGCCGCTCGTCGACAAGCTCCTGTGCGTGGCCTGCGCGCTCGGCATCGACGCCGTGCTGTGCATCGGGAAGCGCGATCTCGGACAGGAGGGCGCCGACGCCCTCGCCGCGGTCTACCGCGCCGCGGGCTTCTCCGTCTGGACGTTCGCCTTCCCCGCGGCCGAGCCGCCCGAAGATCTCCTCGCGCGGCTCCGCGGCCGCACCGTCGCGTTCGCCGGACAGTCCGGCGTCGGGAAGTCGACGCTCCTCAACCACCTTCTCGGCGCCGAGAAGATGGCGACCGGCGGCGTGAGCGCCCGGATCGGCCGCGGACGACACACGACCCGCCATGCGGAGCTGTTCCCGATCCCGGGCGGCGGATTCCTCGCCGATACGCCGGGCTTCAGCCAGCTCGCGGTCGAGGAATCGGGCCTCGACGTCCCGGGGCTGCTCTCCGGGTATCCGGAGATCGCCGCCACCGAAGGGTCCTGCCGCTTCACCGGCTGCGCCCACGTAGGCGAGAAGGGCTGCGCCGTCGACGCCCTCGTCGCGGACGGCTCCGTCGATCCGGGCCGCCTCGAGCGCTACCGCGCCTTCCGACGGGCGCTCGACCTCGTCAAGCCCTACGACCGACCGGCGACCGCCGCCGGCGTCCGCACCAGGAGGTGACCCCCATGGCCGTCCCCGCGAAGCCGACCGCGCCCGCCCCCCGCTCCGCCCTCGCCCCCGGCGGCGCCGTCCTCTGTCCCTCGATCCTCTCCGCGGATTTCGCCGCGCTGGGCGACGCGCTCGACGCCGTCGCGCTGGACGCCGACTGGATCCACGTCGACGTCATGGACGGGATGTTCGTGCCCAACCTGACGATCGGGATGCCGGTGGTGAAGGCGCTCCGCCGCCGCACCGCGCTGCCGCTCGACGTGCACCTCATGATCGTCGATCCGGGCCGCTACGTGACGGCCTTCGCCGAGGCCGGCGCCGACCTGCTGACGGTCCACGCCGAAGCCTGCCTGCACCTGCACCGCGTCGTCCAGAGCATCCACGCCGCCGGCATGAAGGCGGGCGTCTCGCTGAATCCCGCGACCCCGCTCTCCGCCGTCGAGGAGATCCTCCCCGACGCCGACCTGGTCCTGCTGATGTCGGTGAATCCCGGGTTCGGCGCGCAGGCGTTCATCCCAGCGGTCCTCGACAAGATCCGCGCGCTGAAGGCGCTGTGCGACCGCCGCGGCCTATCGCCGCATATCCAGGTCGACGGCGGCCTCTCCGCCGCGAATGCCGCCGAGGTCGTCGCGGCCGGCGCGAGCGCGCTCGTCGTCGGCAACGCCGTGTACGGGACCCCCGACCCGGCCGCCGCCCTCCGGACGCTGCGTGCGGCCGTCGCGGCGGGGGCCCGGGGCGCGACGTGACGCCTCCGCACGCAGCGTCCCCGCCCCGCGCGCTCGTCCTCCTCGG
>CAIXGU010000117.1 GCA_903919045.1 uncultured Eubacteriales bacterium | reverse complement strand
GGGACGATGGGCGTGCTCGAGGTGCTGCCGGAGTGGCGCCGGAAGGGCGTCGCCGAGCGGGTTTCCTGGGCGCTGTGCCGCTGGGTGCGCGAGGCCGGGATGATCCCGACCGTGCACATCAAGCGCGGGAACGCGGCGTCGATGGCGCTCGCGGCCAAGATGGGGTTCGTCCGGACGGGCGACTGCACCTGGTTCGGCTGGGCCGCCCGGTAGAGGGCCGCGGAGGACGCATTCCGTCGGTTCCTGACGGGAATTCCGTGCAACCTGCCGATGGACGGGCGGCGCGGACGGGTGGTACCATGGGTTCCGACTGACGGACGGTCGGATGGGAGGGCGGCGCGCGGAGATGGGATTCCTGGGGTACGGACCCTGGTTCTGGATCTCGCTCTCCCTCTATGCCGCCGCCGCGGTCCTCGCGCTGGCGCTCTCCGCCCGCCCCCGCGCCGCGCACCTCGCGGCCCAGGTCCTGTCGATGGCCGGCGCCGCGGCCGGCGTCGCGTCCTCGCTCCTCTTCCTGCTCCGGGCGCCGAGCCCCTCCTCGCTCCCCGAACCGCCGCTCGCCGCGCTCGTCGGCACCGTCCCGCTCCTCGGGCTGACGGTCGTCCTCGACTCCCTCTCCGCGGTCTTCCTGCTCGCGCTGTCCGTCCTCGTCCTCGCCGTGTCGCTGTTCTCCGTCCCGTACCTCGCGCCGTACGCGGGGAAGCGGAACCTGCCCGTCTTCGACGCGCTCGCCGCGCTGTTCGTGCTGGCGATGGCCCTCGTCTTCACCGCAGGGCACCTCGTGCTCTTCCTCGTCGCGTGGGAGGCGATGGCGTTCCTGTCGTACTTCCTCGTCGTCTTCGAGTCGGAGAAGGAGGATACGGTCGCCGCGGGCACGCTGTACCTCGTCATGGCGATCCTCGGCGGCGCGCTGCTCCTCGCGGCGATCCTGCTGGTCTTCTCGGCCACCGGCAGCTTCTCGATGCGCGACTTCGACGCGGCGCACCTGCCGCCCGCGACGCGCACCGCGGTCGTCCTGCTCCTCGTCGCCGCGTTCGGCGTCAAGGCGGGCGTCGTGCCGCTCCACGTCTGGCTCCCACGCGCGCACCCGGCCGCGCCCGGCAACGTATCGGCGCTGATGTCGGGCATCATGCTGAAGACCGCCGTGTACGGGCTGCTGCGCTTCCTCCTGCACATGATGGGCGCGCAGGAGGCGTGGTGGGGGATCCTCGTGCTCGCCCTCGGCCTGCTGTCGGCCGTCGTCGGGGTGGCCCACGCCTTCGTCGAGAACGACCTGAAGCGGCTGCTCGCGTACTCCAGCATCGAGAACATGGGCCTGATCTGGACCGGGATCGGCCTCGGGCTGACGGCGTCGGCGCTCGGGAGCCCGGCGGTCGCCGCCCTCGCCGTCTTCGCGGCGGTCTTCCACGCCTTCAACCACGCGTTCTTCAAGGGCGGCCTGTTCCTCGGGGCGGGCGCCGTCCACCACGCGACGCACATGCGGGACCTCGGCTCGCTCGGCGGCCTCGTCCGCACGATGCCGGGCCTGTCGGTCCTGTTCCTCGGCGGCTCCCTCGCGATCTCCGCGCTGCCGCCCTTCGGCGGCTTCGCGAGCGAATGGACGACGCTGCAGGCGCTCGTCGCGGGCGCCCTCGCGGGACCCCCGGCGCTGTCCGTGCTCCTCGCCGTCGCCGTCGCCGTCCTCGCGCTGTCGGGCGCCCTCGCCGCCGCCGCCTACCTGAAGGCGTTCGGCGTCGGCTTCCTCGGCAAGCCGCGCACGCCTGCCGCGGCGCACGCGACGGAGGCGCCCCTCGCGATGCGCCTCGCGATCGGCCTCCTCGTGGCGGCGAGCCTCGCCCTGGGCCTCGCGCCGGGCGTCTTCGCGCGCCTGTCCGGCCTCGGGACGGACTTCTCCGCGCGCGGCGCGCTCGGGCTGCAGCTCGGATGGGACGTCTACTTCGAGTATTCCCCGACGCACGAGGGAATGGCTCCCCCGCCGCCGCTCGCCGGCCTGGACCCGCTGCCCGTGCTCGCCGCCCTCGCGGCCGTCGCGCTGGCGGCCGTCCTCGCGGTGCGCGTGATCGGCGGGAAGCGCCCCGTGCGCCGCTATTCCACGTGGGACTGCGGCTACGGCGAGCCCGACGCGCGCATGCAGTTCAGCGCGTCCGGCTTCTCCAAGGCGTTCCTGATCGTCTTCCGGTTCCTGTTCCGCCCGACCCGCGAGCTCAAGGCGGAAGGGGAGCACGTCTACCACCCCGAATCGCTCGCCTACACGACGACGCACGAGCCGCTCGTGGAGAAGTACCTCTACGACCCGCTCGTCGCCTTCGTCCACCGCCTGTCCGACCGCGCGCGGCAGGCCGTGCAGACCGGCAGCCTGCGCGGGTACCTCGCGTACGTGCTCGGCGCGCTCGTGGCCGGGCTGCTGTACTTCCTGCTGGCGAAGGGGGGCTGACGGCATGCGCGCGCTTCTCCATCCCGCCCTCGCCGCGCTGCTCGCGCTGCTTCTTTCGCCGCTCCCGACCGGCCTGATCCGCAAGGTCAAGGCGCTGGTCCAGAAGCGCCGCGGCGCTCCGCTCCTGCAGCTCTACCGCGACCTCCGCAAGCTCCTCCGCAAGGACCCCGTCGTCTCGACGACCTCGTCCTGGGTCCTGCGCGCCGCGCCGGCCGTCGTCTTCGCGACGTCGCTCGTCGCCTGCTCTCTCGTCCCCGTGACCGTGCGCGCCCTGCCGGACGGCGTCCCGGGCGACCTGTTCCTGTTCTTCTTCGTGCTCGCGCTCGGCCGCTTCTTCCTCGTGCTGTCGGGGATGGACGCCGGCAGCTCGTTCGGCGGGATGGGCAGCAGCCGCGAGGCCCTGATCTCCGCCCTCGTCGAGCCCGCCGCCTTCACGGGGATCCTCGCGATCGCGGCCTACGCCCGGTCGACGTCATTCGCCGCCGCGCTCGCCGCCCTGAACGGCCTCGGCGGAGACCCGCTGCTCCCGCAGGCCGGCGCCCCGACGGGGTGGGCGCCCTCCGCGCTGTTCCTGCTCCCGGTCTTCCTCGCGTTCGTGCTCGTGCTCGTCGCGGAGACCTCGCGCATCCCGGTCGACGATCCCGCGACGCACCTCGAGCTCACGATGGTCCACGAGGCGATGATCCTCGAGGACTCGGGCCGCCACCTCGCGCTGCTCGAGTACGGCGCCGCCCTGAAGCAGTGGGCGCTGCTCGGGCTCCTCGCATCGCTCTTCCTGCCGTTCGACCCGTTCCTCGGCGTCGCCGGGGCGGCCGGGCTCGCGCTGTCCGTCGCCTTCTTCGCGGCGAAGGTCCTGCTGCTGTCGCTGCTCGTCGGCGTCCTCGAGGCCGCGACCGTGAAGCTGCGCTTCTTCAGCGTGCCGAACCTCGCCGCGCTCGCGTTCGTCCTCGCGCTCGTCGGCTTCCTGCAGTACGCCGTCACGGGGATCGGGAGGTAGACGCGGTGGAGACGCTGGGACTCGCCCTCGCCTCGCTCCAGCTGCTCGCGGCCTTCTGGCTCGTCGCCGGGAAGCGCATGCACTCGCACATCTCGGCGTTCCGCGCGCAGGCGGTCCTGCTCGCCGTGAACGTCGGCGCGCTCGGCGTCCGCGAGGTCCTCGCGACGGGCCGGCCCGACCTCCTCGTCGTGTGCGCCGCGCTGGTCGCCCTCAAGGTCGTCTACATCCCGCGCAAGCTCCACCGCACCTACGCCGCGATCGAGTACCGCATCGAGAAGGACTTCCTCGCGAACATCCCCACGCTCGTGCTCGCGTGCGTGGCCCTCGTTCTCCTGGTGTACGCGGCCGTGTCCGGCCTCGGGGCCTCCGTGTCCGCGACGCGCGCGCTGCTCCTCGTCGAGGCGCTCTCGGTCGTGCTCGTCGGGGTGTTCTTCCTGCTGTCGCGCCGCAAGGCGATCGGGCAGATCGTCGGCCTCCTCGTGATCGAGAACGGCCTCTTCGCGACCGGCCTGTACGCCTCCGACGGCATGCCGTTCATCGTGGACCTCGGCATCCTGCTCGACCTGCTCACCGCCGTGCTCGTGCTCGGCGTGCTCGTCCTGCACATCGACGACGCCTTCGAGACGACGGACACCGATCGACTCGACGGCCTGAAGGGCTAGGGGAGGGAGATGGAGCTGCTGCTGTGGGCCGTGCCGCTCCTCGCGGTCGCGCTGCTCGCGCTCCCGCTGCCGCGCCGCGCCCTGCACGCCGTGAGCGTGGCCGAGTCCGCCCTGCTGCTCCTCGCCGCGGCGTGGACGACGCGCACCGTGCTGCTCCGCGGGACCGCCGAGCCGGCGATGCCCGGGAACCTGCTCTACGTCGACGCCGTGAGCGCCGTCCTCCTCAACCTCGTGGCCGCCGTCGGGCTCGCCGTCTGCGTCTACGCCGTCGGCTACGTCGAGGGCGAGATCCGGCACGGCGCGCTCGACCCGGCGAAGGTCCGCCGCCTCTACCTGCTGATGCACGCGTTCCTCGCCACGATGGTCCTCACCCTCACGGTCCGCAACCTCGGCGCGATGTGGATCGCGATCGAGGCGACGACGCTCGCCTCCGTGTTCCTCGTGGGCTTCCACGGCGGGAAGCCGGCGCTCGAGGCGGCCTGGAAGTACATCATCCTCTGCTCGGTCGGCATCTCGCTCGCCCTCGTCGGCGTCGTGTTCCTGAACGCCGCCTCGAAGGGCGCGCTGCCCGAAGGCGCCGCCCTCGACTGGCCCGCGCTCTACGCCGCGGCCGGCTCCGGCGCGCTCGACCCGGCGCTGCTGCGGTTCGCCTTCGTCTTCCTGCTGCTGGGCTTCGGCACGAAGGCCGGCCTCGCGCCGCTCCACAACTGGCTCCCCGACGCCCACAGCCAGGCGCCTTCTCCCGTAAGCGCGCTCCTGTCCGGCGTCCTGCTGAACGCCGCGATGTACGCCGTCCTGCGCTCGACCGCGATCGTGAACCGCGCCCTCGGCGGCGCGCTCTACACCGGCCGCGCGCTCGTCGCCCTCGGCGTCCTGTCCGTCGCGACCGCGGCGCTGTTCCTCCTCACGCAGAAGGACTACAAGCGCCTGCTCGCGTACTCCAGCATCGAGCACATGGGCCTCGTGGCGCTGTCCGCGGGCCTCGCGACGCCGCTGTCGCTGTTCGCCGCCTTCTACCACATGGTGAATCATTCGTTCACGAAGTCGATGCTGTTCCTGTCGTCCGGGACGATCCTGCAGAAGCACGGCACGCGCGAGATCTCGAAGGTCCGGAACCTCCTGCGCACGCTGCCCGTCACCGGCCCCGCGTTCCTGCTCGGCCTCCTCGCGATCGGCGGCGCGCCGCCCTTCGCGCCCTTCGCGAGCGAGCTGAACGTGCTCGCCGCCGCCTTCTCCGCCGGGCACCCGATCCTCGGCGCCGTCGTCGCGGTCCTTCTCGCGCTCGTCTTCGCCGGCATCGTCCAGGCGCTCTTCCGCGTGTTCTTCCCGAAGCCGGAAGCGCCCGCTGCGGCTGACGCTGCGCCCGCCGCGCCCTCCGCGGACGACGCCGCACCCGAGCCCGCCCGCGGGGAGCCGAACCGCGCCGGCGCCGCGGCCGTCGTCGTCCTGCTCGCCGCCGTGCTCGTCCTCGGCCTCTACCTGCCGCCGTTCCTGCGCGACCTGCTCGTCCGCGCATCGGCCCTGATCCAGGGGGTGCCGGCGCCATGAGCCCGTCCGCCGACCGCGCCGCCCGCACCGTCCGCTGCGTCCCGCTCGAGGGGATCCGCGCCGAGGCCAACCGTCTCGCCGTCTCGGAAGGGAAGGACCTCGCGGCCCTCTTCGCGACCGACGAGCGGGAAGGGCACGGGAGCTTCGTCCTCCGGTACGTCTTCACCGACCGCGCCTCTGGCACCGCCGAGACGCTCGAGGTCGCCGTCCCGCCCGACCCGGGGACGTTCCCGTCGATCGCCGCGACCGTCCACGCCGCGTCCGGCTGCGAGCGCGAGATCCAGGACCTCTTCGGGCTGCGCCCCGAGGGGCACCCCGACCCGAAGCGCCTCGTCCACCATGCCCACTGGCCCGAGGGCGAATACCCGCTGCGCCGCGACGTCCCGCTCGGACGCAAGCCCCCGCGCGCCGGCGCCGACGCCGGGCTCGGGCGCCGCTTCGCGCGCGTCGAGGGCGAGGGCGTCTTCGAGATACCCGTCGGCCCCGTGCACGCCGGCATCATCGAGCCCGGGCACTTCCGCTTCAGCGTCGCGGGCGAGCCCGTCGCGAACCTCGAGGCCCAGCTCTGGTTCGTCCACCGCGGCATCGAGAAGCTCGCCGAGGGCATGGCGCCCGAGCGCGGGCTGTTCCTCGCCGAACGGATCTCGGGCGACGAGACGCTCGCGAACTCCCTCGCGTACTGCGAGGCCGCGGAGCGCATCGCGGGCGTCGAGGCGCCCCCGCGCGCCCGGTACGGCCGCGTGCTGTTCGCGGAGCTCGAGCGCGTCACGAGCCACCTCGGCGACCTCGCGGGCATCTGCCTCGACACCGCCTACGGCTTCGCGGGCTTCCAGTTCCGCCTGATGCGCGGCTGGGCGTACCTGATGGCCGACGAGCTCTGCGGCCAGCGCTTCCTGCGGAGCGTGAACCGGATCGGCGGGCTGCG
>CAIXGU010000116.1 GCA_903919045.1 uncultured Eubacteriales bacterium | reverse complement strand
CTCGTCATCCCGCTGCTCTACGCGTTCGTCCCGGCGGACCCGGCGGCCCTCTTCGCGATCCGCCTCGTCCACGGCGCCGCCTCCGGTCTCACGATGGTCCTGTTCATGGCCGTCCTCGCCCAGATCGTCCCGACCCAGAAGCTGGCGTCCCGCATGGGGATCTTCGGAATCGGCGGCGTCCTGGGGCAGGCGATGTCGCCCTTCGCCGGCATCGCGGCCGCCGAAGCGTTCGGCTACCAGTCGATGTTCCTGCTCGCCCTGATCCCCATGACGCTGGCGCTGGCCTTCACCCTGTTCGGCGTCCCCAGCCTCCCGGCACGGCCCTCCCTCGAGGAAGCCGCGCCGTCCCGCTGGGACGTGCACCGCTGGTTCGAGAAGCGCGCGCTCTTCGCGGCGTCGTCGACGTTCCTGCTCACCTGCGCCACCTCCACGGTCATGTGGTACCTCGTCAGCCTCGCGGACGAGAAGGACATCGCCGGCGTCAGCGCCTACTTCCTCGTCCAAGCGGGCGCGGTGATCGCCGCCCGCCTCCTCTCGAACCGCCGGCTCGACCGCTGGAACCTGAAGGTCGTCCTGGTGACGAGCGACGCCCTGATGCTCGCCGGAATGGTCCTCCTCTTCGCCGCCGGGAACCTCGCCACGGTCCTCATCGCCGGGGTCCTCATCGGCGCCGGCTCCGGGACCGTCCAGCCCAGCCTGCAGGCGGAGGCCGTCCGCCACACGCCCCCGGAGCGCCGGGGCATCGCGTCCAGCACCTTCATGACCGGCGCCTCCTCGGCGTTCACGGTGGGGTCCTACGTCGCCGGCATGGTCGCCGGGGCCGTCGGCTTCTCCACCATGTTCCTGCTGATGGGATTCCCGATCCTGCTCGCCGCCGGGCTCGCCCTCGCGCGTTCGCCGGCGAAGTACGCCGCGCCGCCGCCGGTGCCGGCCCCGAAGCCCGCGGCGGAGGCTCCCTGAAAGGAGTCGCGCCATGCATGAAGCGCACCTGCCTCCCGGCGTCGTCCTGACCCGCCCGGTCCCGGAAGGGGCCGAGGGCATCCTCACGACCGAAGCGCTGGCCTTCGTCGCGTCGCTCGCCCGGCGGTTCGAGCCGCAGCGCCGCGCCCTGCTCGCCGCCCGCACCACCCGCGAGGCGGAATTCCGCGCGGGCGCCCTGCCCGGGTTCCTTCCAGAAACGGAGGGGATCCGGCAGGGCGACTGGCGCATCGCCGGCGTCCCGGCGCCCCTCGCCGACCGCCGCGTGGAGATCACGGGGCCGGCCGGCGACCGCAAGATGGTCATCAACGCGCTCAACTCCGGCGCGTCGACCTTCATGGCGGACCTCGAGGACGCGCTGTCGCCCACCTGGGAGAACGTCGTCCAGAGCCAGGTCAACCTCTACGACGCCACGCGCGGGACGATCTCGCTCGCGACGCCCGAGAAGTCCTACCGCCTGAACCCGCGCACGGCGCAGCTGCTCGTGCGGCCGCGCGGCTGGCACCTCGTCGACAAGCACGTGCTCGTCGACGGCGCGCCGGTCTCCGGGAGCCTCCTCGACTTCGGCCTGCATTTCTTCCACAACGCCGCGCACCTGGCCTCGCACGGGCTCGGGGCGTACTACTACCTGCCGAAGATGGAGGGGCACCGCGAGGCGCGGCTGTGGAACGACGTGTTCCTCGCGGCGCAGGCGGCGCTCGGGCTGCCGGTCGGCACGGTCAAGGCGACCGTCCTGATCGAGACGCTGCTCGCGGCCTTCGAGATGGACGAGATCCTGTACGAGCTCCGCGACCACATCGTCGGGCTCAACTGCGGCCGCTGGGACTACATCTTCAGCGCCATCAAGAAGCTGCGCTTCCACCCGCCGTTCCTGCTCCCGGACCGCGCGCAGGTCGGCATGACCGTGCCGTTCCTGCGCGACTACACGCTGCTCACGATCCGCACCTGCCACCGGCGCGGGGCGTACGCGATCGGCGGAATGGCCGCCCAGATCCCGATCCGCGGGGACGAGGCGGCGAACGCGGCCGCGCTCCAGAAGGTGCGCGACGACAAGCTCCGCGAGGTCCGCAACGGCCACGACGGGACCTGGGTCGCCCACCCCGCGCTCGTGCCCGTGGCGATGGAGGTCTTCGAGGCGAACCTCGCGGGCGTCCACCAGCTCGACGTCCTGCGCGAGGACGTGCGGGTGACGGCCGAGGACCTGCTCGCCGTGCCGTCCGGGACGATCACGATGCAGGGCGTCCGCACGAACGTCGACGCGGGCGTGCGCTACCTCGCCGCCTGGCTCGGCGGCTCCGGCGCCGTGCCCCTGAACCACCTCATGGAGGACGCGGCCACCGTCGAGATCTCGCGCGCACAGCTCTGGCAGTGGATCCGCCACCCGAAGGGCGTGCTCGACGACGGCCGCAAGGTCACGCTGCCGCTCGTCCGCTCCGTGCTCGCCGAGACCCTGACCGGACTCCGCGCCGTTCTCGGCGACGAGGCCTATGCGAAGGGCCATTTCGCGCTCGCCGGGCGCATCATCGCCGAGCTGACCGAGGACGACGCCTTCGCCCCGTTCCTCACGCTGCGCGCGTACGAGGAGCTGTAGGACGAGGGACGGGACCCCGCGCCCCGAGAGGAGGACCCCATGCTGGAACGCGCCTACGGCCGCAAGGCCCCGTACCCGATCCCGGATTCCGAGCTGGAGCGCCGCTGGGCCGCCGTCCGCGCGGTCCTCGCGGAGGAGGGCGCCGACGTCCTGCTCGTCTCGGGGGCGACGCTCGACTCCGGCGGTTATGTCCGCTGGTTCACCGACATCCCGCCGAACAACACGTCGACGGTGCTGTTCCCGCGGACCGGGGGGATGACCTGGATCGCGTCGGGGAACCCGGAGCGCCCCGGACCGGCGCCCGAGCTGTGCCGCGGCATCGCGACCCGCCTGTCCGCCCCGTTCTTCCGCACGATCCACTGCACCGAGCGCTACGACGCCGACCTCGCCGTGAAGGCCCTGAAGGACCTGGGCGCGAAGCGCATCGGCTTCTGCAACCTCGGCCGGATGGACGCGAGCTTCTACCGACACCTCGTCGACGGCCTGCCCGACAGCGAATTCGTCGACCTCACCGACCGCATCGACGCGATCAAGGCCGTGAAGAGCGAGGCCGAGCTCGTCTACGTGCGGGCGGCGATGGACCTCCACGACAAGGTGCTCGAGGCGACGACCGCGTTCATCCGCCCGGGCCGCGTCCTCGGCGAGGTCCGCAACGACGTCTACCACCTCGCCTGCGAGCTCGGCTCGGAGGGGCAGATGGTCCTGCTGCTCGGGTCCGCGCCCATGGGCACGCCCTGCATCTTCGGGCCCTTCCCCGAGCAGAACCGGCGGATCGAACAGGGGGACCACGTCCTCGTGATGCTCGAGTCGAGCGGTCCCGGCGGCTTCTTCGCCGAGATGGGCCGCTACTGGTGCATCGGCGAACCGCCCCGCGCCCTCGTGCACGCCTGGGACGCCGCCCGGGCCGCCGCCCTCGCCGCCGCCGACGCCTGCCGGGCGGGCGTCTCGCCCATGGACCCGGTCCGCGCCGCGAACGCCGTGCTCGCCGACCGGGGCTACGGGCCGGAGGGCCGCATCCTGGGCCACGGGCAGGGGTATGACTACATGGAGCCGCCCGCGCTGCTGCCGGACGAGCGGCTGCGCCTCGCGCCGGGCATGAACCTCGCGATCCACACGACCGCCGCGAGCCCCGAAGCCAACGCGTTCAGCTGCGACAACTACCTCGTGCAGCCCGCCGGCGGCGCGACGAGGATGCAGCGCATGCCCCAGGAGCTCATCGTCCTGTAGCCGCAGGCCGCGCGCGCATCACGCGGCACTGCGCCGCAGGGCCGTGCGCCCGCCGATCCGAAGGAGGCCGCCCATGCTCGCCGCCGTCGTCTTCTCCTCGAACCGCCGCGTCTCGTTCCGCATCACGGAGCAGCACCTCGCGATGGTGCGCGCGTCGCTCCCCGGGGCCGAGGTCCTCCACGTCGAGGACGCGAAGACGCTCGCGGCGCGCGGGCTCTGGGCCGACGTCCTGATCGGCTGGGGCGACGCGCACGCGCTCGGCCTCGACTACTGCCTCGCCGACCCGAACCTGAAGTGGATCCACGCGCTCTCCGCGGGCGTCGAGAACCTGGTCGACTCGCCCGTCGCCGCGCGCCCCGGCCTGCGGGTCAGCAACAGCCGCGGCTTCCACGGCCTGCCGATCTCCGAGCACGTGCTCGGCTGGCTGCTCACGCACTACCGCGGGTTCGCCCGCATGCGCGGGACGCAGCAGGAACACGCCTGGAAGCCCTTCGTCGCGGACGAGCTCAACGGCCGCACCGTCGGCATCATCGGCGCCGGCGCGATCGGCGGTGCGATCTCCCGCCGCTGCAAGGCCTTCGAGACGCGGGTCGTGGGCGTGAAGCGCCACGCGATGCCCCTTCCGGACTACGACGCCGTCTATCCGGTCGAGCACCTCGACCGGCTCCTCGCCGAGTCCGACGTCGTGATCATGGTCGCCCCGCTCACGCCCGAGACCGAGGGCATGCTCGACGCCCGCGCGTTCGCCGCCATGAAGTCCGGCGCGCTCTTCGCGAACGTCGGCCGCGGCCGGACCGTCGTCACGGCCGACCTCGTCGACGCACTCGCGAGCGGGCACCTCGGCGGCGCGCTGATCGACGCCGTCGAGCCCGAGCCGCTCCCGCCGGACCACCCGCTCTGGACGCTCCCGAACGTCGTCGTGAGCCCGCACATGTCCGCGACGACGGACCGGTACATGGACCGCGCCTTCGCCTGCTTCCCGCGCAACGCCGCCGTCTGGCTCGCGGGCGGCCGCATGCCGGACGAGGTGGACCTGCGGAAATAGAAGGACCGGACCCGCCCGCGGCGGACCCGGTCCTCCTTCGTTCCCGGATTCGGAATCAGGCGTCAGGTCACTTCAGTCTGACCTTCACCCCGAAAACATGGTCCACTCCCGATGTTAGAATTTCAGGGAAAGCGCCCATGAGGGAGTGGAGGATCCATGAAGAGACAGAGGCATACGGAAGAGCAGATCGCATTCGTCCTGAAGCAGGTGGAGCTCGGTGCTCCGGTCGCGGAAGTCTGCCGGAAGAT
>CAIXGU010000115.1 GCA_903919045.1 uncultured Eubacteriales bacterium | reverse complement strand
TGGTTCACGGCGGCCGACGGTGGCACGAAGGTCGTCTTCCCCTATGAGGTCTCAGCCGACGTCACACTCTACGCCCACTGGGTGCCCATCCCCGCGGCGCCGGCCTCCCTCTCCGCGTCGCCCGGGTACGACCGCCTGGCGCTCGCCTGGGGCGCCGTGACGTATGCCGACGGCTACGAGGTCTGGCGCGCGACGACGTCGACCGGCGCTTATACGCTGGTCGGCTCTCCGACGGCGAATTCCTTCACGAATGCGGTCCTCCCCTTCAACACGACCTACTACTACAAGGTCCGCGCCTACGCGCTGAACGGACTCGACAAGGTCTACGGCCCCTACTCCGGCGTGGTCTCGGGGAAGACGCAGCCCGCGCAACCGCTCTTGAAGGCGACCGTGGGAGGCTACGACCGGGTGGCGCTCACGTGGGGCGCGATTTCCGGCGCGAGCGGGTACGAGATCGGCCGGGCGACGAGCGCGACCGGGACGTACACGATCCTTTCCTCGGCGACGACCGGGACGTCCTACACCTCCACCGGGCTCACGTCCGGCGTGACGTATTACTACCGCGTCCGGGCCTACCGCACCGTGAACTACGTGAAGTACTACGGCCCGTATAGCGCCGTGCAGTCGGCGAAGCCGGTCCCGTCCACCCCGGCGGTGACGGTGCGGCAGTCGACGTACAACACGCTCGTGGCGAGCTGGCCGGCGGTGTCCGGCGCGTCGGGCTACGAGGTGTCGATCGCGAACGCGTCGGGCGCGCTGACGTACACGACGCTGACGGCCGGCACGACGGCGCTGTCCTACACGGCGGGCGGGCTCGCGGCCGGCACGCCGTACTCGATCCGGGTGCGCGCGTACCGCGTCGTGAACTACGTCAAGGTCTACGGGGCCTACGGCACGGCGGCGAACCAGAACCCGGCGCCCGCCGCGCCCGCGCTGAAGGCCGCGTCGACGGGCTACAGGAGCACGAACGTGACCTGGCCGGCCGTCGCGGGCGCAGCCGGGTACGCGATCGAGACGGCGCCGGCCGCGGCCGGACCGTGGACGCTGCTCGAGGACTCCATGACCGGGCTCTCGCGGGCCGAGACCGGGCTCGCCACGGGCGTCGCGCGCTACTACCGGATGCGCTCGTACGCCGTCGTCGGCGAGACGCGGTACTACGGCCCCTACAGCGCCGCGGTCTCCGCGACTCCGGTCCCGTACGCGCCCACCGGCGCGACGGCCGTCTCGGGCGGCTACGACCGCCTGAATCTCGCCTGGACCGCCGTGGACGGCGCGACGGGCTACGAGGTATGGCGCGCCACCACCGCGACCGGCACGTACGCCCTGGTCGGCACGGTCGGAACGCCCGCGCTCACGAACACCGGACTCACGTCCGGCAAGGTCTACTACTACAAGGTCCGCGCCTACTGGCAGGCGACCCCGGGCGTCTCGACGAAGGTCTACGGCCCCTACAACGCCTACATCAGCGGCAAGCCCGTCCCCGCCGCGCCGCTGTCCCCCGCGGCGGCCTCGGCGTCCTACAACTCGATCCGGGTGAGCTGGGCGGGCGTGGCCGGCGCGAACGGCTACGAGGTCTCCCGCGCGACGAGCGCGGGCGGCACGTACACCGTCCTGTCCTCCGCCGTGACGACGACGTCCTACACGAGCGGCTCGCTCGCCACGGGCACGACGTACTACTACCGGATCCGCGCCTACCGGGTCGTGAACTACGTGAAGATCTGGGGGCCGTACTCGACGCTCGCCTCCGCCGTGCCCGTGCCCGTGGCGCCCGCCCCGAAGGCGGCGTCGGGCGGGTACGACCGGCTGACGGCCAGCTGGGCGGCGGTCTCCGGTGCGACCGGCTACGAAGTCTCCCTTTCCGAGTCCTCGGGCGGCGCGTACACGGTGCTGACCCCGTCCGGCACGACTGCGCTCTCCTACTCCGCCACCGGCCTCATCTCCGGGAAGACGTACTGGATCAAGGTGCGGGCGTACCGGCTGGTCGGGACCACGAAGGTCTGGGGCCCGCTGTCCGCGGCGGTCTCGGGCGTGCCGGTGCCGGCGACGGTGTCGGGGCTCCGGGTCGCCTCCGTCGGCTATGACCGCCTGAACCTCGCCTGGACCCCGGTGGCCGGCGCGACCGGCTACGAGGTCGCATGGAGCGCCAGCGCCTCCGGACCGTGGACGACAATCCACTATATCGGCACCGACGCCGTCTATGCGGTGACCGGGCTCGCCTTCAACACGACGTACTACGTCAAGGTCCAGGCGTTCCGGACGGTCGACGCGACCGAAGTGCGCGGCGCGTACTCGGCGGCGGTGAGCGGCAAGGCGCTGCCCGCCGTGCCCGGCTCCCCCAAGGCGATGCTCGGCGGCTACAGCAGCCTGGTGGTCTCGTGGACTGCCGTCGACGGCGCCACGGGCTACGAGGTCTGGCGTTCGACGAGCTCCGCCGGCACGTACGCGCTCGTGAGCACGACGCTCGCGCCGACGACCGCCTTCACCAACACGGGTCTCTCCTTCAACGTGGCGTACTACTACAAGCTGCGGGCGTACCGGCTGGTCGGGACGACGAAGGTCTACGGCGCCTACACGGCGGTGTTCTCCGGGCGCACGCTGCCGGCGGCGCCCACGCTGACAGCCACGGCCGGTCCGGCGAGCGTCGGGCTGTCGTGGACGGCGGTCGCGGGCGCGAGCGGGTACACCGTGGAACGCGCGACGGCGGCGGACGGGCCCTGGACGGTGCTCACCGCGGGCACCACCGCGCTGACCTACAACAGCACCGGGCTCGCTGTCGGCACGACGTACTACTACCGCATCCGCGCCTACCGCCTGGTCTCCACGACCAAGGTCTACGGCCCCTACGGCGAGACGAAGAGCGCGGTCGCCGCGCCGCTCGCGCCCACCGGGCTGGTCGTGACCCCGGGCGCCGAAGCGGATTCGCTCTCGCTGTCCTGGAACGCCGCGGCCGGCGCGACCGCCTACGAGATCCTGCGCGCGGATTCCCTGACCGGGACCTACGTGACGGTCTACCTCACGACGTCGACCGCCTGGATCGACTCCGGGCTCGCCTACGCGACCCCCTACTGGTACAAGGTCCGTTCCGTGATCCTCGTGAGCGGCGTGCCCACCTGGTACGGAGGCACCACCGCCGCCGTCCCCTGCACGACGAGAGCCGCGCCGCCGCCACCGACGCCGACGCCGGAGCCGACCGCGACGCCCACGCCGGAGCCGTAACAATACCGGACCGGACCGGATCGAACCGAGAAACGAACCTCCTAAGCAAGAGGGCCGCGCACTGCGCGGCCCTCGTCGTCGTCACCGGCTGCGCACCTCCGCGCGGTCCCCTCGCCCTCTCCCTAGATCAGCGTCTGCGAGCGGCACAGCGCCGCGTAGGCGCCGTCGCGCGCGAGGAGCGCCTCGTGCGTGCCGCGTTCCGCGATGCGGCCCTCCTCGAGCACGAGGATCTCGTCCGCGAGGCGCACGGTCGACAGGCGGTGCGCGATCACGACGAGCGTGCGCGTGCCGGCGATCGCGTGGATGGCCTTCTGGATCTCGGACTCGGTCTCGGTGTCGACCGACGACGTCGCCTCGTCGAGGATCAGGATCGGCGAATCGCGCAGGATCGCGCGGGCGATCGAGATGCGCTGCTTCTGGCCGCCGGACAGGCGCACGCCGCGCTCGCCGACGACCGTCTCGTACTTCTCCGGGAGCCCGTCGATGAAGTCGTGGATGCAGGCCGCGCGGGCGGCGCGCTCGATCGCCTCCGGCGTCACGTCGTCCGACCCGTACGCGATGTTCTCGGCCACGGTGCCGTTGAACAGGAACACGTCCTGCAGCACGAGGCTCAGCTGGTTGCGCAGGCTCTCGAGGGTCATCGTCCGGATGTCGATGCCGTCCATCGCGACGCGTCCCGACTTCGGGTCGTAGAAGCGGGCGATCAGCGCGGAGACCGTCGTCTTGCCGACGCCGGTGGGGCCGACGAGCGCGAGCATGCGCCCGGCGGGGACCTCGAAGGAGATGTCCTCGAGGACCGGCTGGCCGTCCTTGTACGAGAACGAGACGCGCTCGAAGGCGAGCTGCCCGGAGAGGCGGCCGACGGCGCACGCGCCCGGGGCGTCCGCGATGTCGGGGTCGGTGTCCAGCACCTCGAAGACGCGCTCGGCGCCGGCGAGGGCCAGCTGCATGTCCTCGACCGTGCGGGTCAGCGTGGAGATCGGCGCGTAGAAGAGGTTCAGGTACAGCAGGAACGCGACGACGTCGGAGATGCGCAGGCCCAGGTTCAGCGCGAGGATCGGGCCCGCGACGAGCACGATCACCGTGCCGATCGAGGTGATGAACCCGACCGAGGGGTTCAGGATGCCCGAATAGTAGAGCGCCTTGATCAGGGCGTTCGAGTGCTCCGTCGACTTCTCGGCGACGCGTCCCAGCTCGTACTCCTGCTTGTTGAAGACCTGGATCTCCTTCATGCCCGAGAAGTTGTCCTGGAGCATCGCGTTCAGCTCGGCGATCTTCGTCTGGCCGGTGCGGAACTGCCGGCGGATGCGGCGGAGGACGACCGTGAGGAAGGCGATGAACGGGATCGGCACGCATACCAGCAGCGTGAGCCTGACGTCGATCGTGAGCAGGATCACGAGCACGCCGATCCAGGTGACCGCGTTCGTCGCGAGGTCCTGCAGGGCGTGGGCGATCAGGCTCTCGAACGTGTTCGTGTCGTTGACGACGCGGGACATCAGCTGCCCCGTCTGCTTGTCGTGGTAATAGCTCATCGAGAGCTTCTGGAAGTGGTCGTACACGTCGCCGCGCAGGCGCGACACGAGCCGCCAGGAGGCGAAGTGCGAGAAGTAGTTGTTCACGAACTGCAGCGCGGAGCGCACGGCGAACAGGCCGAGCAGGACCCCCGCGAGCCCGGTGATGCGGCCGAGGGACGCGCGGTAGTCGCCGGTCTCCATGATCGCCAGCACCGACTTCGTGATCGACGGGACGGCGAGGTTGATGCCGGTGATCAGGAACAGGGCGACGGTCGCGGCGATGAGATACCACCGCCAGGGCTTGGCGAGCTTGAACAGGCGCAGGATGTGCTTCATGGGAAGACGGCCTCCGGGGACCGCGGCGGGATCAGGAAGCCGCGGCGTTCTCCCGTAGATTGTACCAGAAGCCGTCCGCATCGACGTCGACGTGCACCGTCGCCGCGCCGAGTCCGGCGGAGACCGTGACGGCGTCGGAGCGGGCGCAGCCGGCCAACGGAGCGGCGAGCAGGAGCAGCGCCGCCGCGAGCGCGAGGCCCTTCCAGGTGCGCCGCCGGAACGCGCGGATCCGCGGGAGCCGCCCCAGCAGCGCGGCGGCGAGGCGCAGGCGCCAGGACAGCCTCCGTCCGAACGGCGCGGGCGCGAGCGACGTCGCGTTCGCCCCGTGGCGCCGGTGCGCGGTCAGGACCGCGCCGTCGAAGGCGACCGCCCCGCGCCGCGCCCCGCCCGCGAGCTCCGCGACGAGGCCGAGCCACTGGTCATGCATGGGGATGCGCGCCGGAATCGGCGCGGCGGCGTCGAGCAGCGTGCGCCGGAAGCCCATCGTGCAGCCCTGATAGGCGTTCCTCCACAGGTTCCGGAAGAGCCCCGGACGGCTTCCCCGCAGCGCGAAGAACGACGGGTGCAGGGGCTCCCCCGCGCCGTCGACCAGCCGCGCGTCGGTCTGCAGGACCAGCAGGCGCGGATCCGCCGCGAAGCGGGCGCGGAAGTGCGCGATCCGCCCGGGGAGCCAGAGGTCGTCCTGGTCGCACGGGAGGACGACCTCGCCCTGCGCCGCGGCGAAGGCGGCGGCGAAGTTGGCCGCGACGCCGCGCGGACGCGCGCCGTCGTTGCGGAGCAGGCGGACCCGCGGGTCGCGCGCCGCGCAGGCCGCGAGCCGCGCGAGGGTGCCGTCCGTCGAGCCGTCGTCGGAGACGACCAGCTCGTCGCCCTCCGCGAGCTGCGCGAGGACGCCGTCCAGCTGCGGCGCGAGGTGCGCCCCGCCGTCGAAGGCGGCCAGCGCGACCGAGATCCGCGGGGCGTTCACGTCCTCACGCGCTCCGCGCCTCCTGGAGCGCCGCGAAGTACCGGGTGTCCTCCTCGATCAGGTGGCCTGCGACGACGCGTTCCAGCACGAACTGGAACGCGGCGATCGGCTTCGCCTCGCCGGCCGTCACCTTCGTCCGGAGCCCGACGGCCTCGGAGACCAGTTCCGCGTGCAGCGCGCGGTGCCTCTCCATCTCCGCGTACCCGAACGACGCGAGCACCGACTCCTCGAACGCGAAGTGGCGCACCGTCTCCTCGAGCAGCTCGTCGAGCAGGGCGAGCGCCCGGGGCCGGTCGGCCTCGACGAGCGAATAGGCCACGAGGTCGTTGGCGATCCCGAGCATGTGCCGGTGCTGCCGGTCGATGCGCTCGTCGCCGCTCTCCCAGGCCGTCTGCCATTCGATGCGCACGACCGCGCGCGGCCGGCCCTCGCCGGAGACGTCCCCGGCGATCCGGTCGCGGCCGGCGGCCTTCGCGCTGTACATCGCGGCGTCGGCGCGCGTGAACAGCGACTCGGCGTTCTCGCCCGGGCGCCACTCCGCGACGCCGAAGCTGCACGTCACCGGCCGCTCCTCCGGGAACGCCCGCTTCACGGCCCGCCGCAGCTTCTCGGCGATCGTGAGGCCGCCCTCCACGTCCGTGTGGGGCAGGACCACGAGGAACTCCTCCCCGCCCCACCGCATCGCCGCGTCCGTCGTGCGGACCGTCGCGGCGAGCGTCTCGGCGATCCGCTTCAGGACGCGGTCGCCCTCGTCGTGGCCGAAGCGGTCGTTGACCGCCTTGAAGTGGTCGATGTCGAGCAGGGCGACCGAGAACGGCGAGCCGTAGCGCTCGCTGCGGGCGATCTCCGTGCGCATCGCCTCCTCGGCGACGCGGCGGTTCCGGAGTCCCGTCAGGCCGTCGTGGTCGGCGAGCGTGCGGACTTCCTCGAGGGTCTCCTGCAGCCGCGCCGACTGGACCTCGAGCTCGCGCTCGCCGCGGTCCATGGAGGACTGGTACAGGAGCACCGCCGTCACGAAGCCGAGCGTCGTGAACGCCTGGACGATTCCGATGAGCGCCGAATAGAAGGAGGGCGGCAGGAGCGGCGAAAGGTCCTGCAGCGGAGCGATCCCCAGCGCGACCAGGAACAGGGAGAGGTCCAGTGCGGACAGGGCCAGCGGCAACCAGCGCCGGCGCACGGACAGCGTGAGCGGGGGCAGCAGGACGCCGAGCAGGAGGGAACCGTAGTTCCCGGTCTGCCGACCGAAGAAGAGCATGGTCGGAAGGAAGACGGCGCCGGCGAACAGCAGGTTCGCGAGGACGGCGGCCGCGGCGTACCGGCGACGGGCGTTCAGGAGGAGGATCGCCGGCGCGGCGAGGGCGAAGGCGGCGTGGAGGAGGCTCACGGCGCGGAATTCCGGGAGGCCGGTGCGCACGAAGTACGAGAGGAAGAGGAGCTGGCTCAGCAGCAGGGCCCCCGCGAGCACGTTCGTCGCGACGAGCGCGCGGTGCACGCGGGGAGCGGCCGCGGGGTCGTGCCCGAGGGCGAACCAGCGCCAGAACGGCTGCCGCGCGCGATCCGGGCGGTCCGGGCGATCCGCGGGATCAGGTGGCATCGGCCTCGTCCTCCGCCGCGCCGGCGCCGTCGTCGGCGTCCGCCGCCTCCGCCTCGCCCGCGGCCAGCACCGCGAGCGTCTCCGTCCCGGGCAGCGTCTCGACTTCCTTGAGCTTCTTCATCATCATCTTCGTCCGCGTCCCGACGAGCCGCTCGATCTCCTCGTCCGCCGACTTGATCTTGCGCTGGGCGGCCGAGAGCGCGTCGCCGAACTTCACGAACTCGGTCTTCACGGCCGAGAGCAGGCGCCACACCTCGCTCGAGCGCCGCTCGATCGCGAGGGAGCGGAACCCCATGCGCAGGCTGTTCAGCAGCGCCGCGAACGTCGCGGGGCCGGCGACCACGACCTTGAACTCCGTCTGCAGCCGCTCGAGCAGCGCCGGCCGGCGCACGACCTCGGCGTAGAGGCCCTCGACGGGCACGAAGAGGATGCCGAAGTCCGTCGTCCCGGGCGGGTCGAGGTACTTGTCGCGGATATCCTTCGCGGCCTTGCGGAACGCGATCTCGAGCGCCTTCCCGGCGGCGTCGACGGCCTCGGGCGTGCCGAGGTCGTACGCGGCGAGGAGCGCCTCGTAGTCCGCCGTCGGGAACTTCGAATCGACGGGCAGGTAGACCGTCGTGCCGTCGGCATCGCGGCCCGGCAGCCGGATCGCGTACTCGACGACCTCGAGGGTGTGCGGGTTCGTGCGCACGTTCGCCTCGTACTGCTCCGGCGCGAGGAGCTGCTCGAGGATCGACCCGAGCTGGTACTCGCCCATCGTCCCGCGCGTCTTCACGTTCGTGAGGACCTTCTTCAGGTCGCCCACGCCGACCGCGAGCGCCTGCATCTCGCCGAGGCCCTTCTGCACCTGCTCGAGCCGCTCGCCGACCAGCCGGAACGACTGCCCGAGCCGCTCCTCCAGGGTCTTCTGGAGCTTCTCGTCGACGGTCGCGCGCACCTTCTCGAGCTGCAGCGCGTTGTCCTTCGTCAGGGCCTCGAGGCGGTTCGCCACCGACTCCCGCACCTGCGTCAGCTGGTCGACCTGGGACGCCCCCAGGCGCGACAGCTGCGCGGCCTGCGCGGCGCTCATCTCCGTGAGCTGCCGCGACTGCTCCGTGCGCAGGTTCGAGAGCTCCGTGCGGATCAGGGGGTCGAGCTTGTCCAGCAGCGCCTCGAGCCGCGCGAGGCGGTCCCGCAGCTCCTGCACGGTCGGGTCGGCGGGGGGCCTGCGTGCGACGAGCACGAGCCCGAGGACGAAGGTCCCGGCGGAGAGCGCCAGGGCGAGAATCGCGACGACGAGCGCGGGATCCATGTGACGGCCCCCTTCCCTGCGCCCTAGGCGCGCTTCTTCGGCGATGCGGCGCGCACGAGCAGCACGGCCACGACCGCGAGCAGCACCGCGATGACGAGGCCTTCCGCGACCGCGAGGACGGCCAGCGCCGCCGCCACGCGCGGATCCGACAGCACGCCGCCTTCCGGAAGCGCCTCGGTCGGCGGTTCGTCCTCCCACTCGTAGGTGCCGTCGTAGTACCCCGGGATGCCCTCGATCGACCCCACGGGCGACACGGTGCGGTCCTCGAGGATCCCCGCGCGGTGCAGGAACCCGAGGAGCGCGTCGTTGGGGATCGCGAACGCGAGCGACTCGCCCTCCCCGATCGTGAACGTCACCAGCCCCAGCACCTTCCCGTCGGCGCCGCACAGCGGCCCGCCGCTGTTCCCGTAGGTCACGGGCGCGTCGGTCTGGAGGTAGGCCATCCCGTAGTACGGCTGCCCGACGACCGACAGGATCCCCCGCGTCACGGTCTCCGGCAGCCCCTCGGGCGACCCGGCGACGAAGACGTCCATCCCGACGGCGAGGTCCTCCGTGTCCGCGAAGTCGCACGGCGCGGGCGCGGCGAGGTCCGTCGACAGCACGGCGAGGTCGAGGTCCTCGTCGACGAGGACGACCCTCCCGGTCGCGGTCTCCGCGCCGCGGTAGATCGTGCACGACTTCTGGCCGTCCAGCACGTGCGCGTTCGTCAGCACGTGCCCCGCGGCGTCCACGACGAGCCCGGAGCCCTGGCTCTCGTAGGTCTCCACGGTCACCACGCTCGCGAGGACCTTCGCCGCGTCGAACGCAGCCCCCGTCGCCGCATCGGCGCGCGCGCCGCCCGGGGCGAAGGCGAGGACGGCCGCCGCCAGCGCGGCGGCGGGAAGCAGGATGCGGAAGCGCTTCACCACAGTCTCCAACCCCATTTCCGGAAATAGTACGCCAAGGACTTCAGGTGGATCAGGAACATGTTCCGCGTGCGGTACGACGCGCGCTGCCAGGCGTGCACGACGGTCCCCTGCGGGACGTAGGCCGTGCGCGACACCGCGTTCACGCGCCGCGTCAGGTCCGCGTCCTCGCCGTACAGGAAGATCCGCGGGTCGAAGCCGCCGAGCTCCCGGAACAGCGCGGTGCGGACCATCAGGAAGCAACCCGACGCGAACGGCACGTCGAACGTCGCCGCGTAGTCATGGTCCATCATCATGTGCCATTCCTGCCGCCGCCGCAGCAGCCTCCCCGGCGCGAGGAAGCGCAGGGCCACGTCGAGGACGGTGAGCGGACGCCGGCACAGGAATTGCTGGCGGCCCGCGGGATCGAGGATCCGGGGGACGCACATCCCGACGTCCGGCGACGCGTCGAGGAAGGCCGCGAGCGCGGGAATCGCGCTCCCGTCCGGCAGCATGATGTCCGGATTCATCACGACGTGGTAGTCGGAGTCGAGGTGCGGGATCAGGAGGTCGTGGGCCGCGCCGAAGCCGACGTTCCCCGACTCGGAGCGCCGCAGCGAGAGCGGCAGCCCCAGCCGGGCGCAGGTCGTTTCGACCAGGGCGACCGACCCGTCGCGGGAGGCGTTGTCGACCACGTGGAGCCGCGCGTCGACCTCCGTCGGCCAGTGCGCGGCCAGCGCCTCGAGCGTCGGCCCGAGCACCTTCTCGTTGTCGTACGTGACGATCGCGATCGAGACCCGGCGTCGCGCGCCGCCCGCCGCGCCGCTCACGGGGCGCCCCTTCCGAACAGGTCCTTCGCGGCCGTGCGCCAGCCGCCGCCGAAGGCGCGGTACCGTCCGCGGCACGCCGCCCCGAGGACGCCCGCGATCCGCACCGGAGCCGCACGCCGGGCGACCCGCGCCCGATTCCGCAGGAACGCCGCCTTGCGGACCGCGAGATCCGCCGCGCCAGCGTCCGCGCGCTCTTCCACGCTGCTCGCAGCGCTTTCGCGCAGCAGGCGCGCGAGGACCGAGAAGCCCTCCGCGGCGGCGTCGAGGGCCGCGGCGCGCGAGGTCCCCCGCGGACCCGTCGCGACGCGGCGGAGCGAGCCGGCGGCCGACGGGTCGAGACCGGTCGCCTGGGCCGGATGCTGGCGATACGCGTAGGTGCGGTCCGGGAACAGGGCGAGGCGTCCGCTGGCGAACCAGCCGATCCAGGCGTCGTGGTAGAACGGCGGGACCGGGTCCGGCAGCGCCGCGGCGAACGACCGGCGGACCGCCATCGCCGAGCCCGTCAGGTAGTCCTTGCGCGCGAGGAGCGCGGCGGCGCGGCCCGCGTCCACGAGGCGGCGCGCGCGGCGCCCGAGGCGGAGCGCCCCCCAGAGCGTGCGCGTCGGCCGGCGCGGCGCGGAGCCCGGGCCTCCCGGGCTTCCCGGGCCGTCCGAGGGAATCAGAACGCCGTCCGACATCCAGGCGACGGCGCCCGGCGTCGCCCGGACCGCACGCGCGAACGCGGCCCCGCGGTCCGGCGTCCAGATGTCGTCCTGGTCGCAGAGGATCACGATCTCCTCGCGGCAGAGCCGGATCGCCCGGAAGAAGCTGCGGGCGGCGCCGAGCCGCTCGGCGTTCCGCTCGAGCCGCACCGGGACGCCCAGCGCCTCCGCGTCCGCGCGGAAGGCCTCCAGCAGCGCCGGCGTGGCGTCCGACGAGCCGTCGTCCACCGCGACGACCTCCGTGGGGAGGAGCGTCTGGGACAGGAGGCTGACGAGCTGCGCAGCGAGGAAGGCCGTTCCGTCGCGCGTGCACAGGGCGACCGAATAGGCCGCTTCCGCCTCCGGAGGCGCGTCCGCCGCGTGGGCCCTCCCCTCCTGCGGGGCCGCCGCTCCGCCGTTCCTCATGCGCTCTCCAGCGCCTCCGCAGCCGTCTCTCCGCCCTGCTCGGCGCGCGTGAGGTAGATCCGGTTCCGTCCGTCGTTCTTCGCCGCGTACAGCAGCCGGTCGGCCTCGACCAGCAGCGCCTGCGGGTCCCCGCCGCCGAAGCGCACGGCGCCGCCGCTCACCGTCAGGCGGATCCGCTCGTCGGTGACCTCCGGCTGCGCGAAGGCGCGCCGGAACCGGTCCACGATCCCGCCGGCGGCCGCCTCGGGCACGTCGAACAGCAGCACCGAGAACTCATCGCCGCCCTGCCGGCAGGCGACGTCCGTATCCCGCACGCAGTCGCGCAGGATCCGCGCGACTTCCTGCAGCACCCGGTCGCCCAGCGCGTGGCCGTGCGCGTCGTTGATCGCCTTGAAGAAGTCGATGTCGAACACGAGCAGGTACAAGCCCTTGCCCGTCCGCTCCGCGTCCTCGCAGAGCTGCCCGAGCCGCTCGCGGAAGCGCCGGTAGTTCGACAGCCCCGTGAGCCCGTCGGTCGCCGACAGGTCGTTCAGCTCCGCGAACACCGTCTCGTACGGCTTGCGGATGCCCTCCACCACGATGCTCCGGAAGAGCAGCGCGAAGCCGATCAGCCGCACGAAGTGCGCGCCGAACCCGAAGAAGCCCGTGGGGTCCGCCGCGAAGGTGTACAGGATCTCCGCAAGGAGGAAGAGGACCGAGGCCCCGAGCATCGACTGTCGCATCGTCTCGTCGGCGCCGCGCTTCCAGGTCGCGAGCAGGGCCATCGCGCACAGGTACAGGAACACGATCAGGTATTCGAACGAGACCCCGAAGCCGGTCAGCGCGATGCCCAGCGGCCCTTGGCCCGGCTGCGCGAACGCGGGCAGGACGCGCGTCAGCGCGAGGACCGACCCGACGGCCGCGAACGAGAGGTACCCCAGCATGCGCCGCCCGTGCCCGTCCTTCGACCGGCGCACCAGCACGGCGAGGAAGATCGAGACCGCGAGGAGGATCGATTGGATCGTCCAGAGCTGCATCCCGAGGTCCACGCCGCCTTCGCCCAGGATCCCGATGTCGGGCGACGCCGCGAGGTGCAGGAAGGTCACGAGCGACGCCGCGAGGAACCCGGGGCCGAGCTGCGTCAGGAACGCCGTCCTCACGAACCGCTGCGCGAGCGTCGAGACCGTGAAGATCAGTCCGCCTGCGAGGGTCGTGAACATCCCGATCAGGAGGTGGAAGAGGGCGAAGTCGGCGAGGGAGAGCGCGTAGAGCGGGGCGCCGGTCGCGAGCAGCACGGCCAGGAGAGCGAGGTCGCGTTTCCAGTGCTTCATCCGGTCCTCCTCAGAATGCGGTCCTCAAGACCGCCTGCAGGGGATCCATGAACTGGGGGTAGAACGACCAATAGAGGTAGGCGGCGAGGAGCGCCCCCGAAAGCTGGGCGAAGAGGCGCGCGAACGCCGCCCCCGCACCGAGACGCTTCACGGACGCGGGCAACGCGAGCAGCAGCAGGGCGCCGAGCGCGGCGGCGGGCAGGGGCAGGTCGGGCAGGGCGTCGTCGCGTTCGTAGGGCGCCGACGGGACGAGGTACGCCGACGCCTTCTTGCCCTCGAAGGCCTTCTCGAACTGGGAGAGCGTCGCGAGCGGCTTCACGGCCGGGTCGTAGAGCATCCGGAAGGCCAGCAGGTCGACGGACGACAGGCTCGGGACCGGGCCGACGGCGTTCACGATGCTCTGGCGCATCGTCGTGTGGCTCTGGAAGCCGACGAGGTGGAAGAACTCGTGCAGCACGACGCTGTTGCGGTAGCCGTGCGAGCCCTCGTCCACGCGGATCACGATGCCGGCCTTCGTGTACGCGCCGTTCGACGCCCAGTGCGAGCAGTAGCTCTCGTCCGTCGTCGAGGCGGAGTACTTCTTCTTGTAGTAGGCATACGAGTCCATCGTGATGTACGAGACGAGGACGTTCTCGCCCGACGCGACGAGGCTCATCCCGGGGAAGCCCTTCACGGACGAGAAGCGCGCGACGATGCTCTCCAGCACCGCGAGGTCCTCCGCGTCGTACAGGCCCTCGACGCGCACCTTTATGGGCTTCGTCCACTTCTCCAGGCGGTCGATCTTCGAATACGGGCAATCCGCGAGGAAGTCGAACGCGTCGCGGAAGGAGGCGGCCTCGATCCGCGCGGGGAACGCGTCGAACGGCGTCTCCGCGCCGAGCAGCCCCGGGATCGGGCTCGCGAGGACGAACCGCGCGCCGAGCAGGACGACGGCGGCCAGGACGAAGCCCCCGAACCAGCCGGAGACGAACGCGCGGACGGGTCCCTCCGGGCGCTTCGCGGCGCGGTGCGGCGCGGCGTTCCCGGCGGGGGGCGGGGCGGGGGGAAGGGTCGGAGAAGGCGTGGACGACGTCATGCGGGCGGGTCCTCCCTGCCCCCCATCATAACCCAGCGCACCGCATTGGGGAATGCAGGGAACGGACCCGGAGCGCGCGGAGCCGCGCGGTCAGCCGCCGGCCTCGTAGGCGGCGCAGACGGCGTCCGCCGGGCCCTCGGCCCGGATGCGGCCGCGCTCCAGCCAGATGGCCCGCGTGCACAGGCGGCGCACCTCCGCGAGGTCGTGCGACACGAGGAACACCGTGGTGCCCTCCGCCATCATCCCGGCGATCCGCTCCTCGCACTTCTTCACGAACTGGTGGTCCCCGACGGACAGGATCTCGTCGACGAGCAGGATATCCGGCCGCACGCACGTCGCGACCGAGAACGCGATGCGCGCGACCATCCCGGTCGAGTAGTTCTTCATCGGCACGTCGAGGAAGCCGCGCATCCCCGAGAACTCCACGATCTCCTCGAACCGCGCGCGCATCTCCCGCTTCGAATGGCCGAGCACGGCCCCGTTCAGGAAGATGTTCTCCCGCGCCGTGAGCTCGAGGTCGAAGCCCGCGCCGAGCTCGATGAGCGGCGCGACCGTGCCCTCGACGCGCACCGTGCCGCGCGTGGGCCGCAGGATCCCCGACACGATCTTGAGCAGCGTGCTCTTCCCCGACCCGTTCAGCCCGACGACGCCGAGCACGTCGCCGCGCCGCACCGCGAGGTCGATGCCGGCGAGCGCCGTGAAGTCCTCGTACAGCAGCCGCCCCTTCGCGAGCCGCAGCGCGTACTCCTTGAGGCTGTCGAGCCGCTCCCGGCTCATGTTGAAGTGCATCTCCACGCCGCGCAGGTCGATCAGCGCGTCCCGCTCCATCGCCGGCCCCCTCAGACGTACAGGACGAAGCGGTCCCGCTTCGCCCGGAAGACCGCGGCGCCGAGCGCGAGCGCGGCCAGGGCCATCCCGGCGCACACCGCCATTTCCTTGGCGGACGGCACGATGCCGTGCATGAGGACCATCCGCGCGACCTGCACGTAGTGGTACATCGGGTTCCAGATCATGAGCGCCTGGATGCTCTCGGGCAGCGCCTCGTAGGGGTAGAGGACCGGGGTCGCGAACTGCCAGGCGACCAGCAGGACCGAGTAGAGGTGGACGATGTCCCGGAAGAAGACGCTGAGCGACGCGAGCGCGAGCCCGACGCCGAGCGCGAAGGCCCCCGTGAACAGGGCGGGCAGCCAGAAGAGGGCGAACGTCCAGTGGAAGGGCTGGCCGAGCACGACGAACATGACGACTACGGCCACGAGCGAGAAGAGGTAGTTCACGGACGCGAAGAGCACCTTCTCGAGCGGGAACACGGACTTCGGCACCCGGACCTTGCGCAGCAGGCTCGCCGACCCGGTGACCGACCCCATCGCCCCGGTCGTCGCCTCGCCGAGGAACGCGAACAGCGTCGAGCCGGTGAGGTAGAAGACCGGGTAGTTCTCGACCGCGACGCGGAAGATGCGCGAGAACACCGCGGTCATGACGAGCATCATGAGAAGCGGGTTGAGGACGCTCCAGAGGACCCCGAGCACGGACCGGCGGTACTTGAGGCGCAGGTCCTTGAGGATCAGGTTCGCCAGCAGGAACCTGTACCGGAGGAGGCCGGCGGCCGCTTCCTTCGTCCGCATCGCGTCAGCCCTCCGGGTGCGCCGCGAGATAGCGTCGCAGCGCATCCCGCCAGTCCGGCAGGCGCCGGAACCCGGCGGCGTCGAGGCTGTCCTTCGACAGGCGCGAGTTCCGCGGCCGGACGGCCTTCGTCGGGTACTCCTCCGTCCGCAGCCGTCGCACGCGGGTCGGGCGGCCGGCGAGCGCGAACGCCGCCTCCGCGAGGTCCGCCCAGGAGCAGAAGCCCTCGTTCGTCGCGTGGTAGGTGCCGAACCGCTCCGTCGCGGCCATGTCGCACAGCAGGACGGCGAGGTCGGGGGCGTAGGTGGGCGATCCGACCTGGTCGGCGACGACGCCGACCTCCTCTCGCTCCTTCGACAGCCGGAGCATCGTCTTCACGAAGTTCGAGCGGCCGAGCGGCCCGACCACCCACGACGTGCGCACGACGAAGTGGCGGTCCGGCAGGATCCGCCGCACGGCGTCCTCGCCCTCCGCCTTCGTGCGCCCGTAGACGCTCCGCGGGTCGCGCGCGTCGCCGGTCGCGAAAGGCGTCGTCCCCTCCCCGCCGAACACGTAGTCGGTGCTGACGTACAGGACCTTCGCGCCGACCGCGGCGGCCGCCGACGCGACGTTCTCCGTGCCCCGGACGTTCACCGCGGCGCACGCCTCCGGCTCGTCCTCCGCGCGGTCCACTGCCGTGTACGCGGCGCAGTGCACGACCGCCGTCGGCCGGTACGCCGCGACGGCCGCCGCGACCGCCTGCGGGTCCGCGAGGTCGAAGTCGCCGACGTCGACGCCGCGGCAGGCGACGCCCCGCCGGCCGAGCTCCGCGACGACCTCGCCGCCGAGCTGGCCCTGCGCGCCGGTCACGAGCACGCGTTCGCCGGTCCCCGCCGTCCCGTTCGCGTCCGCGCCGCTCATCCGCGGTCCCCGTACATGCGCTCGTAGTACGAGCGGTACTCGCCGCTCAGGATATGCTCCCACCAGCCGCGGTGCTCCAGGTACCAGCGCACCGTGTCGCGCAGCCCGTCCTCGAAGCGCGTCTTCGGCTCCCAGCCCAGCTCCCGCCCGATCTTCGCCGGGTCGATCCCGTAGCGCAGGTCGTGGCCCGGCCGGTCCTTCACGTAGGAGATCAGGCTCTCGGGCTTCCCGAGCTCGCGCAGGACCGTCCGCACGACGTCGAGGTTGGTCCGCTCGTTGCGGCCGCCGACGTTGTACACCTCGCCCGGGCGGCCCCGGCGCGCGACGGCCTCCACGGCCGCGCAGTGGTCCGCGACGAAGAGCCAGTCGCGGACGTTCTCGCCCTTGCCGTAGACCGGCAGCGGCTGGTCCGCGAGCGCCCGCGTGATCATGAGCGGGATCATCTTCTCGGGGAAATGGTACGGCCCGTAGTTGTTCGAGCAGCGCGTGACCGTCGCCGGCAGCCCGTACGTGCGGTGGTATGCGAGCACGAGCAGGTCGGCGGAGGCCTTCGACGCCGAATACGGCGACGAGGCGTGGAGCGGCGTCTCCTCCGTGAAGAGCAGGTCGGGCCGGTCGAGCGGCAGGTCGCCGTACACCTCGTCCGTCGACACCTGGTGGAACCGCGGCGTGCCCGCCCTGCGCGCGGCGTCGAGCAGGACCTGCGTCCCGAGGACGTTCGTGCGCAGGAAGAGGCCGGGGTCCTCGATCGACCGGTCGACGTGCGATTCGGCCGCGAAGTTCGCGACGACGTCGAACGTCTCCTCGGCGAAAAGCGCCGAGACCGCCGCGCGGTCCGCGATGTCGCCCCGCACGAAGCGCACGTGCGGGTCGCGCAGCGCGTCCGCCAGGTTCTCGAGGCTCCCCGCGTAGGTCAGCGCGTCGAGCACGACGACCCGGTCCCCGGGCGACGTGCGGCGCAGGTGGTGGACGAAGTTCGCGCCGATGAAGCCGGCGCCTCCCGTGACGAGCCAGTTCATGCCTCTTCCCTTCCCGCGTCCGCGTCCTCGTAGACGAACCCGCAGTCGCAGTCCGCGATCGTCGGCGCGTTCCGGTCCTTTCCGTTCAGGACCGGGTCCGCGACGCCCCACGCGATGCCGAGCGCCGGGTCGTCGAAGCGCACCGACCGCTCGGACGCGGGCGCATACGGCGCGTCCGCCTTGTACTGGACTTCCGTATCGTCGACGAGCGTGACGAACCCGTGCGCGAAGCCGCGCGGGATCCAGAGCGCCTTCCGGTTCTCCGCCGTCAGCTCGACGGCCACCCAGCGCAGGTACGTCGGCGAGCCCTTCCGGACGTCGGCCGCGACGTCGAGGACCGCCCCCCGCGTGCAGCGGACGAGCTTCGCCTGGGCGAAGGGCGGGTTCTGGAAGTGCAGGCCCCGCAGCGTGCCCTTCCGGGCCGAGTACGAGTGGTTGTCCTGCACGAACGAGGCGAGGATCCCGAGCCGCTCGAACGCGGCCTGCGACCAGCTCTCGAGGAACCAGCCGCGCGCGTCCGCGAAGACCCGCGGCTCGACGACGAGGACGCCCGGGAGGCCGGTCCCGGACGCGGTCACGGCTGGCCCGCCTTCCGGCCCTGAGGCCGGCTCGGGCCGCCCGGCGCGAACCGCTCCTGGGCGACGCGGCGCAGGTACGCCCCGTACTGCGACTTCCCCTGGCCCTCGGCGTCCCGCAGCAGTTCCTCGCGCGAGATCCAGCCGCGCCGGTACGCGATCTCCTCGGGCGACGAGATCTTGATCCCCTGCCGGCGCTCGATCATCCGCACGAACTCCGCCGCGTCGAGCAGGTCGTCCATGGTCCCGCAGTCGAGCCAGGAATATCCGCGCCCGAGCAGCTTCACGTCGAGCTCGCCCCGCTCCAGGTACTTCCGCATCAGGTCGACGATCTCGAGCTCCCCGCGGGCGCTCGGCGCCAGCTCCTTCGCGAACGCCGGCGCGCGGCGGTCGAAGAAGTACAGGCCCGTCAGCGCGTAGTCCGATTTCGGCTCCTTCGGCTTCTCCTCCACCGACACGACCCGCCCGTCGTCGTCGAACTCCACGACGCCGAAGCGCGTGGGATCCTCGACCGCGTACCCGAAGACGGTCGCCCGCCCCCGGTTCGCCGCCGCCGCCTCGAGCATCGCCGTGAGGCCCGCGCCGTAGAACAGGTTGTCGCCGAGGACCATCGCCGCATCGTCTCCGTCCAGGAACGCCTCGCCGATGAGGAACGCCTGCGCGAGGCCCGCCGGCGTCGGCTGCGGCGCGTAGTCCAGCCGGATCCCGTACGCGCTCCCGTCGCCCAGCAGCGCGCGGAAGCGGGGCAGCTCCTCCGGCGTCGAGATCACGAGGATCTCCCGCAGGCCGGCCAGCATCAGCACCGACAGCGGGTAGTGGATCATGGGCTTGTCGTAGACCGGCAGCAGCTGCTTGCTCGTCACGCGGGTCAGCGGATACAGCCGCGTCCCCGAGCCTCCCGCCAGGATGATCCCCTTCATCTCGTCTCCTTCTCGTCCGTCCCCGGAACGCGCTCCGTCATCGGATGGGATAATAAGCCAACCGCGCGTCGCCGTCCACGACCGGCGCCTTCCCCGCGACCGCGAGGATCGACGCCTCGAGCGCCTGCGCCTCCGCCGGTTCATAGGCGGCGCGGTCGACGTAGATGCCCGCGTAACCGGTTCCGCGCAGCCGCGCGATCATCTCCGCAGCCGGAAGCGCCGCCGTCTCCTCCATCCACGCCGCCTCCGCGCTGCCCTTCGTCGCCCCGTAGCTCCAGTGGAGCGTCTTCGAGTGGAGGGCCATCCTCGCGGGGTCGTAGTCGATCATCTTCCGGATCGGCCCGTGCTCGGGGTACGGCAGGAACGGCAGCTGGAACACGAGCGCGCCCGCCCCGGCCTCCGCCTCCACGGCCTGAACGAAGGCCGCGTCGTCCATGTACGCCTGCCAGTTGGCGGCGTAGGTCGGGACCATCGCGGGCGTCGTCTGGTCGAACAGCCCGAGTCCGAGCACGGCGACGGCGACCGCCGCCGCGGCCGCGGCGCGGCGCCGCCCCGCGAGGCGGTCCACGGCCCGCTGCAGGAGCAGCAGGACGGCGAGGAGCGCGAGGAAGGCCATGAACACGGAGAGCCGGTTGTAGGCCCGGATCTCCTTCGAGACCAGCAGTGCGAACAGGGAGCCGAAGCCGCCCACGGTCGCGAGCGCGAACGCCGCGGCCTGGAAGGTCCCGAGCATGCGGAGGTCCGGGCGGTCCGTCCGCGGGCGCGCGAACAGCAGCGCGACGAGCGACGCGAGGAAGCCGAAGGCCCCGACGACGCCGAGCGCGGCGAAGGAATTCTCGTTGGAATACACGCCGGACCGCATGTAGGCCTGCGTGAGCTCCGCGAGGGCCGGGATCCGGTGCCCCTGGACCGGCAGGAGCAGGAACGCCAGTTTCAGGCCGTAGACCTCGGCCTCCGCCGAGCCGCGCACGACGGCGCCCGCCGTGCTCCCGACGCGCAGCAGGTGGACGGCGAAGGGGATCAGGTCGACCGCGAGCGCGGCGGCCACGAGCCCGACGCAGGCATACGGGCGGAGCGGCGCGCGCCGGCCGGCCGCGCGGTCGCGCACGGTCCGGACGACCGCCGCGAACAGCAGGAAGAACGCCGAGAAGAAGGCGTAGTAGGCGCCCGAGATCCCCGCGAGCAGGGCGACGAGGACGGCGCCCGCGGTCCAGGTCCGTGCCGGGTCCCGGCCCTGCGCCGCCGAGCCGCCGGCGCCCGCGCCCGCGCTCGGAACGGCCGTCGGAAGCGCCCCGCCGCCGCCCTCCGCGATGCGCAGCGCGAGGTCGAGCACGAGCGGCGCCGCGTAGTACGCGGCCAGGAAGATGTGGTACTCGCCGCGCAGCAGGTGGTACGGCAGGAACGCGTACAGCAGGGCCGCCGCGACCGAGAGCGCGGGGTGGAAGCCCCTCCGCAGGAAGACGTGCAGGGCCGTCGCCGTCGCGAGGAAGAAGCCCAGCAGGAAGAACAGGTTCATGGTCATCCCGATGCCGCGCGAGACGCGGGCGATCAGGAAGATCAGGACGGAGCTCGCCCCCTCGGTCTGCGGGAAGGCGTTCGAATCGAGGCCGAACTGTCCGCCGAGGAGAGAGAAGTTCGAGACCCAGCCGGTCTCGGACGCGCCGCCCACGTTGACGACCGTCATCACGGCGTCGCCCCAGGAGTGGAACGGGACGTCGATGTCCGCGTCCCAGAGCTGCATCGCCAGCACGAGCGCGACGGCGCACAGCACGAGCGCGGCGGCCTGGGAGAGGAGATAGCGCTTCGACGTCATGAACCGATGGTACGAGCCTGCGCGGCGCGCTGTCAATGGACGCGCCGGCTTCCGCACGGCCGTCACGACGGCTCCTCCCCGAGCGCGGCCGCGGCCTTCGGGGCCAGGTGCGCGACGTACCGGTCCTCGGCCAGCGCGAGCGCCGCGAGACGGTCCACCAGCCGGTCCGCCGGTTCTTCCGGCCAGCGCCGGCCCTCCGCGACCGCCCCGAGGAACGCCGCGAGCCGCGCCGCGTTGCGGGCGAGGCTCCCCTCCTCCCGCGCGAAGCGGACGGCGCGCCGGGCGACCGCCGCGAGGTCGATCCGGCCGTCCCGGAGGGCGCGCAGGACCGCGAGCAGGTCCTCGACCTCCCCGTCCCCGTGCCGCACGCGGCGCACGAGCGCGTCCGGGTACTCGTCGAAGGTGCCCCCGCGCGTCACGACCGCGAGCTTCCCGAGGCCGAACATCCGGTGCAATGTGCCCGACGACTCCCCGGCCGTCGGCCAGCGCAGGTTGAAGCAGGCGTCGCAGGCGCCCATCCAGTCGAGGAACTCCGGCTTCGCCGCGAACCCGACGATCCGCACGCAGTCCCCGAGCCCGTTCGCGCGCACGGCGCCCTCCAGGTCGAACCCCTCGGCCTGCCCGACCACGGCGTACAGCAGGTCGACGGGCTTCTCCGCCCGCAGGCGCCCCAGCGCCTCGAGCACACGGTCGATGCGCTTCGGCGGCGTGGCGAACCCGAAGGACCCGAGCACCAGCGTCCCGTCCGGAAGACCCAGGCGCCGCCGGCAGTCCGCCCGGAAGGCGGCGGGGTCGTCGGCGACGTCGTTCGTGTGCTGCAGGAGCTTCAGGGCCGGCACGCCCGGCGCCAGCGCCTTCAGGGACTGCAGCGCCAGGTCGGAGTGCGCGACGAGTCCCGTCGCGCGTTCCGCGACCGGCCGGTTCACGGTCATCTCCATCATCCGCGACTCCCACGGCGGGGGGGCGCGGCCCTCGAGGAAGGCCTTCGCCGCCTGTGCGCCCGGCTCGCCGTGCGAGGCGCGGACGGCCTGCAGATAGCCCGCGGCGTCCCCGCGGACGAAGGTCGTCCCGCCGATCAGCCCGTGCAGCGACAGGTCGTGGAACTCGGCGACGCCCGGTCGCCGGAAGAATTCCTCCAGCAGCGCGCCGTGGTGGTCCGGGTGGTTGCCGAGCTGGTAGACGCGGACGTCGAGCGGCCGCTCCGCCTCGACGCGCTCCGCCTCCGCGACCGGCCGGCACGGCAGCGTCGCGGCCACGCTCCCGGTCGGGGTCCCGCCCGGGTGGAAGACCTCCAGGTCGACGTGCCGCGCGAGCTCCGGCAGGAACTCCTCGCTGTAGTCGGCGATGCCCGAGCGGGCGGGCGGCAGCGGCGTGAACCAGCCGACGCGGAGCCGGCGGCCTTCCTCCGTGCTCATCGCAGCGAGACCGTCAGCGCATCGACCGCGGCGTCCCACCCGATGCCCTGCACGGCCTCGCGGCCCTCCCCGCCCAGGCGCCGGCAGAGCGCCGCGTCGGACGCGAGCCGGGACAGCCCCGAAGCGAGCGCGGCCGCGTCCGGGTCCGTCACGACGGCGTTCCGGCCGTCGACGGCGAACTCCAGCACCGCACCGGCGTCGAAGCAGGTGAGGACCGGCTTGCCGGACAGGAACGCCTCGAGCGTGACGTAGCCGTAGTCCTCGTCGACCGGCGCGAAGTAGACCGCGCCGGCGTTCGCGTAGAGGTCGAGGAGGCGTTCGTCGGAGACGGCGCCGAGGAACGCGACGCGGTCCGCGAGGCCGAGCCGTTCCGCCTGCCGCTCCAGGTCCGCGCGGTAGGGCCCGTCGCCCGCGACGCCGGCCTTCGCGCCGGGGACGAGCGCCAGCGCTTCGAGGAGCAGCCCGACGCGCTTGATCGCGTCGAGGCGCCCGACCGACAGCACCGTCCCGTCGTACCCGTCGGTGCGGTAGCGCCCGACGAGCTTCGGCGGGTGATACAGCGGTGCCGCGTCGAGGCCGTTGAAGCGCTTCAGGCGGTCGCTGACGTTGCGCGAGATCGCGTACCGCGGGTGCGCCTCGGCGAGGGTCCGGTCGTCGGCGGCCTTCACGCGGTCGCGGATCCGCTCCCCGTCGGGGTGGCGCACCAGCCCGTGCTCGGGGTGCCCGTACAGGTCATAGGCCCCGCGGAACTGGTGCATGAGCCAGAGCGCCTTGTTCGGGTGCTCGACGCAGTAGGTCGGGAACTTGCAGGCGACCACGAGGTCGATCGGCTCGCCGTTCACCTCGGTCAGGTCGGCCAGGCGCCAGGCCAGCATCGCGTCGAACAGGGCGTCGGCCGGGTACCATTTGAACGGCATCGACACGAGCTCCGCGTCGTACCCGCGCAGGCGCAGCTCGCGGACCAGCGACTCGACCATGTTCTCGGCGCCGCCGCGCACGAACGGCACCTGGGCGTGCAGGACGCAGACCTTCTTCCGCTTCATCGCTCCTCCGTCGCGCCTCCCGCGCCCCGCCCGTCCGCGCCGGCTCAGCGCCGCGCGACGAGGGTGTAGTCCTGGTTCGCGTAGAGATGCGCCTGCAGCGTCGCGAACCCGGGCTCCCGGTCGACGGGCAGCTGCACGGGGAACGCGGCGCGGGGGTTGTCGAACCGCTCGACCGAGGCGTACCCGGTCGACCGGAACAGGTGCTCCAGGTAGAGGTAGGGGACCGGCATCCGGTGCCCCGGGTCGATCGGGAAGGTCCGGTAGATCGCGAGCGCCTCCGGGTTCGGCGTCTCGACGACGAAGGGCGCCCCGGGGAGGAGCTTCCCGAGGGCCAGCCGCACGACCGCGGCCATGTACTCGGGCGCGACGTGCTCGACGACGTGGGCCATGAGGATCCCGCCGAGCGAGCCGTCCGGCTGCGCGGCGAGCCAGTCGAGCGCCTCGGCCGACTCCACGCGGAGCCCCCTGGCGCGCCCGTCCGCGACGAAGCCCGGGTCGCGCTCGAGGCCGACCGCCGAGATCCCCGCCCCCGCGAGCAGCTCAAGGAACTCGCCCCGTCCGCAGCCGAGGTCGAGGACGACGCCGCGTGCGCCGGTCCCGCGGAACCAGTCGACGTAGAGGGATTGCGACGCGAGGATCTCCTCGCGCGGCCCCCGGAAGGCGTCCTCGAAGCGCCCGTAGTCGAGCGCGGCGCCCTCGAGGCGCTCCGGATCGACGGAGAGGCCCAGCCGCCCGAGGACGTACGCCCGGTCGGCCGCCACGCGCCGCGCCAGCGCCTCCGCCCGCCGCTCCGCCTCGTCCGCCCGCTTCTCCGCCTCGTCCGCGCGCTTCGCGAGCGCCTCCGCGCGGCGCTCCGCCTCGTCCGCCCGCCGGGACAGCGCCTCGTGGCGGCGCTCCGCCTCGAAGCGGACCTCGGCGAGGGCCTCCTCGACGGCCGTGAGCGCGTTGGCCGCGTTCCCGTTGAAGTCGCTCTGCTGCGCCACGAGCGGCCGGAAGAACCAGCCCGCGAGGAGCAGGTGCGCCTTGCGCCGCGCGCGCTTCACGAGCACGACGAACTTGGCCCCGAACCCGCGGCCGGGCGGGATCGTCCGGATCGCCTGCAGGGCCCAGCCGGCGTGCAGCGCCCGCACGTGCCGCGACAGCTTCCGCATCGTCGGGGACGGGCCGTTCGCACGCGCCTCGCCGGCGCCGTCGTCGTCCGCGACGCCGTACTGCGCCATCAGGGCCGGATCTCCCGAATTCCGGGCGGCCTCCCGCCGGATCGCGATCTTCCGCTCCAAGTCGCGTTCGAGGCCCATGTCAGCATCGCCTCCACGCATCGAGCGCATCCCGCAGCGACGCCGCGAGCGGGACCTGCGGCTCCCAGCCGGTCTCCGCGCGCACCTTCGCGACGTCCGCGACGATCTCCAGCACGTCGGCGGGCCGCACCTTCGCCGGGTCGACCTCGACGGACACGGGCACGCGCGACAGCCCGACGAGCGTTCCCAGCACCTCGTCGACGGCGACGCTCCGCCCCTGCCCCACGTTGTAGGCCTCGCCCGCGCGCCCCGCGCGCAGCAGCGCCTCGTAGGCGCGCACGGCGTCGCGGACGTCCGTGAAGTCCCGGCGCGCCGAGAGGTTCCCGACCCGCACGACGGGCTCGCGCTCCCCCCGCTCGATCCCGGCGACCTGCCGCGCGAAGTCGGACACGACGAAGCCGGGCGCCTGGCCCGGCCCGATCTGGTTGAACGACCGCACGAGCACGAGGTCCATCCCGTGCGCCTCGACGTAGAGCCGCGCGAGCTGCTCCTGGGCGAGCTTCGACACCGCGTAGGGGTTCTCCGGGCGCATCGGAGCGGTCTCGCGGACCGGCAGGTCCTCCGGCCGCACGCGGCCGTACTGCTCGGACGAGCCGACGAGCAGGACCCGGCAGGGGTTCCCGGCGGCCCGCACGGCGTCGAGCACGGCGAGCGTCCCCTGCACGTTCAGCGCGAACGTGCCCGCGGGGTCCTCCCACGACCGCGCGACGGAGCTCTGGGCGGCGAGGTGGACGACGTACCGGGGCGCGCGGGAGGCCACGGCGCGGGCGACGCCCGCGGGGTCGAGGATGTCGAGGTCGAGGACGTCGACGTCGTCGGCGCCCTCTTCCGGCGCGGCGACGCGCTCCGACGGCAGCTTCCCGGCGGCGACGCGGTACCGTCCGGACCGCGCGAGATGCGCCACCAGGTGCCCGCCGACGAATCCGGCGGCCCCGGTGACCAGCACCAGCGGGCGGTCCCCGCTCACCGCGCGGATCCCCGTTCCTCCGCGACGCGCGCCGCGTCGGCGCGCACCATGCGGGCGACCAGCGCCTCGAACGGGATCTCCCGCTTCCAGCCGAGCGCGCGCTCCGCCTTCGACGGGTCCCCCAGCAGCAGCTCGACCTCGGCGGGCCGGAAGAACCGCGGATCGCACGCGACGACGACCTTCCCCGTCGCGCGGTCCACGCCCTGCTCGTCCACGCCGGCGCCCCGCCAGTCGAGCGCGATGCCGGCCTCGCGGAACGCCACGGTGCAGAACTCGCGCACGGTGCGCGTCTCGCCCGTCGCGACGACGTAGTCGTCCGGCGTCTCCTGCTGGAGCATGAGCCACATCGCCCGCACGTAGTCCTGGGCGTGCCCCCAGTCGCGCTTCGCGTCGAGATTCCCGAGAAGCAACCGCTCCTGCAGGCCCGCGCGGATGCGCACGGCGGCGTCCGTGATCTTGCGCGTCACGAACTCGAGGCCGCGCCGCTCGCTCTCGTGGTTGAAGAGGATGCCCGAGCACGCGTACGTGCCGTAGCTCTCGCGGTGGTTCACGGTGATCCAGTGCCCGTAGAGCTTCGCGACCCCGTAGGGGCTGCGCGGGTGGAACGGCGTCGTCTCGCGCTGCGGCGTCTCCAGCACGAGCCCGAACATCTCGGACGTCGAGGCCTGGTAGAAGCGCGCCTCCGGCTTCACGACGCACAGCGCCTCGAGCAGGTTCGCCACGCCGATCCCGTCGATCTCGGCCGTCGCGATCGGCTGCTCCCACGACGTCGCCACGAACGACTGCGCCGCGAGGTTGTACACCTCGTCCGCCTGCGATGCGCGCATCGCCCGGATCAGCGACGGGAGGTCGGTCATGTCCGCGTACAGGAACTCCACCCGGCCCTTGAGGGGCTCCGCGTTGCCGTAGTCGGCCACGCTCTTGCGGCGCATCGCGCCGTACACCGCGTAGCCCTTCGAGAGCAGCAGCTCGGCGAGGTAGGAGCCGTCCTGACCCGTGATCCCGGTGACGAGGGCCTTCTTCATGGGAACCTCCTGCGCGGCGCGCCGTCCGACCTTCCGATGATACCGCTCGCGGGCCCGGCGCGGCAAATCGCCGCCCCGCTCCGGCGCTCCGTCCGGCGCCTCACCACGTCCACTCGAAGCGCTCGACGTCGTCCTCGTCCACGCACGCGCCGATCTGCACCGCGATGATCCGCAGGTCCGACTCCGCCCGCACGGCGTGCTTCTCCCCGCGCCCGATGCGCAGGACGTCGCCGCGCCGGATCCGCCGCGCCGCGCCCTCGAGGACGAACTCCCCCTCGCCGTCGACGACGGTCCAGACCTCGTCCCGCTGCGCGTGGCATTGGTAGCCGAGGCCCATCCCGGCCCGCACGTCGATGCGCTTCGTGAGCGACTGCAGCCCATCCCCGCACGGCCCGACCTCGAGCACGCGGTACCCGCCCCAGCGCCGCTCCTCGACCATGGGCCGCCGGGCCACCCGGGCCACGTAGGGCTTCATGTGCGCGCTCCGCGCCTTGTCCGACACGAGGATGCCGTCCGGTCCCGCGGCCACCACCATGTCCTTCGCGCCGAGCACGACGAGCGGGATGCCGAGCTCGTTGATCGCGTGGGTGTTCTCGCAGCCGTCCCCGAGGACGACGTCACCGTTCGCCGGGCGCTCCATCACCTCGGTGAGCGTGTTCCACGTCCCGAGGTCCTTCCAGACGCCCTCGTAGACGCGCATCGCGATCGACGGCTCCTTCTCCGCGACCGCGTAGTCGAAGCTGAGCCGCGGGAACTGCGCGAACCGCTCGTGCGCTTCCGCGTAGGTCGCGAAATCGACGTGCGTGCGGGCGATCCGCAGCAGGTAGCCCAGCCGGAACGCGAACACGCCGCCGTTCCAGAGCGCCCCTTCCTCGGCGATCAGGCGCGCCGCGAGCGCCTCGCTCGGCTTCTCCTGGAACCGCGCGACCCGCAGGTACCCCGCGTCGTCCGCCCCTGCGCCCGCCCCGTCCGCATCCCCGCCGCGCCGCGGGAGGATGTACCCGTACTTCGACGACGGGTAGGTCGGGCGGATGCCCATGAGCACGAGGTCCGCGGCGCCGTCGCGCACGAGGCGCTCCATGGCCCGGATCGTCTCGAAGTACGCCGCCTCGGCGTACGGGTCGACCGGGAGCACGACCACGGGCTCGTCCTCGGGGATCCCCTTCTCGTGCGCCAGGAAGGCGCAGGCGAGGGCCGTCGCGGGGAACGTATCCCGCCGCTCGGGCTCGAGCACGATCTCGACCTCGGCGCCCAGCTGGCTGCGGATCGGGTCGACCTGCGACCGTCCCGTCGCCACCACGATGCGCCCGGACAGCCCCGCCGCGCGGATCTGCCGGTGCACGCGCTGGACCATCGACTCCGGCTCGCCGGCGTCGTTCCGCAGCACCTTCAGGAACTGCTTGGAGCGGGTCTCGTTCGAGAGCGGCCAGAGCCGCTGCCCCGAGCCGCCCGACAGGAGGATGAGATTCATGCCGTCCCCGCGCCTTTCCCTTCGGACGCGGCCGCGCCGGCCCCGTCCCGTCCGCCCAGCAGTCCCAGCTCCGCGAGCCGCGCCCGCATCCGCTCCCCCGACCGCTCCGGCGAGAAGTCCCGCCGGATGCGCTCCTGCCCGGCCGCCGCGATCCGCGCCCGGAAGACCGCATCCGTCGCCAGCCGCCGCATCCAGCGCGCCGCGTCGTCGAGGTCTGGCTCCGCCCACCGCGCGCCCGGCGCCGCGTGCGGGTACGCCCCGCCCACGGGTTCCAGCCGGTACGCGACGAGGCACGCCGTCCCCTCGTCCATGAACTCCCGGTTCCCCGACCAGCCCGTCGCGACGGCCGGCTTGCCGAGGAGCATCGCCTCCGCGAGCACCAGCCCGAACCCCTCGCTGCGGTGCAGGCCCAGGACCGCGTCGCAGCACGAGATCAGCGCGTCCACGTCGCCCCGGGCCAGCGTGCCCCGCACGATCCGCACGTTCCGCGCGCTCCCGATCCGCCGCCGCAGCGCGGCGAGGTCGGACCGCGACGCCTGGTTCGCCTTGACGACGAGCCCGACGCTCACGTCCTCCGGCCCGAAGGCCCGCAGGAAGGCGTCCACCGCCCCCTCCGGGTTCTTGCGCGCCGCGAAGCTGCGCGCGTCGTACATCGAAAGGAAGAGGAACGCGCCCTCCGGCAGCCCGAACGACGCCCGCGTGCGCCCCGGCGCCGGCTCGGCGGCCACGCCGTACGGCACCGTCCGCACGGGCACGGGCGAGACCTTCGCCACCGCCGCCGTCGTGAATCCGGACGGCGTCCAGACCTCGTCCACGAGGTCGAACGCGCCGCGCCAGCTCTCCGGCAGGTCCTCGAGCTCCCACAGCCAGACGCCGATCCGGTAGCGCCGGTCCCACATCTCCTTCGGCAGTACGGCGTGCAGCAGCGGCAGCTGCTCGGCGTTCACGTGCACGAGGTCCACGTTGTAGACCGGCTGCCCCGACAGGCGCCCGTCCAGCGTCCGGTCCCGGTGCCGCGACGCGTTCCCGACGGCCGTGCTCACGAGCGCGTGCGGGAGGCCCGCCGCCTCGAGCGCCCGCGCGTAAAGCCGCGCGCCCTGCCCGAGGCCCATTTCCGCCTTCAGGTAGCCGATCAGGTTCACGCCCTCCGGGTCGGCGCCCGGCTCGTACGGCACGTGCGCCCGTCCGGCCTCCGGCAGCGCCGTCCATCCCCGCGTGCGCGCCTTCAGCGCCGCCGGCACGAACCGCCCGATCCGCGGCGCGAGATACAGCCGCAGCCGGTGCGCCGCCGCGCGGAGCCGCGCGCTCACGCCGTCCCCTTCCTGCGCGCCGCGCCGACCCACGCCAGCCCCGCCGCGCTCCCGATCGCGTCCAGCGACAGGTCGAGGAGCTGGAAATCGCGCCCCGGCGACCCGAGCTGGTGGATCTCGTCCGACAGCGCGAACAGCAGGCACCCAACGAACGCCCAGAGCAGCGTCCGCCGCAGCGCCCGCGC
>CAIXGU010000114.1 GCA_903919045.1 uncultured Eubacteriales bacterium | reverse complement strand
GCCGCGGCGCACGAGGTGGTGCGGGTCCGGCCGGGCGAGCGGCACGCGCTCGGCGCCGTCTCGGTCGAGACCTTCGGGTCGACGGACGAGGGCGTCTCGTTCCTGGTGCGCCTGGACGGCACGACCGTCTTCCACGCCGGCGACCTGAACGACTGGTACTGGGAGGAGGAGTCGACCGCCGAGGAACTGGCCGCCGACGAGGCCGCCTTCGACCGCGTCGTGGCCGACGTGCGCGCCGCGACCGGCAGCGACGTCCCGCTCGGCGCCGCGCTGCTCCCGCTCGACCCGCGGCTGGGCGCGCACGCGATGCGCGGACCGACGCGCTTCCTCGTCGCGGTCCCGGCCCGGATCTTCGTCCCCATGCATCTCCCGGCGGGCACCGGCCTGCCCGGGGCGTTCGCGCGCGAGGCGGGCGTCTCCGCGCGGACGCTCGTCCTCGACGGACCCGGCGCCTGCGCCGAGCTGGGACCCGATCCCGACCCCGGACCCTGAACGGGTTCCGGTTCCGATAGAAGTCCGTATGCAGGATCGCATCGCAGCGCCAGGAGGGAACCGCCATGAGATTCCGTCTCGTCCACAACAACATCAACGTCAAGGACCTCGACCGTTCGGTCTCCTTCTACGACAAGGCGCTCGGCCTGACGGTCACCAGCCGGCACAAGGCCGCGGACGGCAGTTTCGAGCTCGTCTTCCTCGGGGACGGCCAGACCGGGCACGGAATCGAGCTGACCTGGCTGCGCGACAAGGAGGGGCCGTACGACCTCGGCGACAACGAGTCGCACATCGCGCTCAAGGTCGACGACTTCGACAAGGCCTTCCGCCTCCACAAGGAGATGGGCTGCATCGTCTACGAGAACAAGGCCATGGGCCTCTACTTCATCGAGGACCCCGACGGCTACTGGCTCGAGATCCTGCCCGAGAAGCGCTAGAAGATACCGAACATACGTTTGCTTTCACGCCTCCCCTCTGCTAGAATGGAGAAGGGGCCCTCGCAGGGCCGTTCTCGGAGGGGAGGCGCCTGCATGGACACGATCGAGAAGCTCGCGATCCTCGGCGACGCCGCCCGCTTCGACGCGTCCTGCTCCTCGAGCGGCAGCAGCCGTTCGGCGTCTCCGGGCGCCGGGGTCGGGAGCACCGTCGCCGGCGGGATCTGCCACTCGTGGACCGACGACGGCCGCTGCATCTCGCTGCTCAAGGTCCTGCTGACGAACCACTGCGACTACGACTGCGCCTACTGCCGCAACCGGTCGTCGAACGACGTGCCGCGGGCCGCCTTCCGACCGGAGGAGCTCGCGATGCTGACGGTCGAGTTCTACCGTCGGAACTACATCGAGGGGCTCTTCCTCAGTTCGGGCGTCGTGCGCGACCCCGACCACACGATGGCCCTCATGATCGAGACGGTGCGCGTCCTGCGCGAGGAGCACGGGTTCCGCGGATACGTGCACGTGAAGGTGATCCCGGGGTGCTCGCAGGAGGCCGTCGAGCGGATCGGCCTGCTCGCCGACCGCGTCAGCGTCAACGTCGAGCTGCCGTCCGGCCGGTCGCTGACGGCGCTCGCGCCGCAGAAGACGGCCGCCGGCATCGAGGCGCCGATGGGCTACGTGGCCGCCCGCGTGGCCGCGAACCGCGACGAGCTGGTGCGTTACCGCGGGGCGCCGGCATTCGCTCCGGCGGGACAGAGCACGCAGCTGATCGTGGGCGCGACGCCGGACAGCGACGCGCAGGTGCTGCGGCTCTCGAAGCGTCTGTACGGCCGGTTCGCGCTGAAGCGCGTGTTCTACTCGGCCTACATCCCCACCAACGAGCACCCCCTCCTGCCGGCCGTGTCGTCCGCGCCGCCGCTGCTCCGCGAGCATCGGCTGTACCAGGCCGACTGGCTGATGCGCTTCTACCGCTTCGACGCCGAGGAGATCGTGGAGCCGGGCAAGCCGAACCTCGACCTGGACCTCGACCCCAAGACCGCCTGGGCGATGCGGCACCTCGACCTCTTCCCGGTGGAGGTGAACCGGGCGGACTACGAGACGCTGCTGCGCGTCCCGGGGATCGGCGTCGTCTCGGCGCAGCGGGTGCTGGCGGCGCGGCGGCTCGCGCGCCTGCGCACGGAGGACCTCAAGCCGCTCGGGATCGTGATGAAGCGGGCGCGCTTCTTCCTGACGGCGGGCGGCCGGTACGCGGCCGAGCGCGTGCCGCAGGCGGACGAGCTGCGCCTGATGCTGGCCGACGCGGTCGGGCAGAAGGGCTACGCCCCGCTGCAGCTGCGGATCGAGGACCTGCCGGGCGCCGCGGGCCCGACGGTCGGCGCATTCCCCCGCGCCGGCGCGTTCGCGGACGCACCGTCGCCGCTCGCCGCACCGGCGCCGTTCGCCGCGGAGCGCCTGCTCCTCCCTGGAGCCTGACGTGTTCCTGCGGTACGACGGCACGTTCGAGGGCTTCCTGACCGCCGCCGCGGCCGCGCTGCGCGCTCCGCCGGGCGTCTGCCTGCTCCGGCCGGACGATCCGCCGCCGCTCCTCCCCGTGGAGGAGGCGCCCGCCGAAGCGGGCCTGGCGGACCGACTGGGCGCGTACCTCGCCGAGCGGCTGGGACCGGAGGTGCCGGCGACGGTCTACCAGGCCTGGCTCTCCGGGATGCCCGGCGTGGACGACGCGATCGTAGGCTTCCTGCGGATCGGCCTGGCGCGCCGGACGGACCCGAGCGGGCTGCTGCAGGATCCGACCGTCCGCACGACGGTGAAGGCCGCCCGTCGGACGGGGCGCGAGGCGCACGCATACCTCGGTCTCGTGCGGTTCCGGCTCCGCGGGTCGCTGTATTTCGCCGAGATCGAGCCGGACACCGACGTGCTCCCGCTCCTCGGCGACCACTTCGCCGAGCGCTTCCACGACCAGACCTTCGCGATCCACGACCTCCGCCGCAACCGCGCGGTGCTGCACCCCGCGGGAGGCGGCTGGGAGATCGCGGCGGTGGGGGAAGGGACGCATGGGGAGGAGGGGCTCGACGCACGGGCCGGCGCGGCAGGCGCCGTCGCGCCCGTGGACGGATTCGAGGCGATGTGGCGGCGCTATTTCGACGCGATGGCGATCGAGGAGCGCCTGAACCCGGGCCTGCAGCGGAACCATATGCCGAAGAAGCGCTGGCGGCACCTCGTCGAGCGGCCCGGCGCCGCGCAGGCGGCCTCCGACGCCCGGCGCGCCTCCGGTGCGCCGCGCCGTCCCTGAGTGGCAAGGAAGGCGCCCCGCGGTCGTGCCGCGAAGCGCCTTCCGGGTCGTCGAAGCCGGATCTCAGACCGTGTAGCGGAGAATGCTCGGGGGCACCTGCGCGGATTCGGCGCTGAGGATGATCGTGAACGTGACCTTGTTCGCGCGGGCGAACGCGTCGAGTTCGGAGAGGAAGGCGGACAGCGATTCGAGGTTGTCGTCCATCGCGACCTTCACGATGCTGTCGATGTAGACGTCGGTGACGTCGTAATCCTTGGCGCACACCCCGGAGATCATGCCGAGGAGTCCCGCATAGCCGCGGACCGGGTAGTCGTCCATGTCGATGAGCCGGACTTCGTGCCGCACCTGGTGGACCAGGCGGTGGCCTCGCTCGATGCAGACCACGTTCTTCCCTTCGGCCAAGACCTGCCGGTTCATCCCGTCCACCAGCTGCGCGGTCTTGCCGCTGCCCTTGCCCCCCACGATCACCTTGAGCATGTAGCATCTCCCCTTTCGTGGCGCTCGCCCCCCTGTTCGGGGGGTCGATTCCATTGTATCGTATTCGAGGGGTGGAGGATACCACTCGGAGGAGGACCCATGCCGCGCATCGTCGCCGACCTGCACTGCCATACCGTCGCTTCGGACCACGCCTATTGCACCGTGAAGGAGATCGTCGAGACCTGCGCGGCCAAGGGCCTCTCCGCCGTCGCAATCACGGACCACGGGCCGGCGCTCCCGGATTCTCCGCACCTCTGGCACTTCGACAACCAGCGGATCCTGCCGCGGCGCGTCGGCGACGTCCGGCTCCTGCGGGGCGCCGAGGCGAGCATCCTCGATTTCCGGGGCGGCGTCGACCTGGACGAGCGGATGCTCCGCACGCTGGACTGGACGATCGCGAGCTTCCACGGCCCCGCCTGCGCGCCGGGGACGCCCGAGGACCACACCGCGGCGTATCTCGCGCTGATCGCGAATCCGCTGGTCGACGTCCTCGGCCACACCGGGAGCGTCGAGTTCCCCTACGACGTGGAGACCGTCGTGAAGGCCTGCGCCGAAGCCGGCAAGTGCATGGAGATCAACGTGGGCTCGTTCCGCGTGCGCCCGACCGCCATTCCGAACTGCCGTCGCATCGCGGACGCCTGCCGGCGCCACGGCGCGCTCGTCGTCGTGGATTCGGACGCGCATGCCAGCTGGGACGTCGGCGAGTTCGGGCCGGCGCTCGACCTGCTGGATTCCGTCGGGTTCCCCGAGGAGCGGATCCTCAACGCCGATCTCGACCGCCTCGAGCGCTACCTGGAGGCGCGGACGGGAAGGGCGCCCCGCTGAGGCGCCCTCCGTTGCCGTTCCGCTCGTGCGCGTCCGACCGCCGCGGACCGGGCCGTCGCCCTACCGCTGCACGACCTTGCGCGACAGTCGCCAGACCGCGAGCCCGAAGAACACCGCGCCGAAGGCCGCGATGAACGCGAGCATGGCCCACGTCGGAACGTCGTTCCCGCCGAGGCTCATCGTGATGCCGTAGAAATCCTTGTACTCCGTCGCGATCTGCGCCGGCACGCCCGCGAAGACGCGCGGCAGGGCCACGTCCATGAACTGCTGGCGCAGCAGGACGGCGGCCGAGTTGAACGGCAGGACCTTCATGAAGACCTGGATGGGCTCGGGCAGCACGCCGATCGGGACGTAGATGCCCATGAAGAAGCCGAGCATCGTGCCGACGACGGTGCTGAATGCGCCGAAGGACCCCGGCGTGCGCATGAACGTCGCGAGGAAGGCCATCAGCGCGGAGAACGACAGGATGCAGAGCGCGAGCACGCCGACGGCGGAGGCCATCTGCGCGAGGCCCAGGAGCTCGCCGCCGGACAGGACGATGTAGCCCTCGGCGATGGCGAACGCGATGAGGCTCATGACGAGCGAGACGAGGAACGTCGAGCCGAGGTAGCCGCCGACGAGCTGGGGCCGGCGGACCGGCGAGACCCGGAAGTCGCGCGCGGCGCCGCGGTGGGCGTCATCGACGAGGATGCCGATCGCCCCGAGGCTCGTGGTGACCGTGCCGGTCGCGAGGATGCCGCCCATGATCCAGGAGTCGATGAAGAAGCGGATCGCCTGGTCGTCCGGCGTCAGGCCGGCCGCGCGGATCGTCTCCGCGAGGCTGCCGACCTGCAGCTTCGCGAGGAACAGCCCATACAGCAGGATGATGATCAGCACCGACAGGAGCGAGAAGAACACCGACGCGCGGTCGCGGAAGAAGAGGCGCATGTTGCGCTGGATGAGCCGCATCGTCTCCCTCATGATTCCTCCTCCTTGTCCTCGCGGATGTCGCGGCCCGTGATCGCCATGAACACGTCGTCCATGCTGCCCTGGACCATCTCGAACCCCGTGATCCGCGGCTCGGCGTCGCGCAGGAGCGGCAGGGCGGAGAGGCTCGACCCGACCGGGACCGCGAAGGCGCCGGACCGCTCGCGGAACTCGGTCCCGCGGGCCGTCAGCCACGCGCGCAGGTCGTCGGCGTCCTTCGGGATCAGGCGCAGCACGTCGCGGCTGTGCTTCCGGCGGAGCTCGGCGGGGGTGTCCGAGGCGACGAGGCGGCCGTGGTCGATGATCGACACATAGTCCGCGCGGTCCGCCTCCTCCATGTAGTGCGTCGTGAGGAAGACGGTCATCCCGCTGGACCGCTGCAGCGACCGGATGGACTCCCAGACGCGGGTGCGGGTCTGCGGGTCGAGGCCGGTCGTGGGCTCGTCCAGGAAGAGGACGCGCGGCGTATGGATCAGCCCGCGCGCGATGTCGGCGCGGCGCCGCTGGCCGCCGGAGAGACGTCCGTAGCGGCGGTCGAGGATCTCGCCGATGCCCGTGACGTCGGAGACCTCCGCGAGCCGGGCCGCGAAGCGGCGCCCGCGGATGCCGTACAGCGCGCCGCGGGTCTCGAGGTTCTCGCGCACCGTCAGGATCGGGTCGAGCACCGACTCCTGGAAGACCACGCCGATCGCGTGGCGGACGGCGTCGTCCTCGCGGCCGATCCGGTGGCCGTCGACCTCGATCGTGCCGGCGTCGGGGGCGAGCAGCGTCGTGGTGCAGTGGATCGTGGTGGTCTTGCCGGCCCCGTTCGGGCCGAGGAAGGCGAACAGGCACCCCTCCTCGACGTCGAGCGAGATGCCGTCGACCGCGGTCGTGGCGCCGTAGCGCTTGACCAGGTCGCGGATGCGGATCACGGACGGCATGGTGCGTTCCTCCTCGTCGCGCGCCGGGCGCCCCATGCGTCCGGCCAGGCTTCATGGAACCGGCCGCGGCGCCAGCGGCGCCGCGGCCGGGGAGGGAACGATGGGGAAGGGGAGGGTGGTCCGGGCCGGGACGCGGCGCCCGTC
>CAIXGU010000113.1 GCA_903919045.1 uncultured Eubacteriales bacterium | reverse complement strand
CGAAGCGGTGAACTCAAGCCCCAGTAAACGGCGGCCGTAACTATAACGGTCCTAAGGTAGCGAAATTCCTTGTCGGGTAAGTTCCGACCCGCACGAATGGCGTAATGATTTGGGCACTGTCTCAACAACGTCCCCGGTGAAATTGTAGTACTTGTGAAGATGCAAGTTACCCGCGACTAGACGAAAAGACCCCATGGAGCTTCACTGTAGCCTGGTACTGGGTTTCGGTATTGTCTGTACAGGATAGGTGGGAGGCGATGAACGCAGGGCGTCAGCTCTGCCGGAGCCACCGTTGGAATACCACTCTGACGATACTGGAACTCTAACCGGCGGCCGTCATCCGGCCGCGGGACAATGCCAGGCGGGCAGTTTGACTGGGGCGGTCGCCTCCGAAAGCGTAACGGAGGCGTCCAAAGGTCACCTCAGCACGGTTGGAAATCGTGCATCGAGTGCAAAGGCATAAGGTGGCCTGACTGCGAGACGTACAGGTCGAGCAGGGACGAAAGTCGGGCTTAGTGATCCGGCGGTACCGAATGGAAGGGCCGTCGCTCAACGGATAAAAGCTACCCTGGGGATAACAGGCTGATCTCCCCCAAGAGTTCACATCGACGGGGAGGTTTGGCACCTCGATGTCGGCTCATCGCATCCTGGGGCTGAAGTAGGTCCCAAGGGTTCGGCTGTTCGCCGATTAAAGCGGTACGCGAGCTGGGTTCAGAACGTCGTGAGACAGTTCGGTCTCTATCTATCGCGGGCGCAGGATATCTGAGAGGCGCTGCCCCTAGTACGAGAGGACCGGGGTGGACGGACCCACGGTGCACCGGTTGGCCTGCCAAGGCCACAGCCGGGTAGCCGCGTCCGGACGGGATAAACGCTGAAGGCATCTAAGTGTGAAACCCACCTCGAGATGAGATATCCCACCAGAAATGGGTAAGACCCCTGGAAGACCACCAGGTCGATAGGCCGGAAGTATAAGCGCGGTGACGCGCTCAGCGGACCGGTACTAATCGGTCGAGGACTTGACCCCATCGCTCCGGTTCAGAGAAGCGGCAACGCCGTTCGGAACCCGGACGCCTTGTGCGTCGACTCCTCCAACCCTCGTCCCTCGTTCCTCCATCGCTTCGATCCCTTCTTCCTTGTGCGGTCGTGAGGGCGCATGCCGCGAGGCCTGCACCCCCGCTTCCGGTGGAAATGACGGAGAGGCCACACCCGTTCCCATCCCGAACACGGCAGTTAAGCTCTCCAGTGCCGACGATACCTGGCTGGTGACGGCCCGGGAAAACAGGTCTCCGCCGGAATCCATCAAGGCCCGGGGCGAAAGCCCCGGGCCTTGTCCATTTCCCGGGGTCCGGCGCCCGCCGCGCCCGGACACGTCGGGGTCCCGAATGGTATAATCATGCCAACTTCGCAGAAGAGAGGACTCCCGAGCGGACCGCACGGGACGGGAAGGGGGACGACCATGAGCGCCCGGATCCTGATCGTCGACGACGAGCACAACATCGTCGACATCCTCAAGGCCAACCTCGAGCGCGAGGGGTACCAGACCCTCGTCGCGTACGACGGCGAGCAGGCCGTCGACCTCGGGCTCAACCAGAAGCCCGACCTGGTCCTCCTCGACTGCATGCTCCCGAAGATCGACGGGTTCGACGTCTGCCGCCGCCTGCGCCAGCACTCCACGATGCCGATCCTCATGCTCACCGCGAAAAGCGAGGAGATCGACAAGGTGCTCGGGCTCGAGCTCGGCGCCGACGACTACATCACCAAGCCCTTCGGCGTCCGCGAGGTGCTCGCCCGCGTGAAGGCGCACCTGCGCCGCTCGACGATCCAGGAGAGCGCGCCGGCGGATCCCGGACGGCTGCTCGCGATGGGCGACCTCGAGATCGACTCGGACCGCTACGAAGTCCGGCGCGGCGGGCAGACCGTCGACCTGACCCTGCGGGAGTTCGAGCTCGTGCGGTTCCTCGCGCGGCACGCCGGGCAGGTCTTCTCGCGCGAGGCGCTCCTCGAGAAGGTCTGGGGCTACGAGTACTTCGGCGACGTGCGCACGGTCGACGTGACGGTGCGGCGGACGCGGGAGAAGCTCGAGCCGGACCAGCAGAACTACCGCTACATCCTGACCCGCCGCGGCGTGGGCTACTTCTTCGAGAAGCACCCGCAGCCGTAGCCGATGACCCGGCCCTCGGGGCCGGCGAAGGAAGAGGACGAGCCCCGGAGTGGACCTGCAGTTCCTGGACAGATGGATCCGCGCCGTCGACGGCGCCTTCGACGCGCTCGCCGGACGCTTCGGCGTGGGCGTCGCCGTGCTTTGGACAGCCGCCGGCTTCCTGCTCGGGATCCTGGCGGCGCTCCTCTTCGCCGCGGCGCGCCGCGGGGCCCGCAGCGCGGACCGCGTCCGGGAGGCGCGCAGCCTGCGCGCGTCCGTCGACCGCTTCACGGCCGAGCGCGCCCGCGGCGGCACGATCCTGCACGACCTCGACATCGGCATCATCGCGTACTCCAGCGTCGGGCTCCTCATGAGCGCGAACCCTGCCGCGCTGCGCATCCTCGACCTCGCGCAGGCGCCAGTCGACCTGAACGACTTCCTGTCGCGCTACGGCGACGCGGACGGCCTGCGGGCGGCGCTGCTCTTGGGCGGGTCGGGGAGCGCGGTCGTCCGCATCGGAGAGCGGCGCGTCCGCATCCGGATGAAGGTCGCGCACGTCGAGGAGGAGCCCCGCACGGGCGGGCGCACCGCCGCGAAGGCGGCGAAGGCCGGCTCGAAGGCGGGGGCGCTGCCGGGCGCGCGGGCGGGCACGGTCGCCGTCCTGCAGGACATCACGGAACAGGAGCGCGAGGAGAAGCGCCGCAAGGAATTCGTCGAGAACGTCTCGCACGAACTGAAGACGCCGCTCACGACGATCAAGACGTACTCGGAGTCCCTGCTGGACTGGGGCCTCGCGGAGAAGGACGCCGACGGCGTGAGGACCGACGTCTGGCGCATCCACCAGGACTCGCTCCGCATGCAGCGGCTGATCGACGACCTGCTGCTGCTCGCGAACATCGACAGCGGCAAGGTCACGCTCCCGATGGAGCTCACGGACGTGGCGCCGGTCGTCCGGATGGCCGTGGACCGCCTGAAGGAGGCCGCCGCCGAGAAGGGCATCGTGCTCGCGTGCTACACGGTGGCCCGCCTGCAGGCCGTCTTCGTCGACCGGACCAAGATCGACATGATCGTCACGAACCTCGTGTCCAACGCGATCAAGTACACGGAGAAGGGCGGCGGCGTGACGGTCTACGTCGGGCTCCTCCTGAACGACGTGTACGTGAAGGTGGCCGACACCGGCGTGGGGATCGACAAGGAGAACCTCGCGAAGATCTTCGACCGCTTCTACCGCGTGGACCGTACGGGCTCGCGGATGTTCGGCGGGACGGGCCTCGGGCTGTCGATCGCGCGGGAGCTCGCGGAGCTCCACGGCGGCAGCATCGAGGCGACGAGCGTCCTCGGGAAGGGATCGAGCTTCGTGCTGCGCATCCCGATCGCGGGGACCGTGTTCCGGGACGCGCTCGAGACCGTCATGAAGGGGCTCGACGCATCGTCGCCGCTCCAGAAGGCGGCGCTGAAGGAGCTGCTCGCGCAGGCGATCGAGTGCCGCGCGGTCCCGGAGGGCACGCAGGACCTGTCGAAGATCGACGCGGAGACGGCCGGCCGGGTGGTCGGAAGCGCGCTCACCGGGCTGTCCTGCGAGGACGCGGAGCCCGTGCCCGCGGCGGTGCCGACGGGCGGAAGGCGAAAGGGGCAGGCATGGCCAGCTACGTGATCCGGGGCGCCCGCCCGCTGCAGGGCGAGGTTTCGATCAGCGGCTCGAAGAACGCCGCGCTGGGCATCATCCCCGCGGCGATGCTCCTCGACGGCCCGTGCCGGATCGAGAACCTGCCGGACATCGCCGACGTGAACATCCTCCTCGAGATCTGCCGCTCGATCGGCGCGCAGGTCCTGCAGCACCCGGACGGGTCGGTCGACATCGACCCGCGCACGATCGAGACGTCCGAGGCGACGCACGAGAAGGCGCGCAGCATCCGCGCGTCGTACTACCTGATGGGCGCCCTGCTCGGCCGCGTCCGCAAGGCGACGCTGTTCATGCCCGGCGGCTGCGACTTCGGCACGCGCCCGATCGACCAGCACATCAAGGGCTTCGAGGCGATGGGCGCGACCGTCGGCATCGAGTACGGCCGGATCCGCCTCGAGGCCGAGCGCCTCGCCGGCGAGCACATCTTCCTCGACGTCGTGAGCGTCGGGGCGACGATCAACCTCATGATCGCCGCGGTCAAGGCCGAGGGCGTCACCGTGATCGAGAACGCGGCGCGCGAGCCGCACATCGTCGACGTGGCGAACTTCCTCAACACGATGGGCGCGAACGTGCGCGGCGCCGGCACCGACGTGATCAAGATCGTCGGCGTGCCCGTGCTGCCCGGCGGCTGCACGTACTCCGTGATCCCCGACCAGATCGAGGCCGGCACGTACATGCTCGCGGCGGCCGCGACGGGCGGCGACGTCGTCGTGCGCAACCTGATCCCGAAGCACATGGAGCCGCTCACCGCGAAGATGGCCGAGATCGGCATCGCCCTCGAGGAGGGCGACGACTGGATCCGCGTGCTGCCGGGCGGAGAGCGCGCGGCCGCGAACGTGAAGACGATGCCGTACCCCGGCTTCCCGACGGATCTTCAGCCGCAGACGATGGTCCTGCTGTGCCTGTGCGAGGGCGTGAGCCGGATGACCGAGAACGTCTGGGAGAGCCGCTTCCAGTTCGTGGACGACCTGAAGATGATGGGCGCGAACGTCACGACCGCGAGCCACACCGCGATCGTCGAGGGCCCCGTGAAGCTGACGGGAGCGACCGTGACCGCGCACGACCTGCGCGCCGGCGCCGCGATGGTCCTGGCCGGTCTGGCCGCGGAAGGGACGACGGAGGTCTGCGACGTGCGCATCATCGAGCGCGGGTACGAGAACTTCGTCGGCAAGCTCCGTGCGCTCGGCGCGGACATCGCGAGGGTGGAGCCCTGATGGCCCGCCTCTGCTCCCTGTTCAGCGGGAGCAGCGGGAACTCGGTCTGGATCTCCGGAGGGGATGCGAGGATCCTGGTCGACGCGGGGAAGAACGCGCGGACGATCGAGCTCGCGCTCCGCGGGATCGGCGAGGACCTGCGCGCCGTGGACGCGATCCTCGTGACGCACGAGCACACGGACCATACGGCCGCGCTCGACGTGCTCGCGCGCCGCTATCGCATCCCGATCTACGCGAACGAGGCGACCCTGGCCCGCATCCGTCCGACGCTCGGCGCCGTCGACGAGGAGCGCCTGCGCGCGCTCCCGACCGGCGGGAGCGCCGAGGTGAAGGGGCTGCGGTTCGCGAGCTTCCCGGTCCCGCACGACTCCGTCGAATGCGTGGGCTACGCGATCGAGACGGACGACGCCCGGATCTCGATCTTCACGGACACGGGGCACGTCCCCGACGAGCTGCTGGCGCGCGTGAGCGGCAGCGACCTCGTGTTCCTCGAGGCGAACCACGACGTGCACATGCTGCGCATGGGGCCGTACCCGTACTACCTGAAGCAGCGCATCCTCGGCCCGAACGGCCACCTGTCGAACAATGCGTGCGCCGAGGCCGTGCGCTTCCTGCTCGACAACGGGACGCAGCGCTTCGTGCTCGGGCACCTGAGCCAGGAGAACAACCTCCCGCACCTCGCCTACGAGACCGTGCGCCAGGCCCTCGCGGCCTGCGGCGCCGAGGCGGGGGCCGACTACGACCTCGACGTCGCGCCGCGCGACGCCGCGGGCGACGTGCACGAGCTGTGAGCGCGCGCGACGGGGCCGCGGTGCGGATCGCGGCGGAAGGGAGGCGCGCATGAGGCTGACGGTGGCCGCGGTGGGGCGGATCCGCGAAGGGTGGCTCGTCGAGGGCGCGGCGGAATATGCGAAGCGGCTGTCGCGCTTCTGCACGGTGCAGGTCGTCGAGGTCGACGATGCGCCCGAGACGCTGCCGATCGAGCGGGGGAAGACCGAGGAGGGGAAGCGCCTGCTCGCGAAGGTGCGGCCGGGGGCGTTCGCCGTGGCGCTCGACCCGGGCGGGACGCCGTGCGATTCGGTCGCGTTCGCGGCGAAGCTGCGCGGCTGGATGGAGCGGGGCGGCGCGGAGACGGTCTTCCTGATCGGCGGCTCGAACGGGCTGTCGGACGAGGCCCTCGCGCGCGCGGACGAGCGGCTGTCGCTGTCGGGGATGACCCTGACCCACGCCTTCGCGCGCCTGATGCTGCTCGAGCAGTGCTACCGCGCATTCAAGATCGCAGCAGGGGAGAGGTACCACAAGTGAAGCAGACGAAACACGACGCACGCATCGAACCCGGAGAAGGCATCCGCGAGGGGACCTGCGACGCCTTCATCGGGCACCCGTTCCGCTGGTTCTGGGCCATCCTGGGCCCGAAGCGCCCGCAGTACGTCGTCGGGGTCCTGCTCGACCTCGTCGCCGTCGCCGCGTCGATGGTCCCGGCCATGGTGGCCGGCCGCCTCGTGGACGACGTGCTCGTCGGCGGACGCCGCGAGCTCCTCGCCGGCTACCTCGCGCTGATCGTCGGCGTGCCCGTGACTCGCGCACTCGTCGGCGTGTTCTACCGGTTCCTGTTCGAGAACGCGTCGCAGGACGCCGTCCTCCGGCTGCGCGTCGGCCTCTACCGGCACCTGCAGGCGCTCGACGGCGCGTTCCACGACGCGGCGGACACGGGCGACCTGATGGCCCGCGCCACCGGCGACATGGACATGGTCCGCCATTTCATCTCCTTCACGGTGTACGCCACGCTCGAGAATGCGGTGCTGTTCGGCGCCGGGATCGCCTACCTGTTCACGGTCAATTGGACGCTCGCGCTCTGCGCGCTCGCCGTGAGCCCGTTCCTGCTGTTCCTCACGCTGCGCCTCGGGAAGCGCGTGCGCCCCACGTTCGCCGAAGTCCGCGCCCAGTTCGCGCGGCTCAACACGAAGGTGCAGGAGGACATCGCCGGGCACCGCGTCGTCCGCGCGTTCGCCCGCAAGGACTTCGAGACGGAGCGGTTCGAGCGCGAGAACGACGCGTACCGTCAGGCGAACGTGCGCAGCTCCGCGGTCTGGCAGCGGTTCCTGCCCTGGATCGACGGCCTGACGGGCTTCCTCGCGGTGCCGGTGCTCCTCGTGGGCGGCTGGCTCGTGATCGAGGGACGCATGACCCTCGGCGCGCTCGTCGCGTTCAACGGCCTGCTGTACGTCGTCAGCAACCCGATGCGCATGTCGGGCTGGCTCATGAACGAGACGCAGCGCTTCGCGGCGTCGGCCGACAAGATCCTCGAGCTGCTCGCGGCGCCCGTGCGGATCGCGTCGCCGGAGGGCGGGTACGCGGGGCCGTTCGTCGGGAAGGTGACGTTCGACGACGTCTCGTTCGCGTACGGAGAGAACGAGGCCGAGTTCCCGGAGGTGCTGCGGCGCGTGTCGTTCACGGCCGAGGCGGGCTGGACGGTCGGCATCCTCGGCGAGACGGGCTCGGGCAAGACGTCGCTCGTGCAGCTGCTGTCGCGGTTCCGCGACCCGACGTCGGGCGCCGTGCGCATCGACGGGCGGGACCTGCGGTCGTGCGACCTCGCGGCGCTGCGGCGCGCGGTGGGCGTCGTGATGCAGGACGTGTTCCTGTTCTCGGACACGGTCGAGGGCAACATCGCGTTCGGCGTGCCGGACGCGCCGGACGAGACGGTCATGGACGCCGCGCGGACGGCGGACGCGGAGGGCTTCGTCTCGCGCATGCCGGAGGGGTTCGGGACCATCGTCGGGGAGCGGGGCGTCGGCCTCTCGGGCGGGCAGCGCCAGCGGCTGTCCCTCGCCCGCGCGCTCGCCGTCGACCCGCGCATCCTCGTGCTCGACGACACCACCTCGGCGGTCGACATGGAGACGGAAGCCGCGATCCAGGAGGCGCTCGAGCGCGATTACGGCGACCGCACCGTGTTCATCGTCGCGCACAGGATCTCGTCCGTGCGCCGGGCCGACCTGATCCTCGTGCTGCAGGAGGGCGCGATCGCGGAGCGCGGCACGCACGGGACGCTGCTGGCGCAGGACGGGATCTACGCGGAGATCTACCGCACGCAGGCCGGCCTGGACGGCGCTCCGGGCGGCGGCGCAGGCGGCGCGGACGGCGCCGCCGGGGAGGTCCGCTGATGGCCCGCAACAAGTACGACATCGACGAGGCGCTCGACGCGCCGTTCAACGCGCGGCAGTTCCGGCGGATGCTCGGCTACGTGCGTCCCTATGCGGGCCGCGTCGCCGCCACGTTCGCCCTGACCGTCGGCGCGAACGCGCTCGCGCTGCTCGGACCCCTGCTCCTGAAGAGCGCGATCGACACGATGATCCCCGCGGGGAACCTCGGCGGCCTCGCGCTGCTCGCGCTCGCCTACGCCGGCACCGTGGCCGTCTCGGCCGTCGCGATGCGCTTCCGGATGCGGTTCATGGTCCGCGTCGGCCAGGGCATCATCCACGACGTGCGCCTCGACATGTTCCGGCACCTGCAGGACCTGCCGTTCTCCTACTTCGACAGCCGCCCGCACGGGAAGATCCTCGTTCGGCTCGTGAACTACGTGAACGCGATCTCGGACCTGCTGTCGAACGGCATCGTGAACATGCTCGCGGACCTCACGAGCCTGCTGATCATCCTCGCGTACCTGCTCGCGGTGGACCCCGGCCTGGCGCTCTACGCGCTCGCGGGCGTGCCGTTCCTCGTCGCCGGGCTGCTCGCCCTGAAGGGCGCCCAGCGGCGCGCGCAGCAGCAGCTCAGCCGGCGCCTGTCGAACCTCAACGCCTACACGCACGAGAGCATCGAGGGCGTCCGCGTGACGCAGGCGTTCGTGCGCGAGGACGTGAACGAGGGCGTCTTCCTGACGCTCAACCGCGCGTACCGGCGCGACTGGATGCGCGCCGCGATGCTGAGCATCTCGATGTGGCCGTACATCGACGCGGTGTCGAACTCCACCGTCGCGCTGCTCTACGCGGCCGGCGCGCTCTGGCTGCGGCCGGAGGTGACGGTCGGCATGCTGGTGGCCTTCGTCGGCTACGTCTGGCGCTTCTGGGCGCCGATCAACAACCTGTCCGCGTTCTACAGCTCGATGCTGTCCGCGGCGGCCTACATCGAGCGCATCTTCGAGTTCCTCGACGAGCCGATCGTGATCGACGACCGGCCGGGGGCGGCGGATCTGCCGCGCATCCGGGGCGAAGTCGCGTTCGACCATGTGTCCTTCCGCTACGAGGAGGGCGCGCCGGTGCTCGAGGACCTGTCGTTCTCGGTCGCCCCGGGCGAGACGGTCGCCCTCGTCGGCCCGACGGGCGCCGGCAAGACGACGATCGTGAGCCTGCTGTCGCGGTTCTACGACGTGCAGGAGGGCGCGGTGCGGGTCGACGGCGTCGACGTGCGCGACGTGCGGATGGATTCGCTGCGGCGGCAGATGGGCATCATGCTCCAGGAACCGTTCCTGTTCCCGGGCACGCTCCTCGAGAACATCCGCTACGGGCGCCTCGACGCGACCGACGAGGAGTGCATCGCCGCGGCCCGGGCGGTCCGGGCGGACGAGTTCATCCGCCGAAAGCCGAAGGGCTACGCGACCGAGGTGCACGAGCGCGGCGCGGGGCTCTCGGCGGGCGAGCGCCAGCTGGTGTCGTTCGCGCGCGTGCTGCTCGCGGACCCCCGGATCCTCGTGCTCGACGAGGCGACGTCCAGCATCGACACGCGCACCGAGAAGGCCCTGCAGGAGGGGCTGCGCGCGCTGCTCGCGGGGCGCACCTCGTTCGTCATCGCGCACCGCCTGTCCACGGTCCGCAACGCCGACCGGATCCTGTACGTCGACGGCGGAGGCGTCCGCGAATCGGGGACGCACGACGAGCTGCTGGCGTTCGGCGGCGCCTACCGGTCCCTGTACGACAGCCAGTTCGAGCGCCTCGGACCGGGGGCGACGGACGCGGCGGAGGGCCGGGGAGGCCCGGCCCGGCTGGATGCAGAGGGTGTGGCGCCGTGAAACGCAGCGCCGGCGCGGCTTTGGAATTCGCGAAACGTGAAACGCGCACCGGGAGTTATTCACAGGGTTTTCCACATTGTCCACAGGATTTGGTATGATTTCCGCAAAGGAGAGCGACATGGACGTCTGTGCGATCGTTCTGGCCGCCGGGGATGGACAGAGGATGCGTTCGAAGCGCGCGAAGGCCGCGCACCGGGCGGCGGGGAAGCCGCTCGTGCGCTGGGTGGCCGACGCGCTCGCGGAAGCCGGCGTCGCGGACGCCGTCTTCGTCGTGGGACACCTCGCGGACCAGGTCCGGGAGGCGCTCGGCGCGGGCTGCGCCTGCGTCGTGCAGGAGCCGCGCCGCGGGACCGGGGACGCCGTCCGCACGGCGGCGGGGTTCCTCGAAGGGCGCACGGGCACGGTGCTCGTGCTGCCGGGCGACACGCCGCTCCTGCGCGCGGAGACCGTGCGGGCGCTGGCCGCGTGCCGCGAGGCGACGGGGGCCGCCGCGGTCGTGGCGGCCGCGAAGGCGCCGGACGCGGCCGGGTACGGACGCATCGCGCGCGGCGTCGACGGGTGCGTGGAGGCGGTGGTCGAGGACGAGGAGGCGAGCGGCGCCCAGCGGGCGATCCGCGAGGTGAACGCGGGGATGTACGCCTTCGAGGCGGAGGCGCTGCGCGGCGTCCTCGGCCGGCTCGAGGCGCGGGGGCCGCGGGGCGTGAACCTCGCGGACGCGATCGCGCTCCTCGCCGCCGACGGACAGGCCGTCGACGCCTGTCCCGTCCCGTGCGAGGAGATCCTCGCCGTCGACGACCGGGTCCAGCTCCAGCAGGCCGCCGCCGCGCTGAACCGGCGCATCTGCGAGGCGCATATGCGCGCCGGCGCGACGATCCTCGACCCCGCGACGACGTGGATCGAGGCCTCGGTGCGGATCGCGCCCGACGCCGAGATCCTGCCGGGGTGCTCCCTCGAGGGCGCGACCGAGATCGGCGAGGACTGCGTCGTCGGCCCGTCCACGCGCCTGCGCGACGCCGTGCTCGAGCCGGCCGTCGAGGCCGACCGGACGGTCGTCGTCGGGAGCCGGATCGGCGCGCGGACCCACCTGGGCCCGTTCTGCTACGTGCGGCCGGGCTCGACGATCGGGTCCGACTGCCGCATCGGCGACTTCGTCGAGGTGAAGAACGCCACGATCGGACACCACACGAACGCCGCGCACCTCGCCTACATCGGCGACGCGGACCTCGCGGACAACGTGAACTACGGCTGCGGCAGCATCACGGTCAACTACGACGGCGCCGGGAAATACCGCACGACGATCGGCAGCGGCGCCTTCATCGGCAGCAACTCGAATCTCGTCGCGCCCGTGACGATCGCCGACGACGCCTACGTCGCGGCCGGCTCCACAATCACGGCGGACGTCCCCTCCTTCGCGCTCGCGATCGCCCGCGGCCGCCAGGAGGTCAAGGAGGGCTGGGTCCTGAAGAAGGGCCGCGTCCGCAAGAGGAAGGGCTAGGCGCCGTGGGCTGGTTCGGCCGATCGGGGGCGAAGGGCGCGGGCGCGCGCGGCGAGGGCGTCGCGGAGGACGCGCGCGGCGCGGCCGGTGCGGGCGGCGGCGCGGGGCCCTGGCTCGTCGTCGGGCTCGGGAACCCGGGCGCGAAATACGGCCGCACCTGGCACAACGCCGGCTTCATGGCGCTCGAGGTCCTCTCGCAGCGCCACGGCATCCGCGTGGACCGCATCAAGTTCAAGGGCGTGTACGGGCAGGGGACCGTCGCGGACGCGAAGTGCGTCCTCCTCAAGCCCGGCACCTACATGAACCTGTCCGGCGAGAGCGTGCAGGAGGCGATGGCCTTCTTCAAGGTCCCGCCGGCGCGCGTCGTCGTGCTCGTCGACGACGTCGACCTGCCGCGCGGCCAGATCCGCATCCGGCCGGCCGGCGGGCCCGGCACGCAGAAGGGCATGCGATCGGTCGTCGAGCGCCTCGGCACGGAGGGATTCCCCCGCGTGCGCATCGGCATCGGACCGGTCCCGGAGCGCTGGGACATCGCCGACTTCGTCCTGTCCGAGATCCCGCCCGCCGACCAGGCGACGATGTACGAGGCCGTGTCGCGCGCGGCGGACGCCGTCGCGTCGATCGTGGCCGACGGCCCCGAGGCCGCGATGAACCGCTTCAACGGCAAGCCGTAGGGCACGCTCCGCGAACCTCCTCGTTTCTGTACAAATGGCGCGGTCCGGTGTAGGATGGGGAATCGGCGGACCGGGAACCCTGGATCCGCCGACGGAATGGAACGCCCCGCGGCACGCCGCCGACGGGAACCTCGAGAGGACGGGATCGGATCCTTGGACGGACCTGCCAGAGCCCTGACCGCGCTTTCCGCGACGAACGGCGGGAGCGGCGCCGAGATCGCCCTGGACCTGCTCGTCCTCCTGCTCCTGATTCTGCTGAACGCGTTCTTCGCGGCGTCCGAGATCGCCGTGATCTCCCTCAACGACAGCCTCGTCCGCCGGCAGGCGGAGGAGGGCGACCCGACGGCGCGCCGCATCCACGCGCTGCTGGCCCAGCCGGGCCGCTTCCTCGCGACGATCCAGGTCGGCATCACGCTCGCGGGCTTCCTCGCGTCCGCCTTCGCCGCGGAAAGCTTCGCCGCCCCGATCGCGTCGGCGATCGACCCCGCAGGCGCCTATCCGTTCGTGCACACGGCCACCGTCGTGGTCCTCACGATCCTCCTCTCGTTCGTCAGCCTCGTCTTCGGCGAGCTCGTCCCCAAGCGCCTCGCGCTGAAGAACCCCGAGAAGGTCTCCAAGGCCACCGTCGGCGTCCTCACGGCCGTCGGCGCGGTCCTGCGCCCGTTCGTGGCCCTGCTGACCGGCGTGTCGAACCTGGTCCTGCGCCTCCTCGGCGTCGACCCGCGCGAGCGGGAGAAGACGGTCACCGAGGAGGAGATCCGCATGATGGTCGACGTCGGCGAGGAGGCGGGCGCGATCCACGAGCAGGAGAAGCAGCTGATCGAGAACATCTTCGAATTCAACGACAAGGCCGTCTCGGAGGTCATGCGCCACCGGACGGAGATCGCCGCGCTGCCCGTCGACGCGACGTTCGACGAAGTGCTCGCCTTCGCGTCGAAGGAGAAGTACACGCGCATCCCGGTCTATGAGGAGACGATCGACAGCATCGTCGGCATCCTCCACGTGAAGGACCTCCTCTACGTCGCGATGGAGGGGCTGTCGAAGCCCTTCACGCTGCGCGGGATGATCCGCCCCGCCTACTACGCGCCCGAATCGAAGCACATCGACAAGCTCTTCCGGGACATGCAGCGCAAGCGCGTGCAGCTCGCCGTGATCATCGACGAATACGGCGGGACGGCCGGCCTCGTGACCATGGAGGACCTGCTCGAGGAGATCGTCGGCAGCCTCCAGGACGAGTACGACGAGGAGGAGCAGGAGATGGTCCTCGCGCCCGACGGCACGTTCACGATCGAGGGAAAGACCCCGCTCGAGGACGTGGCGGAGGCGCTCGGCGCGACGCTCCCCTGCGACGACTACGACACGATGGGCGGCTTCGTCATGGGCCTGCTGGGCCGCATCCCCGAGGAGCACGAGAAGCCGGCGGCGGAGTACCGCAACCTGCGGATGAAGGTCCTCGAGATGGACGACAAGCGCATCTCGAAGGTGCACGTCGAGGTCGTTCCCGCCGAGGAGGACGCCGAGGGGAAGGCGGACGAGGACGCCGCAGGCGGCGGGCCGGAGGACGGGGACCGTCCGCGCGACCGCGACCGGGGAGGGAACGGGTGAATCCCTCCCGGCTCCGCTACCCGGTGGTCCTCTTCGATCTGGACGGCACGCTGCTCGACACCGTGCCGTTCATCCTCGAATCGCACCAGCACGCCTGGATCGCGCACACGGGGCGCCCGCACGACCCCGGCCGCATCCTCGCGACGATCGGGATCCCGCTCGAGCGGAGCTACGACGACGCGGACCCGGCCCTGCGCGCCGCGATGCAGGCGACGTACCTCGCCTACAACAAGGCCGGCAACGACACGCATATCGGCATCTTCACCGGCGTCCCCCGCATGCTCGACGGCCTCGCGCGCCTGGGCGTCCGGACCGGGCTCGTGACGTCGAAGCGGCGGGAGATCACGGAGCGCTGCCTCCGGCTGTTCGACCTGCAGGACCGCTTCGGCCTCGTGGTCTGCAAGGAGGACACCGCCCGACACAAGCCGCACCCGGACCCGATCCATCACGCGATGGAACGGCTGGGCGAGACCGACCCGACCCGCGTCCTCTACGTCGGCGACAGCGTCCACGACCTGCAGGCGGCGCGGAACGCCGGCTGCCCCGGCGCGATGGTCGGCTGGTCGCGGATGGAGCGCGCGTCGCTCGAGGCGGAGGCCCCGGCGCTGTGGATCGACGACCCCGACGACCT
>CAIXGU010000112.1 GCA_903919045.1 uncultured Eubacteriales bacterium | reverse complement strand
GGCGGGAGCGGCGGCGTCGGAGCCCCGGAAGCCGCGGCGTCGGCGGCCGGGGCGAGGACCTCCTTCAGGAGCGCGAGCGCCCGCGCGGCCTGGACCTCGAGGGCGTCGACGAGGACCTTGTGCGCGGCGTCGGTGTCATGGCCGAGCCGGGATAGGACGAGCAACGCGCCGCCGTCGGTCCTCACCTCGATCCGGAAGCCGTCCCTCCGGATCCCCTGGACGAAGCACAGCGGGATGCGGACGACCGGCGCGCGGAGCGGGAGCACCAGGAGGCTCGACGCGTGCACGCGGAACCGCGTGTCGCCGTGGGCGTCCGAGGATTCGGCGGCGGGGAGGCCGAGGAGGGGAGAGGCGGGCGACCGCAGGGAGTAGTCGCCGGTCGTCTCGAACGCGCAGGGCTCGTCGACGAACAGGGCGTCCGCGACGTACGCGTTCCAGGCGCGGTAGGCCTGGAAGAGGAACGCCTCGAATTCGTACCCGAGCTGCGTGAACGCGACGGACGACCCGTCGGTGCGCACGGCCTCGACGCGGTAGGGCCCGGGTCGGAGCGCGGCGACCTCGTCGAAGGGGAGGGCGGCGGGAGCGGCGCCGGCCGCCTCGATCCGGAAGCCCTCGGGAAGCACGGTCACGAGCGCCGACGCGTCGCCTGAAGGGGCGGCGGCGCCCGGCGGGCGGGTCAGGAGACGGGAGGAGAAGCGCAGGCTGGCGTCCGGCATGGTGCGTTCCTTTCGCGGATCTGCGGTTGATTCGAGCATAGCCGAGCGGCCCGCGGGTGCGCAGGCCGCACGCTACGGTTTTCGTCCGGAAGGGGTCACGGGCTCAGGCGCGGACCGCTCCGACCGCGTAGAGGAAGTTGAAGAGGAAGGCGGCGATCGCATCCTCCGCATATCCTTCCGAGTCGGCCGCCGAGGCGCGCCAGAGCGCCGTGTCGGACGACTTCGCCTCGTCGGCCCAGTCGTAGGCGTGGAAGGCCGACAACCGGAACAGCGCGGTGCAGTAGCTCGCGTACGAGCGCTTCGCGTCGATCGCGACCGCGGCGTACTGCGGCGCGTGGACGATCGCGAACGTCGTCTCGTTCGCGTCGACCCAGTCCTCGTACTGCGTGTGGTTGGACAGGACGGCGATCAGCAGCGCCGCATGGTGCGGCTCGTTCACGTCCGCGAGGTAGTGCAGCGCCTTGCCGAGCTCCTGCATGGCGAGCGTCCTGTTCTTCGCGTAGCTCTTCTTCGCGGCGTCGGCGTGGGCGAGGAAGCGGGTCAGCGCCGTCGTCGACCCGAGGAAGGTCTTGCCGGTGTTCGGGTTGTAGAAGTGGCTCGAGTACAGGCCGCCGTCGTTCTCGTACGTGTCCGGCCAATCGGCGTAGGCGAGGATCGTGGTGCGGTAGGCGGTCAGCAGATTGGCCGTCTTGTCGCCCTTGTCGGCCCGCAGGAGCAGCAGGGCCTGGTCGACGAGGACCTGGTGGGTGCGGTCGATTCCGCCGCTGGACCAGGCGAAGGCGGGGACGGAGACCGAGAAGACGAGAAGGACGACGAGGAGCAGGCTCAGGCACTTCTTCATGAGAATCCCCTCCAGTGGAATCCCCCTCAGCGGGAAGCCGATGGCGGCATCGCGTCGATGCCCTGTCCTTGCCTCCATTCTACACCCGGGAACGGTATACTGGATGCAAGGCAACGAAGGGACCGGACGATTCCCGGCCCTTCCGACCGGAGGTGGACGCATGAGAACGACCGGCAACACGGTCCTCGTCACGGGCGGTGCCACGGGCATCGGATTCGGCCTCGCCGAGGCCTTCCACCGGCGCGGCAACGCCGTCCTCCTCGCCGGACGGCGGGAGGACCGCCTGCGCGAGGCCGCGGAGCGCCTTCCGGGGGCGCGCTGGTTCGCCTGCGACGTGGCGGATCCGGAGCAGCGCCGGGCGCTGGCGGACTGGGCGATGAAGGACCACCCGGACGTCAACGTGCTCGTGAACAACGCGGGCATCCAGCGGGACATCGACCTGACCAAGGGCGTCGAGGAGCTCGCTTCGGGCGGCGACGAGCTCCGGATCGACCTCGAGGCGCCGATCTGGCTGTCCCAGCTCTTCGTCCCGCATCTCGCGGGGAAGGACGACGCCGCGATCGTCCACGTGACGTCGGGCATCGCCTTCGTGCCCTCCGTGAAAGCGCCGCTCTATTCGACGACCAAGGCCGCCCTGCACGTCTTCTCGCAGGTCCAGCGCAAGCAGCTGCGCGCGGCCGGCATCCGGGTCTTCGAAGTCGCGCCGCCGCTCATCCTCGACACGGAACTGAACCCGGAAGGCCGCGCGAAGGCGCGCGCCGCGGCGGGCGGCGTCCCCGACGCCGTCCGGTACTCGTTCATGGACATCCCGACGTCCGCGAAGTTCGCGGAGCACGTGCTCGCGCGGATGGAGGAGGACGTCGAGGAGATCGGCTACGGCACGTCCGAGGAATCGATCCGGCTGTCGAAGGGTCCGCTCGAACGGATCTTCAACGAGCGCAACCCCTAGCTACGGCTGCTTCTCCGGCGCCCTGTAGAAGAATCCCGGCATCTCGAAGGCGCAGTGGTTGGCCTTCATCGCGAGGATCGGGTTGTAGTACTCGCGCATCTCGGCGATCCGCCCGTCCTCGAACCGGAAGTAGAAGACGTACTTGTTGTAGACGTCGATGACCTCGCCGTCGCGGTGCTGCTTCCCGCGGCTCGTCGCCTCCGCCCAGAACAGGTCCGGGTCCTGGGTCGAGGAGATGCGCACGTCCACGTACTCCATGGGGTGGAAGACCTTCATCCCGTGGGCGAAGGTCTCGCGGATGCGTTCGCGTCCGCGCGTGCCGGGCACGTCCGGCGTGTCCCCGCAGAACGGGTAGACCGCGAGGGCGTCCTCCGTGAACAGGTCGGCGCGGGTGTCGGTGAACTCGGCGAAGTAGGTCTCGACGGACTTCCAGTTGCGGGCGCGGATCTCGTCCGGGGTCATGGCGGTCCTCCTCCGATGCCCGCCGGGACGCGGCGGGACGCTGTTCCTCCCATCCTACACCCGGGGCGTCCCCTTCTGCACGGCGGACGGACCCTGGGTTACCGCGGGGGCGCGGTACGGCCGTGCTAGAATCGGCCCAGCGACGGGCCATCCGCCCGATCCGAGGAGAACCGCGATGAGAGAAGACCCCCGTGCTCCGGCCCCCGCTCCGTCCCGTCCCCGCACGCCGGCCCTCGCCGCCGCGCTCGCCCTCTCCCTCGCCGCCCTGGTCTTCGCAGCGGTCGGCTGCGCCGCCGGCGGCGCGACCGCGACGCCCACGGCGGCCCAGGGACCCGTGAGGATCGATGCGCAGCAGGCGAAGGCGATGCGGGACGCCGACCCGTCGGTCATCGTCCTCGACGTCCGGACGCCGGAGGAATATGCGGCCGGCCGCATCGCGGGCGCGACGCTGCTGCCCGTCACGGAGATCCAGGCGCAGGCGGCTTCGGCGATCCCCGACAAGAACGCGACGTACCTCGTCTACTGCCGCAGCGGCAACCGGAGCCGGACTGCGGCGGCCCTGCTCTCCCAGATGGGTTACACCCGCGTCTACGACTTCGGCGGCATCCAGGACTGGCCCTACGGCACCGTGACGGACGGCTGACCCGCCTTCGCCCGCACGCGCTCGTCCACGAGGCACTCCACGTGGATGAGCGAACCGCGGTCGATGCGGTAGTCGAACGGCAGGATCGTCCCGCCGCCTGCGAGGAATCGGTCGATCTCCGGCCGCGCCGACTCGTCGGAAAGCAGGGGCAGATCGGGCGACACGAGGACCGTGCGGAAGCGCCGGATGAACCGCAGCGCCTTCTCCGGGTCGTCGTCGAAGCACAGGGGCACCGGCCCCTTCGCGCCGGCGAACAGCTCGAGTTGCTCGAGGACGAGGTTCGCGAACTTGTTGCTGCGGCACAGGATGCCGATCGGCTTGTCGCGGTCGAGCGTGGACAGGTCCACGATCGTGTCGCGCGCCGGGGAGACGTCCACCGCGACCGGCGAGATGCCGTGCGGGCGCAGGCAGGCCGCGAGCCGCTCGTAGTGCGTCGCCGTCGTGAGCACGAGGTCGAACCCCTCCAGGAGCTTCCCCGGGTCGTCCTCCATGAGGACGGTGTCGATCTGGAACGCCGACGTCCGCAGCGCCGGGATGTACTGCAGCTGGCGCTTGAACAGCTGGAGCGATTCGGGATTGCAGTCGACGAGGGCCGCGCGGACGAGGCGCCCCGCGGAGGAGCGCTTCGCGAGCGACAGGCGGAACAGGGCGGCGATCTCGGCTTCGTCCATCTCCCACCGCTCGAGGCGGTCGAGCAGCGCGTCGATGCCTGCGAGGGCCTGCCGCCGGGCCTCGGCGTCGGGCACGCTCCGGTCGTCGTAGACGTAGCTGCCGCTCCCCTGGATCGACTCGATCAGGTTGTGGTCGGCCAGCTCCTTGTACGCCTTCTTGACGGTGCCCCGCGCGACCTGAAGGCTCGCCGCGAGCTCGCGCTCGGTCGGGAGGCGCTCGCCCGGCCGCAGCTCGCCGCGCTTGACCGCGAGCAGCACCTGCTCGACGATCTGCTTGTAGACGGGCGTCGCGGATTCGAAGTCCAGTTGGATCATGGCGACCTCCGATTGGTCCATTCCCGAGTGCCTCCGCAGGGGGAAACCGACGGCACGGCGGGCTCCCGCGCGGCTGTCCCGCGCGATTGGTCCATTCGCTCCCGCGCTCGTTGACGGGGACGGAAGCGCCGTCCATACTCATGATAGTGGACCAATCGGTTCTTGACTAGACCAATGCGGACGAGACGCGGGAGGCGAAGGCATGGCGGAGCTGGACGGACGTTCCCTGACCCTCGCGCAGGTCGTCGCCGTGGCGAGGCGCCACGAGACGGTCTCGCTCGCGCCCTCCGCGATTCCCGGCATCGACGCGGCGCGCGATTTCGTGGACCGGACCCTCGCGGCCGGCGACGTCGTCTACGGACTCTCCACCGGCTTCGGGAAGTTCTCCGACCGGACGATCCCCGCCGCGGACACCGCGATCCTCCAGCGCAACCTCATCCTCTCCCACGCCTGCGCCCTGGGCGAGCCGCTGCCCGCCGAGGTCGTGCGCGCCGTGATGCTCCTGCGCGCCAACGCGCTGTGCCACGGCCATTCCGGCATCCGCCGCGCGACCCTGCAGCTCCTCCTCGATGCCCTGAACGCCGGCGTCCACCCCGTGATCCCGTCGCAGGGCAGCCTCGGCGCGAGCGGGGACCTCGCGCCGCTGTCGCACATGGCCCTCGTCCTGATCGGCGAGGGAGAGGCGGAGTACCGCGGCGAGCGCTTCCCCGGCGGGGAGGCGATGCGCCGGGCGGGCCTGAAGGCCGTGGACCTGGCGGCGAAGGAGGGGCTCGCGCTCATCAACGGGACGCAGGTCATGACCGCGATCGGCGCCCTCGCGGCCTACGACGCGCGGCGCCTGTGCGCCGTCGCGGACGTCGCCGCCGCCCTGACCTGCGAGGCGCTCACCGGCATCACGGCCGCCTTCGACGAGAAGGTGCACGAGCTGCGTCCGCACCCCGGCCAGCGCGCGAGCGCCGCGAACCTGCGCCGCCTGCTCGCGGGGAGCCGCCTCGCGCTGCCGTCGCAGCCCGGGCGCGTGCAGGACGCCTATTCCCTGCGCTGCGCTCCGCAGGTGCACGGCGCCTGCCGCGATGCCGTGGAATACGCCGCCGCGACCGTGGAGCGCGAGCTCGACGCCGTGACCGACAACCCGCTCGTGTTCCCCGCGACCGGCGAGGCGATCTCCGGCGGCAATTTCCACGGGGAGCCGGTGGCCCTCGCGCTCGACTTCCTCGGGATCGCCCTCGCGGAGCTCGCCGACATCTCCGAGCGCCGCACCGAGCGCCTCGTGAACCCCGCGCTGTCGAACGGGCTCCCGGCGTTCCTGTCGAGCAACGGCGGCGTGAACTCGGGCTTCATGGTCACGCAGTACGCGGCCGCGAGCCTCGTGAGCGAGAACAAGGTGTGGTCGCATCCCGCGAGCGTCGATTCCATCCCGTCGTCCGCGAACCAGGAGGACCACGTCAGCATGGGCACGACCGCCGCGCGGAAGGCGCGGACCATCCTCGGCAACGCGGAGAAGGTGCTCGCGATCGAGCTGCTGTGCGCGGCGCAGGCGGCCGGGATGCGCGGCGCCGAGGGGCTCTCCCCGGCGGGGCGCGCCGTCTTCGGACGCCTCCGCGAGGACATCCCGCCGGTGCGCGAGGACGTCGCGATGTACCCGCTGATGGAGGCGGCCGAGGGCCTGGTGCGCTCGGGCGCCGTGCTGGCCGCCGCCGAATCGGCGTGCGGGCCGCTCCTCTAGACGGAAGGAGACGAACCGCATGGTACACGGACTGCCAGCGTATCCCGCCTTCGAGCCGGGCATCCGGCGCGCCCCCGACCGGGGCTACCGCCTGACCCGCGCGCAGACCGGGACGGCCCTGCGCAACGCCCTGCGCTATGTCCCGGAATCCCAGCACGCGGCGCTCGCCCCCGAGTTCCTCGAGGAGCTCGTGACGCGCGGGCGCATCTACGCGTACCGCTTCCGCCCGCCGGGACGGATCCGCGGGCGCCCGGTCGGCGAGTACCGCGGGAAATGCCTGGCGGGGCGCGCGCTGCAGGTGATGATCGACAACAACCTCGACTTCGAGACGGCGCTGTACCCGTACGAGCTCGTCACCTACGGGGAGACCGGCTCCGTGTGCCAGAACTGGCTGCAGTACCGCCTGATCAAGGAACACCTCGAGGAGCTGACCGAGGAGCAGACGCTCGTCGTGATGTCGGGCCATCCCCTGGGGCGCTTCCCGTCGCGACCCGACGCGCCGCGCGTCGTGATCACGAACGCGCTCATGGTGGGGATGTTCGACAACCCGGCCGACTGGGAGGTCGCCGAGGAGATGGGCGTCGCCAACTACGGGCAGATGACCGCGGGCGGCTGGATGTACATCGGCCCGCAGGGCATCGTCCACGGCACGTACAACACGCTCCTCGGCGCCGGGCGCAAGTACCTCGGCGTCCCGGAGGACGGCGACCTCGCCGGCCGGATCTTCGTCTCGTCGGGGCTCGGCGGCATGAGCGGCGCGCAGCCCAAGGCGGCGCGCATCGCGAACGCCGTGGGCCTGTTCGCCGAGGTCGACGCGTCGCGCATCCGCACGCGGCTCGACCAGGGCTGGCTGGACGTCGCCTGCGAGGACCTGGACGAGGCGCTCGCGCTGGCGCGGGAGGCGGCCGCCGCGCGGCGGAGCGTGTCCGTCGCGTACCGCGGGAACATCGTCGACCTGCTGGAGCGCGCCGTCGCGACGGGCTTCGCGATCGACCTGCTGTCCGACCAGACGTCGTGCCACAACGCCTACGAGGGCGGCTACTGCCCGGTCGGACTGCCGTTCGAGGAACGCACCGCGCTGCTCGCCTCCGACCGCGCGGAGTTCGCCCGCCGGGTGGACGCGAGCCTGCGGCGCCACTTCGAGGCCGTCCGGGCGCTCGCGGCACGGGGCACGCGGTTCTTCGACTACGGGAACTCGTTCCTGAAGGCCGTGCTCGACGCCGGCGTCCGGGAGGTCGCGCGCAACGGCGCCGACGCGAAGGACGGCTTCGTCTTTCCGTCGTACGTCGAGGACCTCATGGGCCCGCTCTACTTCGACTACGGCTACGGCCCGTTCCGCTGGGTGTGCCTGTCGGGCCGTTCCGAGGACCTCGACGCGACGGACGCCGCGGCGATGGCCTGCATCGACCCGCACGGCCGATTCCAGGACCGAGACAATCTCCGCTGGATCCGCGACGCGAAGGCGAACGCGCTCGTCGTGGGCACGCAGGCGCGCATCCTCTACCAGGACGCCGCGGGGCGCGAGCGGATCGCGCTGCGGTTCAACGAGATGGTCCGCGAGGGGCGCATCGGCCCGGTGATGCTCGGGCGCGACCACCACGACGTATCGGGGACGGACTCGCCGTTCCGCGAGACGGCGAACGTGAAGGACGGCTCGAACGTGATGGCCGACATGGCCGTGCAGAGCTTCGCAGGCAACGCGGCGCGCGGGATGACCCTCGTCGCGCTGCACAACGGCGGCGGCGTCGGGATCGG
>CAIXGU010000111.1 GCA_903919045.1 uncultured Eubacteriales bacterium | reverse complement strand
CTGCTGCCGGGCGCGGACGTCCGCACGGCGCAGGGCGCCCTCCTCGCGCCGCTCGCCTCTTCCGCCGCGCTCCTCGCCGCGCGCCGCGCCGCCGCCGGAGATCCCGGCGACCCGGCCCGCCTCGCGGCCTCCTACCTCTCGCCCTCCCAGGCCGAGCGCGAAGCGGCCGCCCGCGCCCCGAAGCCGTGACCGTCCGCCGCGCGACGCCCGCCGACGCCGACGCGATCGTCGCGATCGAGCGCGCGAGCTTCGCCGTGCCGTGGAGCGAGGCCTCCGTCCGCCACGACCTCGAGATGAATCCGGACGCCCGCGTGTGGGTCGCCGAGGAGGCGGGCCGCGTCGTCGGCTACGCCGGCCTGTGGCGCGTGCTCGACGAGGGGCAGGTCAACGACGTCGCGGTGCTGCCGGACGTGCGCCGGCGCGGGATCGGCCGGGCGCTCGTGCGCCGGATGGCCCGCGATGCGGCGGACGAGGGAATCGTGCGCCTCACGCTCGAGGTCCGTTCCCGCAACACCGCCGCGATCGCGCTCTACGAAGCCGAGGGCTTCGGCCGCGAGGGGCGGAGGAAGGGCTACTACGCGGACGACGGCGACGACGCGGTGCTGATGGGCCGCTCCCTTTGACACCCCCTGCGGTCGAACCTATACTGTACGTATACTTCCGCCCCTGATCGGAGGAGGAACCGCATGCTCACGAAGACCGTGGTGTTCCGGTGCGACGAAGCCCTTCAGATGAAGGTGGTCGCCGTCCTGATCCAGAAGGCCTCCGTGTTCCGCTCCAGCGTCTGGCTCGCCCGCGGCGACCGCCGGGCGAATGCGAAGAGCCTCCTCGGCGTCATGTCCCTCGGCATCGAGAACCTGGCCGAGCTGACCGTGACCGCCGACGGCGATGATGAGAACGAGGCGATCGAGGCGGTCTCCGCCTACCTCTCCCGCCCCGAAGCCTGACCCTTCCGCCGGAGCCCCGGAACCGATGACGACGACCGAAGCGACCGCGGTCCCTCTGGACGCGCGACTGGACCTCGTCCCGACGAAGCCGGGCGTGTACCTGATGAAGGACGCGTCCGGCCGCGTGATCTACGTGGGCAAGGCGAACTCCCTGCGCCACCGCCTCGCGAACTACTTCTCCGGCGCCGCGCCGAAGGGCGGCCCGAAGGTCGAGGCGATGGTCTCGCACGTCCGCGACTTCGACTTCGTCGTCTGCGCCAGCGAATTCGAGGCGCTCCTGCTCGAGTGCAACCTGATCAAGCGGCACCAGCCGCACTACAACATCCTCCTCAAGGACGACCGCGAGTACCCCTACATCCGCGTGACCCTCCACGAGGAGTACCCCCGCGTCCTCAAGGCATTCCGCATCGGCGAGGACCGCGCCGAGGGCGCGCGCTATTACGGACCGTACCTCGGAGGGCCGCTCTACGAGGCGCTCGAGGCGCTGCGGACCATCTTCCCGATGAAGACCTGCCGCCGCGAATTCCCGCGGGACATCGGCAAGGAGCGCCCCTGCCTGAACTACCACATGGGGCGCTGCATCGCCCCCTGCCTCGGCAGCGTGTCCGCGGCCGAGTACCGCGCCGTGATCGAGGACATCTGCCGCTTCCTCGAGGGCCGCACCGACACGATCCTGCAGGGGCTGCAGGAGGCCATGGAGAACGCCGCCGCGGAGCAGCGGTACGAGAGCGCCGCGGTCTACCGCGACCGCATCGCGGCCCTCGCGCGCATCCTCGGCCGCCAGAAGGCGGTGCTGGGCCGCGACGTCGACAAGGACGCGATCGGCTTCGCGCGCAACGGCACCGAATGCTGCGTGCGCAAGCTCGAGGTGCGCGCCGGCCGCCTCGTCGGCGAGGGCACCTTCTTCCTGCCGGACGACGGCTCGCCCGACGAGGACGTCCTCGCCGCGTTCCTCGCCCAGCACTACCCCGACGCGCCGGCGGTCCCGCCGGAGGTCCTCGTCCCGTTCCTCCCGGCGGGCCCGGAGGACGCGCAGGCCCTCCTCGCCGGCCTCCGCGGCGCCCGCTCGGCCCTGCGCGTCCCGCAGCGCGGCGACGACCGCGGCCTGGCCGCCATGGCCGCCGAGAACGCCGCCGCCGCGCTGCACCGGCGCGCCGTGATGCACGGACACGGCGAGGAGGCCGTGAAGGCGGCGCTCGACGACCTCGCCGCCCTCCTCGCCCTCGACGCGGCGCCCTACCGCGTGGAGGCCTTCGACGTCTCCAACACGGGCGCTGATGACAAGGCCGCCTCCATGGTCGTCTTCCTCGACGGGAAGCCCGATCGCACGGCGTACCGGCTCTTCCGCATCGCCGCGGAGGGACGCGACGACCGCGCCTCGATCCAGGAGGCCGTGTCCCGCCGCCTCGGGCGGCGCGGCGACGCCGAGTTCGGCGGCGCGCCCGACCTGATCCTCATGGACGGCGGCATCGGGCAGGTCGAGGCCGCGCGGGCCGCGATGGCCGAGCGCGGGTGGGACGTGCCCGTCGCCGGGATGGTCAAGGACGACCGGCACCGCACGCGCGGGCTGGTCCTGCCCGACGGACGCACGGTGGAGCTCGACCTGCGCGCGCTCGAGGCGCGCGGGCAGCTGCCGGACGACCCCGCGGAGCGCGAGCGGCGCATGCGCCTGCTGCGCCTGCTCACGGCGGTGCAGGACGAGGCGCACCGCTTCGCCCAGAAGTACAACCGCAAGCTGCTGTCGAAGCGCACGAAGCGCTTCACACTCGAGGGGATCGGCGGCATCGGCCCGTCCCGCCGGCGCGCGCTGCTCGCCGCGTTCGGGACGCTGAAGGCCGTGTCCGAAGCGGATCTCGGGGCGCTCTCCGCCGTCGAGGGGATGACGGAGAAGGCCGCCGCGGCCGTCTTCGCGCACTTCCATCCACAGGCCGCCGCGACCCCCGCGCCCGCCCCCGCGCCCGCCGCCGTGCCCGCCGCGGCGCCCGCCGCGACAGGGAAGGACGGCGCCGCATGAGGCTCTTCGCGATCGCCGACCTGCACCTGTCATTCGGCTCGGACAAGCCGATGGACGTGTTCGGCCCGCAGTGGGCGGACCACGCCGAGCGCCTGCGCGCGGCCTGGACGGAGACCGTCGCGGCCGACGACGTCGTGCTCGTCCCCGGCGACATCTCCTGGGCGATGCACTTCCCCGAGCTCGTCCCCGATTTCGCGTTCCTCGACGCGCTGCCGGGCCGCAAGGTGCTGATCCGCGGGAACCACGACTACTGGTGGTCGACCCTCGCGAAGCTCGACCGCTTCGTCGACGACCACGGCTTCTCCACGATCTCGTTCCTGCGGAACTCCGGCCTGCGCCTGCGCGGGGAGGACCCCGACGGCCCGGGCACGGTGATCTGCGGGACGCGCGGCTGGCTCCTGCCGGACGACGCGGGCTTCTCCGCCGACGACGAGCGCATCCTCGCGCGCGAGGCCGGCCGCCTCGCCCTGTCGCTCGCCGACGGGGACCGCCAGCGCCTCGCGGGGGACCGCCTCGTCGTGATGCTGCACTATCCGCCCCTCGGGTCCGGACGGGCGCCGACGCCCTTCTCCGAGGCGCTCGAGGCGCACGGCGCGGACCTCTGCCTCTACGGCCACCTCCACGGCGAAGCCGCCGCGCGCGGGGTGTCCGGGACCGTCCGAGGGGTCCTGTACCGCAACGCATCGGCAGACCATATTTCCTTCAAACCCTTGCGGCTGTAGGCTT
>CAIXGU010000110.1 GCA_903919045.1 uncultured Eubacteriales bacterium | reverse complement strand
TCTTCGACAGCGAATGGAAGCTCATGGAGCTCCTCTGGGAGCAGGGGTCCCTGACGGCGAAGGAGGCGAGCCGCCTCGCCGCCGAACGGATCGGCTGGAACAAGAACACGACCTACACGGTCCTCAAGAAGCTCGTCGACAAGGGCTACGTGCGCCGCACCGAGCCCGACTTCACCTGCACGCCGACGATCGCGCGCGACGAGGCCCGGACGCAGGAGACGACGCATCTGATCGACCGCCTGTTCTCGGGGTCGCGGCAGGCGTTCCTGTCCTCGTTCCTCGAACGGCGCGACCTGACCCGCGAGGAGATCGACGAGATCCGCCGTCTGCTCGACGGCCGCTGAGCCCGCCCGGCTCCGGAGGCCTCCCGTGCTGACCGACGCGTTCTACTGGGTCCTGAACATGAGCCTCACGGCGACCGCCGTCGGGCTCGCCGCGCTCCTGCTGCGGCGCGTCCGGCGGCTGCCGCGCGCCGCGGTCCTGGGTCTGTGGGGCGTCGTCGCGCTGCGGCTCGTCCTGCCGTTCTCCTTCGCGTCGCCCTACAGCCCCATGGGGCTCGCGACGGCCCTGACCAGCCGGTCGGTCGACTGGGAGTCGGGGCCGGCCAACGCCGTGGCCGTGAACCACCTCCGCGCGGCGCAGTCCTACTTCCCGATCGTCTACAAGAGCCTCCTCCTCGAGCGCGTGTTCGCCGTCGGGGCCGTCCTCTGGGCCGTCGGGGTCCTGGCATCCTGGGTCTGGCTCGCCCTGTCCGCCGTCGCGGCGTCGCGCCTGCGCCGGGGCGCCGTGAAGGCCGACGACGGGACGTACCGGAGCGGCCGGATCGACACCCCGATGGTCGTCGGCGTGCTGCGGCCGCGGATCCTCGTCCCGGCCGGCATCGACCCGGAGACGCTGCGCTGGGCGCTCCTGCACGAGCGGGTGCACCTGCGGCGCGGGGACAACCTGCTGCGCGCGGTCGCGGCCGCCGTGGCCGGGCTGCACTGGTTCAACCCGATGGCCTGGGTCTTCCTGCGCGCCTTCCGGCAGGACCTCGAGGACGCCTGCGACGCGCGGGTGCTGAAGGGCCGGACGGCCGAGGAGCGCACGGACTACGCGCGGGCGCTGTTCGCCTACGCGCGCCGCGAGACCGCGCCGCCCGCCCCCGCGTTCGGCGGCGGCGACGTGCGGCGGCGGATCGGCCTCGTGCTGTCGTTCCGGACGCTGACGGTCGGCGCGCTCGCGGCGTTCGCCGCGCTGTGGGCGGCGATCGCCTTCGTCCTGCTCGCGAACCCGGGGTAGAGGCCGGGCGCCCCGCGGCGCCGCGGCCCCGGAAAGCCCTTTTCTGCGATTCCGAGCCGGTTGTTCCGAACGCTCCGGAACCCGATTGACGCGGGGTCCGCCGATGCTATGCTCGAATCGGCGGGGTCCCTCCTTGGCCCGGGGATCCGCCCGTGTCGGCGAGGCTGCGACGGGCCTTCGGGGAGGACGGATCCATGAGAACGACCCAGCGGGAATACGACGTCGTCGTGGTCGGAGGAGGCCCGGGCGGCATTCCGGCGGCGATCGCGGCGGCGAGGAACGGGGCGAAGGTCCTGCTCGTCGAGCGGAACGGCTATCTGGGCGGCAACCTGACGATCGGGCTGCCGCTGCTCGGCTTCCTGGACCGCGACGGCCGCACGGTGATCGGCGGCATCGCCCAGGAGTTCGTCGACGCGCTGCGCGCCTACAAGACGCCGTACGGCGCAGCGGCCACGGCTCACATCCGCTGCCCGATGCACGACTCCCTGACCCTCTACGACCACGAGATCTTCAAGTTCGTGGCCTTCCGCAAGGTCCTCGACGCCGGCGTCGAGGTCCTGCTCCACGCGGAGCCGATCGACGTCGACGTCGAGAACCGCCGGATCCGCACCGTGACGCTGGCCGGCAAGGGCTGGCGGATCGAGGTGGCCGCGAAGGTCTTCATCGACGCGACCGGAGACGGCGACGTGGCGTTCCTCGCGGGCGCCTCCTTCGCGAAGGGACAGAAGCGGACCGGCGTCCTGCAGCCGCCGACGCTGATGTTCACCCTCGCCGGCGTCGACACGGAGAAGACGATCCGGTTCGTGGAGGAGGACCCCGAGCAGATGGTCCTCTGCGACACGACCGAGGTCGGCCCCGGCTACGACGCCGCGTTCTTCCGCGCGAACCCGAACCACATCCTGGTCGGGCTGCGCAAGCTCTTCGACCAGCTGCGCGCGGAGGGGAAGCTCCCCATCGCCCGCGACACCCTGATCTACATCAAGAGCCTGCTGCCGGGCGAGGTCCACCTCAACGTCACGCGGCACCTCGGCGTGGACGGCAGCGACGTCTTCAGCCTGACGAAGGCGGAGATCGAAGGGCACCTGCAGATCGAGGCGTTCCTCGAGACCCTCCGCACCTACGTGCCGGGGTTCGAGACCTGCTACCTCACGCAGATCTATCCGTCCATCGGCGTCCGGGAATCGCGGCGGTTCGCCGGGATCCAGGAGCTGACCGAGGACGACCTGCTCACGGGGCGGATCGGAGAGGACGCGGTCGGGCTCGGCGGGTACATCATCGACATCCACAAGGGCGACGGGTCGGGCACGATCGTGAAGAAGGTCCCGCCGTACGGGCTGCCCTACGGCATCACGGTCAGCCGGGACATCGAAGGACTGATGCTGAGCGGACGCTGCAGCTCGATGGACGCGGTGGCGATGAGCTCCGCGCGCGTCATGCCGATCCTGATGGCCCTGGGCGAGGGCGCCGGCGTCGGCGCGGCGCTGGCGGCGCGGTACGGCATCCCGCCCCGGAACGTGGACGTGAAGGAGGTCCGGAGCATCCTGGAGGCGGCGGGCGCGATCCTGCGGCCCCGCGCATGACGCGGCGGATCGGCGGGGAGCGGGGAGGCGAGCGATGAGACAGGCGGTCATGACGAGACCCGGGGAGATCGCGTTCCGGGACGTGCCGGTCGAGGCGACCGGGAAGGGCCGGCTGCGCCTGCGGATGCGGCGCATCGGCGTCTGCGGGTCCGACATCCACGTCTGGCACGGCAAGCACCCGTACACGTCGTATCCCGTGGTGCAGGGCCACGAGGTGGCCGCCCGGGTCGACGAGGTCGGCGAGGGCGTGCAGGGGTTCCGCGTCGGCGACCTCGTCACCGTGCAGCCGCAGGTGGTCTGCGGGCGCTGCCACCCCTGCACGCACGGCCTGTACAACGACTGCAACGAGCTGAAGGTGATGGGCTTCCAGACGACGGGGATGGCCAGCGACTTCTTCGTCGTGGACGCGGAGAAATGCATCGTCCTCCCCGAGGGGATGAGCGAGGAGCACGGGGCCATGGTCGAGCCGCTCGCCGTCGCGTGCCACGCCGTCTCCCGATATGGCGACGTGCGCGGGAAGACCGCCGTCGTCGTCGGCGGCGGGCCGATCGGCAACCTGGTCGCGCAGACGCTGCAGGCCCGGGGCGCCGCGAAGGTCCTGCTCACCGAGGTCAGCGCCTACCGCCTCGACGTGGCCCGCCGCTGCGGGATCGCCGCCGTCGACCCGCGGGGGACGAGTCTCCGCGAGGTCATCGCGGCGCACCTCGGCCCCGACGGCGCCGACGCGATCTTCGAGTGCATCGGCAGCCCCGCGACGCTCAAGGAGGAGATCGACGTCGCCCGCAAGGGCAGCACGGTCGTGGTCGTCGGCGTCGTGCCCGACCTCTGCAGCGTCGACATGGGCTTCGTCCAGGACCACGAGCTCACGATCGTCGGCTCGGCGATGTACCGCGTCGAGGACTACCGCGCCGCGATCGCCCTGCTCGCCGAGGGCCGGATCGCGCTCGACGCGCTGGTCACGCACCACGTGCCCTTCACGCGCTACGCCGACGCCTACCGGCTGATCGAGGAGCAGAAGGACCGGGCGATGAAGGTCATGATCGACATGGAGCGGTGACGCCATGACGTTCGGCATCTACTACGCCTATTGGGAGACCGAGTGGGGCGGCGCGTACGTCCCGTACGTCGCGAAGGTCCGCCGGCTGGGATTCGACATCCTCGAGGTCGCCTGCGGCAGCTTCCACGTCGAGGGCGACGCGCATTTCCGCGACCTGCGCGCCGCCGCCGACGCCGAGGGCATCCTGCTGACGGGCGGCTACGGCCCCCGTCGCGAGCACGACCTCGCGACCGCGGACGCCGCGGCCCGCGAGCGCACCTTCGCCTTCTACGCCGACGTCTTCCGGAAGATGGAGATCGCGGGCATCCGCTCCCTCGGCGGCGCGCTCTATTCCTACTGGCCCGTCGACTTCGGCCGGATCGGCGACAAGCAGGCCGACCTGGAGCGCAGCGTCGCCGGCATGCGGCGGCTGGCCGGTCTCGCGGCGGACCGCGGGATCGT
>CAIXGU010000109.1 GCA_903919045.1 uncultured Eubacteriales bacterium | reverse complement strand
GCCGCGGTCGCCGCAACCCTCCCGGACCCCGCGCCCCGCGAGGCGCTCGCCGCCTTCGTCCAGGAGCCGTCGCGCGGCACGATCCGCGGCGTCCACCCCGGCGAGGACTCCCGCGAGCCCGGCGCCCCCCGCGCGGCGGACCTCCTCTCGCCGCGCGCAGTGGACCGCTTCCTCGCAGCCACGCACGAGCGCTACTTCGCCCGCCTGTCGCGCTTCTTCGGCACGACCGTCATGGCCATGTTCACCGACGAGCCGTCGCTGCTCGGGCGGGGCGACATGACCGGACGCATCCCGTGGACGACCGGCCTGCTCGACGGGTTCCCGTCCGCCGGCCTGCGCGCGGAGGACCTCCCCGCGCTGTTCGACGGCGGCGCCGCCTCCGCGCCCGTCCGCCGCCGCTTCGAGCGCCTCTGCCGCCGCCGCCTCGAGGAGGTCTTCTTCGCGTCCGCTTCCGCCTGGTGCGAAGCGCACGGGATCGCCCTCACGGGGCACCCGGCCGAGCCCGACGCCCTCTCGCCGCAGCGCTGGCTCGGGATCCCCGGCCAGGACCTGGTGCTCCGCCGCGTCGCCCCCGAGGACGGCAAGGCGCTCGACGGGCCCGAGAGCACCTGCGCGAAGGGCGTCGCCGACTTCGCCCGCCACCGCGGCCGTCGCCGCGCCCTCGTCGAGTGCTTCGGCTGCTGCGTCCGCCGCGACCCCGGCACGGGCTGGGACCTCCCGATGGAGGACCTGAAGTGGTACGCCGACTGGCTGTCGGTCCGCGGCGCCGACCTGCTCGTCCCCCACGCCTTCTACGAATCCGTCCGCGGGGAGCGCGCGCACGAGCGGCCGCCCGACCTCGGCCCCCACAGCCTCTGGTGGGACGACTTCGCGATCCCGGCGATGTACCTCCGTCGCCTCTCCGGCCTGCTCCTCGACGCCGGCGACCCTTCCCCCGTCGCCGTGCTCGCCGTGCGCGACCGGCTGCCCCACCGCACGCCCCGCTTCCTCTATGAACGGCAGGTCCCCTTCTGCTATCTCGAGGAGGACCTGCTCCTCGAAGGCGCCGCGGCCGTCGAGGACGGCCGGCTCCGCGTGGCCGGCCAGCGCTACGCCCTGCTGCTCGTCGAGGACGTCGCCGAGCTGGAGCCGGAGACGCGCCCGGTCCTCGACGCCCTGCGCGCCGCCGGCCTTCCCGTCCTCGACGCCGGCGGCGGCGGGCCCGGTCCCTGGCGCGACGCGGCCCTCGCCCTCGCCCCGTACCGCGCCGACCCGCCCGCGCCGGACCTCCGGCTCCGCCCGGTCGACCGCGGCGACGGTCGCTTCCTGCTCTGCGTCAACGAAGGCGACGCGGCCGTCGAGACGGTCCTCGAGGGAGACTTCGGCGGCGCCGTCGAGGCCTGGGACGCCTGGGAGGGCACCCGGACCCCGCTGGCGACCGAGCCCGTCCCGGGCGGCGGCCCGGCGCGAACCCGCGTCCGGCTCGCGCTCGGCTACCGGGAGTCGCGCGTCCTCGCCGTCCTGCCGGAGCCGGGGCTCCCGGACGCCGCGCCGGCGGAGCCCGCCCGACCCGCCGCCCCGCCTTCCGGATCCGATGCGGCGCCCCCCGACGAGGTCCGGCCGCTCGCGGGTCCGCTCCGCCTCCGCTTCCCCGACGAAGGCGAGGACCGGGCGCTGGCAGCGCCCGTCGACTGGACGGACCTGCGGCCCGGCGCCTTCTTCTCCGGGACCGCGCGGTACGCCCTCGCCGCGGAACTCTCCCCCGCGGAGGCCGACGGGCGCGTCGTCCTCGACCTCGGCGACGTCGGCGAGAGCGCCGCCGTCCGCGTGAACGGGCGCCTCGCCGGCCGCCGCTGGTGGCGCCCCTTCCGCTTCGACCTGACGGACCTCGTCGCGCCCGGGGACAACAAGCTCGAGATCGATGCGACGAATAGCCTCAGCGTGCGGATGGACCGCGTCCCCAAGCCCTCCGGCCTGCTCGGTCCCCTCGTCCTCCGCCTGTCCCCCCGCCCCGCGCCCGCGCCGTCCGCGCCGCGTCCCGCTCCCCCGGAGGTGGCCCCATGGACTTCGCCCTGATCGGCACCGGCGCCCGCTCCCTCGCCTACCGCGAGGAGATCCGCCGTCTCCCGGGCCAGCGGGTGGCGGTGCTCTGCGACCTCGACGCGGACCGCCTCGCCGCCTACCATCGCCGCTGGTTCGACGCGGACCCCGCGATCCGCCTGGAGACCGACTTCCGCGCCGCCGTCTCCGGTCCGGACGTCGACGTCGTCGTCGTCTGCACGCCCGATACGGCGCACGTGGACGTCGCGCTCGCCGCGGCCGCCGCCGGGAAGCACCTCCTCGTCGAGAAGCCCGTCGCGACGACCCGCGCGGACCTCCTGCGCGCCTATCGGGGTCTCAAGGACCACCCCGGGGCCATCCAGGTCGGCTTCGTCCTCCGCTACGCCCCGTTCTTCCGCGCGCTGCGCGACGTCGTGCGCTCCGGCCGGCTCGGCACGGTCGTCGGCATCACGGCGGCCGAGATGCTCGACCCCCGCCACGCCGGCAGCTTCTATCGGCGCTGGCACCGCTTCTCCCGCAACAACGGCGGCCTGCTCAACGCCAAGTGCTCCCACGACCTCGACCTCCTGAACTGGGTCATCGGGTGCGACCCCGTCTCCGTGTCCGCGGCCGGCGGCCTCCGCCACTTCGTGCCGGACCCGTCGGTCCCCGCGACCTGCCGCGGCTGCCCGCGGTACGACACGTGCCCGTTCGCCTTCGACTACGCCTACTACGACCGGAACTACGAGGGCTTCCATTCCCTGTCGGACCTCTGCGTCTACAACAGCGAGAAGGACATCGTCGACCACGAGAGCCTGCTCCTGCGCTACGAGGACGGCACGGTCGCCCGCTTCGAGCTCCGCATGCTCGCGCCCGAGGAGACGCGCCGCTGGACCGTCGTCGGTTCCGCGGCCACGCTGGACGCCGATTTCCTCCGAAACGAGATCCGCATCCGGCCCCTCCGCGGAGGGGAGGAGGTCCTGCGCCCCGACGGCGAAGGCGGAGGCCATGGAGGCGGGGACGAGGGCCTCGTCGCGGACCTGGTCCGGCAGATCGACGCCGGCGCGCCCGAGAACCGCATCCGCGCCGGCGTCCTCGCCTCCCTCACCGCGCTCGCGGCGGACGAGAGCCTCGCCGACGGCCTGCCGCGCGACCCGCGGACCCCGGAGCTGCGCGCATGACCTCCCGTCCCGCCGCGGTCTCCTTCGGCGGCGTCGCCCCCGCCGGCGACCTGTCGTTCCGCATCGCGACCGGGACCTTCGTCCTGCCGGACCTCGCCCCGTCCGGCGATGGCGCGCTGTCGGTGCGTCTCGCGCTGGAGCGCGGCCTGCAGGTCCTGCTGGAGGTGCTCGACCCGGACGGGCGGCTCCGGCTGCAGGTCATCCGCTACAAGGCCGGCGTCTCCCCGGCGGCGATCGTGTCCGCCGACGCGGCCCGCACGTCCCTGAACGCCCGGACCGGACCGCTGCCGCCCGGCGACTGGACCTGGCGCGCCGCCGTCCGCAACGTCTCCCCGCTCGATGCCGGCGGACCGCGCCCCCTGCGCTGGACCGGCACCGTGGCGCCCCTCGGCGCCGAGGCTTCCGACGGCCCCGGAGACCCGGACGACGCATGCCCCGCCGCGGAGTCCCTCGAGCGCGCCTTCGCGGCGCCCGCCGCGCCCCTCGTCCTGCGCTTCGGCGGCGAGGGCTGGGCCGCCGGGGACCTCCACCAGCACACGACGCTCTCGGACGGCGTCCTCGCGCCGGACCGGCTCGCCGAGGCCAACCTCGCGGCCGGCCATTCCTTCTTCGCCTTCGCCGACCACCAGGTCCTCCAGCCGCCCCGCACGCTCGGCGGCGCCGCGGCGCTCGGCGGCGTCGAGCTCACGACCCCCGTGGGGCATTTCCTCCGTCTCGGCCCGCTGCCGGCGGACGGCCTGATCCCGGACGCCCCCGGCGCGGCCTTCGCCGATTGCGCCGACCTCGCGCGTCTCCGCGCCCGCTTCCGCGCCGAAGGCGCCCTCCTCGTCCTCTGCCACCCCTGCTTCCCACCCTGGCACTGGCGCTGCGGCGCCCTGCCCGACGACGGGGCGCCCTTCGACGCGCTCGAGATCCTGTGCGACCCGACGCACCCCGGCGCCGCGGACGCCGCGGAGGCCGCGCTCGCCCTCTGGACGGACGCCCTGTCGCGCGGGAGCCGGACCGTCGGCGTCGGCGGCAGCGACTACCACGGGCCGGCCGAGGGCAAGCACGCCGCGGACGGCGGCGCGCGGCCGGGCGACCCGACGACCTTCGTCCGCTGCGCCGCGCTCCCCCTCTCCCACGACGACGTCCTCTCCGCGATCCGCGCCGGCCGGGCGGCCGTCGGGCGCGGCTTCCTCCCCGGCCTCGCCGTCGGTCCCGCCGTTCCCGGCCAGCACCCCGACCGCCTCCCGGGCGACGTCCTGTCCGTGCCGCCCTCCGCGCCGGCCGCCCTCGCGGTCCGCGCGGCCGCCCTCCCGGCGCCGTCGGTCCCCGGACCCCTCCGCGGCGAGCTCGTCGGCGCGGGCGGGATCCGCCTCCGCGTCGCGCTGCCCGTCGACGGCTCGGCCGCCGTGCTGTCCGTGCCGCTCCCCGACCGCCCGTCGGGCTGGCTCCGTCTCGACGTCCGGGACGGCGAAGGCCGCCTCGCCGGCTTCACGAACCCGGTATACTGGACCCGGGAGGAGAACGCGCCATGACCGAGACCCACGGCTCCGCTTCCGCTGCCGCGCCTGCGCCCCCTCCGGCCGTTCCCGCGCTCCGCACGCGCCTCCTCGGCTCCCTCGAGAAGGTCTTCGCCGACGAGCCCGGCCGCGGCCCCGAGCGCGACGCCGGCGTCCTCCTGCGCAACGCGTCGCATTCCTTCGTCCTCGCGGTCTTCCAGGAGGGAGCCTGCTGGGGGCGCACGCCCGCCCGCATCGAGGTCGACTCCCCTCTCGCGCCCTGGACGGAGGTGCGCCGCATCCTCTCCGTCCCGTCCGAGCTGCCCGCCTACGACCGGCGCGACGAGGGCTATCTCCGCACGACGCCCGGCCTCTACCCGGACGTGCTCGCGACCCTTCCGCCCGACGGGACGACCTGGCTCGTCCCCGGCCGCTGGGAAGCCTTCTGGGTCCGGATCCGCGGCACGGACGAGCGCCCCCTGCCCGTCGGCGCGCACCCGGTGACCCTCCGCCTCTCCTCCGAGGCCACCGACCCCGATCCCGGCGCCGCCCGGCCCCTCCTGCACGCCGAGAGCACCTACCGCGCCGACGTCCTCGACGGGTCGCTCCCCCCGCAGTCCGTCTCGTTCTCGCAGTGGCTCCACTGCGACGGCATCGCCTCCGCCCACGGCGTCGCGATCTTCTCCGAACCGTTCTGGACCCTTCTCGCGGCGTACCTCCGCACCGCCGTCGCCCACGGCGTCACCCACCTGCTCACGCCCCTCTTCACGCCGCCGCTCGACACCGCCGTCGGCGGCCGCCGCCCCACGGCCCAGCTCGTCGGCGTGCGCGCCCTGCCCGGCGGCGGCTACGCGTTCGACTTCGCCCTCCTCGACCGCTGGATCGCCCTCGGCTGCGCGGAAGGCATCCGCGTCTTCGAGTTCGCGCACCTCTTCTCCCAGTGGGGCCTCGCCTCGGCGCCGCGCATCGTCGTCTCGCGCGACGGCCGCGACGAGGACGCGTTCGGCTGGGCGTCCGACGCCCTGGGGGCCGACTACCTCGCCTTCCTCGACGCCTTCCTGCCCGCCCTGCGCGCGCACCTCGACGGACTCGGCCTGCTCGGCGCCTGCTGCTTCCACGTCTCCGACGAGCCCGAGGAGCGCCACGCCGAGCGGTACCGGATCGCGTACCGCCACGTCTCCCGCCTCCTCGACGGCCTCCCGATCCTCGACGCCGTCTCCGACCCGGCCTTCGGCGGCCTCGGGCCGGACCACGTCCCCGTCGTGGCCCTCGACCACCTCGGCCCCTTCCTGCCCCGCGGCGACCGCCCCCTGTGGACCTATTGTTGTTGCGGCCAGAACCAGCGCGTCTCGAACCGGTTCCTCGCGATGCCCTCCGGCCGGAACCGCATCCTGGGCATCCAGCTCTACTACCACGACCTCCAGGGCATCCTCCAGTGGGGCTACAACTTCTACGCGTCCCAGCTCTCGAAGCGGGCCATCGACCCGTACGCCGTCACCGACGCCGACGGCGCCTTCCCCTCCGGCGATCCCTTCTCCGTCTATCCCGTCCCCGGCGGCTGCGTCGAATCGCTCCGGCTCGTCGTCTTCCACGAGGCGCTCCAGGACCACGCCGCCCTCCGCCGCCTCGAGGCGATCGAGGGCCGCGACGCCGTCCTCGCCCGCATCCGGGCGGCCTTCGGGGACGGCTTCTCGTTCGAGTCCTTCCCCTACGACGGCGGACCCCTGCTCGACTTCCGGGCGTCGATCGACCGGGCTGCCGCCGGCGCGGCGGCGCCGCCCGCATGACCGCGCGGGAGCGCAACGCCGCCCTCGCCCGCGGCGAACGGGTGGATCGGATCCCCTACCTGCCGACGGTGCTCGAGCACGCCGCGCGCGGCATCGGCCGCACGCCCAGCGACTGCGCCCGCGACCCCGGCCTCCTCGCCGCGGCCCACCTGGATGCCTACGCCCGCTACGGCCACGACCTCGTCACGGTGGGGATCGACGTCTACAACGTCGAGGCGGAGGCGCTCGGCTGCCCCGTCCGCTACCACGCCGACGACGCCGTCCCCGGCATCGCGGGCCACCCCCTGCCGGCCGGCTCCGCGCTGCCCGACCTCTCCTTCTCCCGGGACCGCGGCCGCATCGGCGCGACGCTCGACGCCGCCGACCGCGTGCGCCGTGCGATCGGCGCCGAAGTGCCGGTGTCGGTGGCCCTCTGCGGCCCCTTCTCGATCGCGGTCGAGCTCTGCGGCTACGACGGGTTCGTCGGCGCCTGCCTCGACGATCCGGAGTGGGCGGCCGGCCTGCTCGACGCGCTGCTCGCGCACCAGGCGGGATACGCCGAGGCGGCGCTCGGGCTCGGGTGCGGCGTCACCCTGTTCGAGTCCTGGGCGACGCCGCCGCTCCTGTCGCCGGCGCTCTACGCCGCCTTCGCCGCCCCCCGGGAGGCGCGCCTGATCGCCCGCATCCGGGCGGGCGGCGCCGCGGCCGCTCCGCTCGTGATCGGCGGCGACACGTCCGCCCTCCTCCCCGCGCTCCTCGCCACCGGCACCACGCTGCTGGTCGCCGACTACGACGCCGACCCGGAAGCCTTCCTCGGCCCGGCCCGCGACCGCGGCGCCACGCTGCGCTGCAATCTCGACCCCCGGCTCGTCGAGTCCGGCCCGGTCCCGGCGATCCTCGCCCGCGCCGGCGCGCTCCTCGGCCTCGCCGCCCGAACGCGCCGCTTCGCCCTCGGCACGGGCGTCGTGTCGCTCCTCACGCCGCCGGAGCACCTGCTCGCCCTGCGCCGCTTCCTCGAAGAGGCCGGAGACCCCTTCGTCGGTCCCGGAGGATCCGGAGAAGGAGCCTGAAAGGAGCGCCCATGCCGCCGAAGCCGATGGCCCTCTACCTGCTCGACGCCCCGCTGGTCCCGTTCGAGGACGTGTACGGGGACGCGGCGCGCCGACGGCTCGCCGACCGCCTCGGGATCCCGGACGGCCCCGTCTCCTCCGCGGCGCTGGCCGCCGACCCCGCGCGCTTCCGCGACGTCCGCCTCGTCCTCTCGACCTGGGGCATGCCGTCCTTCGCCGCCGAGGAATGGGGACGCCTCCTGCCGGCGCTCGAGGCCGTCTTCTATGCAGCCGGCAGCGTGCAGGCCTTCGCCGGGCCGCTCCTCGCGAGGGGCGTCCGCGTGTTCAGCGCGTGGGGCGAGAACGCCGTGCCGGTCGCCGAGATGGCCGCCGCCCAGATCCTGCTGGCGAACAAGGGCTGGTTCCAGGCCCAGCTCCGCGCGAAGGCGGATTACGCCGCGGGCCGCGCCTACGCGGCGCGTTTCCCGGGGAACTACCGGGAGCGCGTCGGCCTGCTCGGCGCCGGGCGCATCGGGACGCTCGTCGCCCGCTTCCTGCAGGCGCACGACCTCGAGGTCCTCGTGTACGACCCGTTCCTCTCCGACGCCGACGCCGCGCGGCTGGGCGTGCGGAAGGCGGGCCTCGAGGAGATCTTCTCCACCTGCCGGACGGTCTCGAACCACCTGGCGGACAAGCCGGAGACGAAGGGCCTGCTCGACGGCCGGCTGTTCGACCGCATGCTTCCCGACGCGACGTTCCTCAACACCGGGCGCGGCGCCACCGTCGTCGAGGAGGACCTGCTGCGCGCGCTCCGGGACGCCCCGGACCGCACCGCCGTCCTCGACGTCGTCTGGCCCGAGCCGCCGGACCCCGCGCGCTTCCGCGACGTGCCCAACGTCTTCCTCACCCCGCACATCGCAGGGAGCCTGAACCGGGAGTGCCTCCGCATGGGCGACGCCATGGCCGAGGAGGTCGTGCGCTATCTGGACGGCGCGCCGTCGGAGCGCGAGGTGACGGCCGCGATGCTGGCGGCGATGGCCTGAAGCGGCGGGCCGGGTCGAAGCCCGGAGTCGGCCTGGAGCGGCCGAACCGTCAGCCCTCCGTCTCCAGCCAGCTCCGCAGCGCCGCCGCATCCTCCGCGAGCCGCGCCGGGTCGTCCCCGCGCACGAACTCCAGCAGCGCCCACCCCGGGGCGCCCGTCCCGCGCGCGATCCGCAGGTACCGCGTCCATTCCGCTCCGCCTTCGGCCAGCGGCCGGCGTTCGTCGCCCGCCCACTGGTAGACGTGCAGGTTCGAGAGCCGCGGCGCGACCCGCGCGAGGTCCGCGGCGCGCTCGTCCGGGGTCCGGCCGCCGAGGGGCTGCCAATACAGCCGCAGGCCGGGCGCCCCCGCCTCGTCGAGCAGGCGCAGCGCCGACGCCGCGGTGTCCGTCAGCGTCCCGCCGTGATACTCGAGCGAGACCGCGAGGCCGCGGTCCGCCGCCGATGCGGCGAACGCCGCGAGGTCCTCCGCGATGCGGCGTCTCAGGTCCTCCGGGCAGTCCGCCGATCCCTGCCGGCCCGCCCAGACCCGCACGTGCGGCGCGCCCAGCGCTTCCGCCGTAGAGAGGACGGCGTCCGGGTCCGGTCCCTCTCCCGGTGCGGCGTCGCCGGCGCGCCAGTAGGACCCGTACGAGGCGACGGCGAGCCCCGCGTCGACGGTCCAGCGGCGCACCCGACGCGCGGCGGCGAGGTCGCCGTGCGGCACGTGGACGTCGCCGCCCCACTCGATCCCGGCGAGTCCCGCCGCGGCGGCGAGCGACGCCACGCGGTCCGGGGGAAGGGCGCGGAACGTGACCGAGACCAGCCCCGCCCGCGGATCGGTAGGTTCACCGTAGGCCATCGTCCACCTCCCGGCCGGGGCTACGCGGAACGGAGCGCCTTCTGGACGGCCTCGGCCGCCTTGATCAGCGGGAAGCCCGCCGGAGAGGCGGTCAGCATCGGGTGCGTGCCGATCTGCATCATGAGCAGGTCGTTCACGGTCATGTGGCTCTGGATGGCCAGGCCGATCACGTTGACCAGCTCGCCGGCGCCCTTGCCGCCCATGACCTCGCCGCCCAGGATCACGCCGGTCTCCTTCGAGACGACGAGCTTCACCGTCTCCTTGTGCGCATCGGCGATCTTGCCTGGGTGCCGGTCGACCCCCGAGAAGGAGCCGGTGACGATCCGGAACCCCTCGGCGACCGCGTGCTTCTCGATCAGCCCGGCCACGCCGAAGGCGGTGTCGCCGATGCAGGTCGAATAGATGCCGACGGTGCCGCGGAAGGCGCCGAAGGTGCTGAGCTCGTAGAGGTTCAGGCCTGCGGTGCGCGCTTCGGTGCACGCGGTCGACGCCAGCATGATCCGGCTGAGCTTGCCGGTCGCGAAGTCGACCTTCTCGGCGCAATCCCCGGCCGCGAAGACGTCCGGAAGGCTGGTGCGCCGGTACTGGTCGGCTTTCACGAAGCCGAACGCGTTGAGGTCGAGGCCCATCGCCTTCGCGAGCTTCGCGTTGGGCGCGTACCCGAGGGAGAGGATCACCGCCTCCGCGGGCAGCGTCGTTCCGTCGTCGAGCACGACCGTCCGGACCGCGCCGTCGCCCTGGAGCTCCTTCACCCCGCGGCCGGTGCGCAGCACCACCCCGCGGGCGGCCAGGAGGGCCTCCGCCTCCGTCGCGAACTCGTCGTCGAAGGTTGTTCCGAGCGCATGCGGCAGGAGCTCGACCAGCGTGACGTCCTTGCCGGCCCTGCGGAGTTCGTCGGACACCTCGACGCCGATGAAGCCGGCGCCGACCACGACCACCTTCTCGAGACCCTGGAGGCGGGCCTGCAGGTCATCGAGATACGACTTGCTCTTGGGGATCGTGAAGACGTTCTTCAGGTCCGCGCCCTTGAGCCAGCGCGGCACCGTGGGCAGCGACCCCGTGCCCAGGATCAGCTTGTCGTAGGCGATCGGCACGCCGGCCTTCAGCGTGGCGACCTTCGCGCCCGCATCGACGGCCGTGACCTCGTCCACGACGATCCGGACGCCGAGGTTCACGAGCCCCGCGTCCGCCATGATGTTGTTGTCGCTGGTCTTGACCGCGTCGAAGATGTAGGGGATTCCGCAGGGGACCATCACCTTCTCTTCCTTGCGGATCAGGGTGACGCTCTTCGCTGGGTACGTCGCCTTCGCCGTCATCGCCGCGACCATGCCGGTCGCGCTGCCGCCGATCACCAGGACGTCGGTTCTCTCCATGTTCCTGTTCCTGCCTCTCCGGACGCTTGAGTGCGGTCCCCCCTCATGATATCCTGTATAGGGCATATGTCAATTACACGGGAGGTGGTATCCATGCCGATGCAGCCCATGGATCCGGACGGCCATTCCCTGCGCGAACTCGACGACCGGACGCTCGCGGCCCTCTTCGCGAATCTCGCCAAAGGAACCGAACAGCAGCACCGGGAGGAGGAGACCGGACTCCTCCAGCAGCTCGCGGACCGCTTCCGCGAGCGCGCCGCAGCCGCCTCCCCCGTCGGCCCCGCGGGCATCGCCGGCCTCGCCGACGGCATCCGCGCAGATCTCGAGGCGGGCATCCCGTCCGCACGGGCGCTGGCCGTCGCGACCGCGGACCGCGGCGCGCTCCGTGCGCTGGCCTGGTGCGAGAAGACCTCGACGATCCTGAAATCGATCCTCCAACGATATGAGCGGGACGGAGACGGCTTCCTCCGCGACGCCCGCGTCTACGTCTGCGACATCTGCGGGTTCGTCTACGTCGGCGACGCGCCACCGGACGTCTGTCCCGTCTGCAAGGTGCCGAAGCTCAAGATCCTCGAGATCGCAAGGAGGTGACCGGCATGCCTGCGGTGAGGAATATCCGCCTGTGCACGAAGGATTGCCTGTGCCTCTATGTCTGCCCGACCGGCGCCACGGACACCGAGACCGGACAGATCGACGCCGCGAAGTGCCTGGAGGGTTGCCGGGCGTGCGTCGACGCCTGCCCGTCCCACGCGATCTCCCTGCTCCCGAAGACCAATCCGCCGCCGCAGCCGAAGGCGGACGCCGTGCGCGCGGCGCTGCGCGCGCTCGCGGTCGGCAAGATGGAGCAGGCGCTGCAGGCGGACGCTGCGGCGCGCGCGGCGAAGGATCCGGTCGTCCGCCAGCTGGCGGCCGCGCTGTCCGCGTCGAACCGGAGGATGGCCGAGGACCTCATCCGGGAAGCGGGCTTCCTGCTCCCGCAGAGCCGGGACGTGATCGACGTCCTGCAGGAGACGGGACGCCGAGAAGCGGCCGCGGGGAGTCCGACGGACGAACTCGACCGCCTGGCCGTCCTGCTGGACCCGGACCGGATCAGGCCTGTCTAGAGCCCTTTCCGGGACGGGCTAGACCCGCCGCCGGATGACGATCCGGATCTCGCCCTTCCGCTGCTCGATCTGCAGCAGCTCGTTGCCGCTCGTCTCGCCCAGGCGGGGAAGTCGGCGACGGCGCCGGGGTCGTCCGTGCGCACCTCGACGGTGTCCCCGATGCCGAGGGTGGGCAGGACCTGCGCCAGCTGGTCGATGGCCATCGGGCACGGCATCCCGTCGAAGCCGAGGAACCGGGTCGGCTTCGTCCGCTCATGCGCGCCATCTCCTCGCCTTCCTCGCGGACCTATCCGTGCCCGTGCTCGTGCCCGTGCCCGTGCTCGTCCCCGTGGCCCGCGCAAGGCGCGGCGTTCGAGACCAGCGTCCCCTTCGCGAGGCGGTCGGCGGCCTCGTCGGTCCCGATCCCCTCCACGAGGTACGTCTCGATGCCGTTGTGCGCGAAGATCGCGCGCGCGTGCTCGCCCATGCTCCCCGCGACCACGGCGCCCACGCCCTGGTCCCGGAGGAACAGCGGCAGATAGCCCGGGCGATGCCCCGGATTCGGAACGGAGGCCTCCTTGCGGGCCCGGCCGTCCTCCGTGCCGTAGATCTCGAAGGTCGCGCAATGGCCGAAGTGGTCCGGCCGTCCCTTGTCGTCGCAGGCGATGGCGATCCTCATGTCGCTCCCTCCCTTTCCGGCAGCGCCGCGATGCGGTCCGCGACCGCGTCCAGCCGGCGCTCCCCATACGATTCCACCGTTCCGGCGTCGCAGGCCTCCGCGAGCGCGGGGTCCAGCGGCAGCCCGACGGCCGTCTCCGTCCCGAGCCGCTCCGCGACCCGGTGGAGCTTCGCCTCCCCGAACAGCGGGATCTCCTCGCCGCAGTGCGGGCAGACGACGTGCTGCAGGTTCTCCACGACGGCCAGGATCGGCACGCCCATCTTCCGGGCCATGTTGGCCGCCTTCTGGACGACCATCCCCACCAGATCCTGCGGCGACGTCACGAGGACGATGCCGTCGATCGGCAGCGATTGGAACACGGTCAGCGGCACGTCTCCCGTGCCCGGCGGCAGGTCCACGAGCATCGCGTCGACGTCGCCCCACATCACGTCCGACCAGAACTGCTTGACCGTGTTCGCCAGGATCGGGCCGCGCCAGACCACCGGCTCCGTCTCGTCGCCGAGGAGCAGGTTGACGGACATCACCGGGATGCCGCCCGCGCTCCGCGCCGGCAGGAGCCCGAATTCCGTGCCTCCCGCCTTCTCGCGGATCCCGAAGGCCGTCGGGATCGACGGCCCCGTGATGTCGGCGTCCAGGATCGCGACGGAGAGCCCCTTCCGCTGGAGCGCGACGGCGAGCAGCGACGTCACCGTCGACTTCCCCACGCCGCCCTTGCCGCTCGCGATGCCGACCACCCGCCGGACGCGGCTCATCGCGTTGGGTTCCGCGCGGAACTGCGCGAACGGGTCCTCGCCCCGGGTCTCCGGTCCCGTCTTCGCCATGTCAGGTCCTCCCCTGTCCGTGCCTGCGGCCGTGTCCGCGCCCCGGTCCCGGGCCGCCGGCCGCCGGCCCGCAGCCGTCGCCCCCGCGGCACCGCGCGCGGGCGCAGCCCTTCCGGAAGCAGTTCTCGTGGTCCCCGTCGCACAGCCGGAACTCGCCGCCGCCGATGTGCAGCGGACGTCCGTCCACGATCGATTCGGCGATCTTCCGCCGCGCCCCGTCGTAGACGCGCTGGATCGTCGTGCGCGCGATGCCCATCTGCTCCGCGCACTCCTCCTGCGTCATCCCCTCCAGGTCGATCAGCCGGATCGCCTCGTATTCGTCCACGGTCATCGCGACGGTCCCGACGCCTCCCGCGGAGGCGCCGATCGGCCCGAATTCGGTGTTCCCGGGCAGGCTGCAGACCCGTCTCCATTTCATCGGCCGCGGCATCGTCGCGTCTCCTTTCGGGTCGGCGGCAGGGGTTCCCTCCTGCCGCCGCTGCTAGTCCTTCGACGTCTCCAGCCGCTTCTCGAGCGCCGCGATGCGGTCCTCGAGCGTCTGCCGGCACGGTCCCGCGCCTTCGCCGCCGTTCCGGCGGCAGCCGCGGCCGAAACCGCGGCCCTGGCGCCGGTGGCGGCCCCCCTGCGGGGCGCCGTTCGGTCCGAGGCTTCTCGGACCCGTTCCATCCTGATTCGGCATGTCGCATGCCTCCCTTCATTTTATCGGGCATATGCCCAATTGCAAGATACGCCAGTTTTGGGCATATGTCAATAACCCCCTCCCGTCCTCGCGGAAGGGGGCGTCCTGGCCGATGCGGCTCAGTCCCGCTCCGTGAGCCGGTCGACGATGCGCTCCATCTCCGGCATCTTCGCTTCCATGTCGGCGACGAGCGCGAACTGGTTGCGCGCGCGGTCGAGGTTGTGGCCCTCCCGGTGCACCCGGAAGTAGGCGTCGCCGTTCAGGTGATCCGCGAGGAACCGCAGCCCGAGCTCGAACGTGATCAGCTTCGGCGAGAATGCGAGGAGACCGATCTCGTCGGGCGTGAGCGCCGCGCCGGCCGTCTCGAGGAAGCCGGCCGCGAAGGCCTCGAACAGGCCGAGGTCCAGCCGGACCTTCGACAGGTCCCGCTCGTCCTCCTCGGCCGCGCTCGCCCCCGACCTCACCGCGTCGCCGAAGTCGTAGAGCGAAAGCCCCGGCATGACGGTGTCGAGGTCGACCACGCAGATCCCCTCGCCCGTCGCGTCGTCGATCATGACGTTGTTGAATTTCGTGTCGTTGTGCGTGACCCGCATCGGCACGCGCCCCTCGGCGTGCGCCGCGATCAGGTGCCCGGTCTCGCCGGCCCGCGCCCGCGCGAAGGCGATCTCCGCCGCGCAGCCCGCCGCCCGGCCCGCCGCATCGCGCGCGACCGCCTCCTCGAACGCCGCGTAGCGGGCCGGCGTGTCGTGGAACCGCGGGATCGTCACGTGCAGCGTGTGCGCCGGGAAGTCCGCGAGGTGCCGCTGGAACGCGCCGAACGCGCGGCCGGCTTCGCGGAGGTGCCCCGGATGCTTCGCGAGCTGGTACGTCCGCGCCCCCTCGACGAAGAGGCACATCCGCCAGCATCCGCCCTCCGCGTCGCGGTGCAGCGGCGTCCCCGCGTGCGTCCGCACGATCCGCAGCGTCCGCCGGTCCGGATCGAGGCCCTCCGCCGCGGCCTTCTCCCGGAGGAACCGCGTCACGGCCTCGATGTTCGCCATGAGCCCGTCGGGCTCCCGGAAGATCGTCCCGTTGATGCGCTGCAGCAGCCAGCGCCGCGCCGACCCGTCGGGCTCCCGGAACCAGACGGCGTACGTGTCGTGGATGTGGCCCTCTCCGTGGCGCACCGCGCCCAGGAAGGTCCCCGGCAGCGGGAACGCCTCGACCAGGGCGGCGAAGTCGTGTTCCGTCGAGAAGGTCGAGGGGACGGCGTCGATCGGCATGCGTCGCTCCTTGCTGGGGAGAATCGGGTCGGTCCCACCCAGTATACGACATCGACCGGCGGACACCCGAAGAAAACGCACCGGAATGCCGAACGGAACCATCCCGGTGGAAGACCGGAGACGGTAGAGTCGGAAGGCCGGCGCACCGCGCCCGCAAGCGGCGCCGGCCCGATCCGTTCCGCCGCGGCCGCCTAGAAGGAGGTCCCTTCCATGGATGCGACGCTCCGCGCCCGATTCCAGGGCATCGTTCCCGCGCTGGCCTCGCCCTGCGACGAGCAGGGCGGTCTCGACCTCCCGGCGCTCGAGGCGCTGGTCGACCGTCTCCTCGTCCGGCCGGTCGCAGGCCTCTACCTCTGCGGCGCGACCGGCGACTTCCCGCGGCTGTCGACGCCCGAACG
>CAIXGU010000108.1 GCA_903919045.1 uncultured Eubacteriales bacterium | reverse complement strand
GCGCCCTTCCCGAGGTTGTCGATCGCGCACAGGACGGTCGCGCGGCCCGTCCGCGCATCGAAGTGCAGGCCGATGTCGGCGAAGTTGGTCCCGACCGTGCTCCGCGTCTCGGGGAAGACGCCCGGGGGCAGCAGCCGCACGAACGGCTCGCCGGCGTAGGCGTCCGCGAGGATCCCGCGGAGGTCGGCCTCGTCGAGCCCGGGCGCGACGGCGGCGTGGATCGTCGCGAGCATGCCGCGCTTCATCGGCGCGAGGTGCGGGACGAACGTGACGGCGACCGGCTCCCCCGCGGCGAGCGAGAGCTCCTGCTCGATCTCGGGGCGGTGCCGGTGCCCCCGGACGCCGTAGGCCTTGAAGCTCTCGGCGGCCTCGGTGAACAGGTACGGCACGTCGGCCTTGCGGCCGGCTCCCGAGATGCCGGAGGCGGCGTCGATGACGATCGTGCGCGGGTCGACCGCGCCCGCCCGCAGGAGCGGGACGAGCGGGAGGAGGGAGCAGGTGGGGTAGCAGCCCGGGTTGGCCACGAGGCGCGCCTTCCGGAGTCCCGCGCGGTGGTGCTCGGGCAGCCCGTACACGGTTTCGGCGAGGAGGTCCGGGCGGGGGTGCGCGAGGCCGTAGGCGGCCTGGTAGACGGCGGCGTCGCGGAAGCGGAAATCGCCGCTGTGGTCGAGGACGCGCAGGCGCAGGTCGAGCAGCTGCGGGACGACGGCCGACGAGACGCCGTGCGGGAGGGCGGTCACGACGAAGTCGCAACGCTCGGCGAGGCGCTCGGGGGAGAGGTCGCCGCAGGGCTGGTCGACGATCGAGCGGAACGCGGGATGCACATCGGAGAAGGGCACGCCGACGTGGCTCTGGGAGACGAGCTCGGTGAGATGGAAGCGGCGGTGCCCGGCGAGCAGCCGCACCAGCTCCAGCCCCACGTATCCCGTCGCCCCGACGATCCCGATCCTCGCTCCGTCCGCCATTCCGCTGTCCTCCGTGCCCCCATTATACGTCAGGGGTCCGCGGGCCCTTGAATAATAAAAATGCATTATATTGCATAAATATTCAATTATGCAAGGGGCGCTCTTCCGTGCGTCCGTACCGTCCGCGCCGCCGTCCATGCCATCCCGGCGGCGCGGCCTTGGCGCTTCCGTTCAATTCCGGGAGGGAAGGTTTGGCACTATTGCGAATGGAATCGGGGCGCGGGGCGATGGTATCCTGACTCTGCCCCTATCGATTCCGCCCCGAGTCCCCAGCCTTCGCGCCGACCGGCGCGAGATCGCCCAGGAGGTACCCCATGGCCAGCGTAGTCCTCAAGAACGTCTTCAAGAAGTATGATGGCGGCGTCATCGCGGTCAGCGACTTCTCCCTCGACATCGAGGACAAGGAGTTCATCATCCTCGTCGGTCCTTCCGGCTGCGGAAAGTCGACCACCCTGCGCATGATCGCCGGCCTCGAGGAGATCACCGAGGGCCAGGTCTTCATCGGCGACCGTCTCGTCAACGACGTCCAGCCGAAGGACCGCGACATCGCGATGGTGTTCCAGAACTACGCGCTGTACCCGCACATGACGGTGTTCGACAACATGGCGTTCGGCCTCAAGCTCCGCAAGGTGCCGAAGGACGAGATCAAGCGCCGCGTGCACGAGGCCGCCCGCGTCCTCGAGATCGAGCACCTCCTCGACCGCAAGCCGAAGGCCCTCTCCGGCGGCCAGCGCCAGCGCGTCGCCCTCGGCCGCGCGATCGTCCGCGAGCCGAAGGTCTTCCTCCTCGACGAGCCGCTGTCGAACCTCGACGCCAAGCTGCGCGTCCAGATGAGAATCGAGATCACCAAGCTGCACCAGCGCCTGGCGACCACGTTCATCTACGTCACGCACGACCAGACCGAGGCCCTCACGATGGGCACGCGCATCGTCGTCATGAAGGACGGCTTCATCCAGCAGGTCGACTCCCCGCTGGCCCTCTACGAGAAGCCCGTGAACATGTTCGTCGCCGGCTTCCTCGGAACCCCGCAGATCAATTTCTTCAACACCGTCCTGTCCGAGAAGGACGGCGGCATCTGGGCGACCTTCAACAACACCTCCGTCCGCCTGCCGGACGACAAGGCGAAGAGGCCCGAAGTCCGCGAGTACGTCGGCAAGGAAGTCGTCATGGCCATTCGCCCCGAGGCGATCCGCGACGACGAGGCGCACCTCGTCCAGTACAAGGACTGCAAGGTCACGGCGAACGTCGAGGTCGTCGAGATGCTCGGCTCCGAGACGCTGCTCTACCTGACGATCGACGGCGTGAGCGCGATCGCCCGCGTGAGCCCGCGCAACACGGCCGCCGTCGGCGACGTGGTCCCGATGGCCTTCGAGGCCCCGCACATCCAGCTCTTCGACAAGGACACCGAGAAGGTGATCGCGAACTGATCCCGTCCGACGTCCGGACCTGCGGAAGGCGCCCCCCGGGGCGCCTTCCTTCGTCTCCGGGAGGACGCGCCGGCCGACTCCGAAACGGCGCGCCGGCGTAACCGCCTTGAAACATGGCGGGATTACATTATAAGATGGTGACGGACTCCGACCGGCGGGCGGGCCTCCGCCCCCTTGAAAGCGTGGGAAAGATGGAAGAGATCAGGAAGTGCATCCGGGAAGCCGCGCGGGTCATGGACCGCACCGCGGGCGTCACCGACGGATCCGGCTCCGTGATCGCGTGCACCGACGAGCGCCGCGAAGGCGCCGAGGACATGTCCGCCCGCGCCTTCGGCGGCACGGACGACCGCACCGCGATCGCCGCGGGGCGCTCGTACCTGAGGCTCACCGCGGCGGACCGCCAGGGCCTGATCGCCTTCATCGAAGGCACCGACCCGACGTCGCGCACCTACCTCGAGCTGCTCGGCCGATGGATCGAGGCCGCGCTCAAGGAGCGCAACACCGACGCCGAACGCGAGTCCTTCCTCAAGAACGTGCTCCTCGAGAACGAGCTCCCGGGCGACATCCCCCTCAAGGCCCGCGAGTACCGGATCTCGTTCCACGCCCCGCGCGTCGTGTTCCTGGTCCGCATCGACAGGGGCGAGAGCGTCGGCGTCCTCGAGATCCTGCAGGGCCTCTTCCCCGAGGGACGGCGCGAGCACGTCCTCGCGATGGACGAGGAGACCTTCGTCCTCGTCTCCGAACTCGACGGCGAGCGCGGGGAGTTCTCCGACCGCGTCGCGCGCACGATCGTCGACAACCTGAACGCGGAGTCGATGGCCCGCGTGCACATCGGCATCGGCATGACGGCCGAGAACCTGAAGGACACGGCGAAGTCCTACCGCGAGGCGCTGATGGCCCTCACCGTCGGCGGGATCTTCGAGAGCGACCGCGCCGTCGTGCGCTACGACCAGCTCGGCCTCGGGCGGCTGATCTACCAGCTGCCGACGACCCTCTGCAACATGTTCCTCGACGAGGTCTTCCCGAAGGGAGCCTACGAATCCCTCGACAGCGAGACGCTCCTCACGATCCAGAAGTTCTTCGAGAACAACCTGAACGGCAGCGAGACCTCGCGCCAGCTGTTCGTGCACCGCAACACGCTCGTCTACCGTCTCGACAAGGTGCAGAAGATCACCTCGCTCGACCTGCGCCGCTTCGACGACGCCGTCCTGTTCAAACTGGCCTCCATGGTGCGACGCTACCTCGAGCGCCAGGGGCACGGGCCGTCCGGCCGCGCGGCCGATGGCCGCGGCCTCCGCGGCTAGCCGGAAGGAGTTTCCTTGATCGAGTTCCGCGACGTCAGCATGACCTACGCCAGCGGGGTGGAGGCGCTCAAGGACGTCAGCTTCCTCGTGGACCCCGGCGAATTCCTGTTCGTGATCGGACGGAGCGGCTCGGGCAAGTCCACGCTCGTGAAGCTGCTGACCTGCGAGGAGCGCCCTCGCCGCGGCGCCGTCCTGATCGACGGCTACGACATCGCCCGCATCGAGCGCCGGTACGTCCCCTACCTGAGGCGCAACATCGGGATGGTCTTCCAGGACTTCCGCCTGATCCCCACCAAGACGGTGTACGAGAACGTCGCGTTCGCGATGGAGATCGTCGGGGCGACGCGCCGCCTGATCCGGCGCCGCGTACCGATCGTCCTGTCGACGGTGGGACTCAAGGACAAGATGCACATGCGCCCGGCCGAGCTGTCCGGCGGCGAGCAGCAGCGGGTGGCGATCGCGCGGGCGATGGTCAACAACCCGATGCTGATCCTCGCGGACGAGCCGACGGGGAACCTCGACCCGGGCAACAGCGAGTCGATCATGGCCCTCCTCGATTCGATCCACCAGCGGGGCACGACCGTGATCGTGTGCACGCACGACAGCTCGGTCGTCGACAAGATGCGCCGCCGCGTGATCGAGCTCGACGACGGGCGCGTGGTCCGCGACGACCGTCGCAGCGGGTACGGCGTCGCCGCCGCGCCGGAGGCGGCGCCGGCGGTCCCGGCCGAAGCGCCGGACGAGCCGCCGTTCGAGGAGATGGCCGAGGAGGCGGGTCGCCGCGCGGCCGAGGAGAAGGGGGACGCATGAAGCTCACGACGCTCCGCCACGGCGCGCGCGAGAGCGTGCGCAGCCTCGCCCGGCATCCGCTCGTCACGCTGGCCTCGATGTCGACGATCGCCCTGATGCTCGTGCTGCTCGGCGCGTTCGCCGCCTTCACGATGAACGCCGTCGCCGTCGCGCAGAGGGCGGGCCAGCAGGCGCCGATCCAGGTCTGGGTCGACTACGACACG
>CAIXGU010000107.1 GCA_903919045.1 uncultured Eubacteriales bacterium | reverse complement strand
GACGAGCCGGATCCCGCGTACGCGCTGCAGCAGTTCGAGCGCTTCATGGGCATCGTCGCGGAGCTCGGGCGCGTCGGCGTGCACATCCCGCTCCAGCACGCCTGCAACAGCGCCGCGCTCGCCCGCTTCCCGCAGATGCACCTCGACTGCGTGCGGCCCGGGCTCGCCCTCTACGGCATCGCCCCGAAGGACTGCCCCGGCTTCGGCCCCGGCGGCCTTCCGCTCGTCCCGGCGATGGCCCTCAAGTCCAACCTGATCCTGGTGAAGGACGTCGAGCCGGGCACGGCGGTCAGCTACGGACGGCGCTTCGTGACGGCCCGCCCCTCGCGGATCGGCACGATCCCGATCGGCTACGCGGACGGCTACTCCCGCGCCCTGGGCGGCCGCGCCGACGTGCTGGTCGGCGGACGGCGCGCCCCGGTCGTGGGCCGCATCTGCATGGACTCGTGCATGGCCGACCTCACCGACCTGCCCGCCGCGCCCGCCGTCGGCGACGAGGTCGTCCTCTTCGGCCGGCAGGGCTCCGAGGAGATCACCGCCGACGAGACCGCCGACCGCATGGGCACGATCTCCTACGAAGTCGTCTGCCTCGCCGGGAAGCGCGTCCCGCGCGCCTATTTCGAGGGCGGCCGCCTGAAGGCCGTCCGGAACCAGCTCCTCTAGCCGTACACCGTCCTGCGCCGCAGAAGGAGGCCCCATGTTCGCGCTCGCCGCCGGATCGAAGATGACCGTCGCCCTCGTCCTCTTCCTCGCGACCTACGTGCTGCTCCTCGCGCTCCCCAAGGTCCGGGCGTACATCGCGCTCGGCGCCGCCGCCCTCATGGTGGTCCTGGGCATCCTGCCGCTCGGAGAGGTCTTCGCCTCCGTCGAGTGGAACGTGATCCTGATGATCGCCGGAACGATGGGCGTGGTGTACCTGTTCATCGAGTCCCGCATGCCCGCGAAGATGGCCGACTGGATCATCGACCGGATGCCCGACGTGCGGTGGGCCATCCTCGCGCTGTCGCTCTTCGCCGGCATCATCTCGGCGTTCGTCGACAACGTCGCGACCGTCCTGATGGTGGCGCCGGTGGCGATGACCATCTCGAAGAAGCTCGGGATCTCGCCCGTCCCCGCGATCATCGGCATCGCGATCTCCTCGAACCTCCAGGGCGCCGCGACGCTCGTCGGCGACACGACGTCGATCCTGCTGGGCAACTACGCCGGCCTCGACTTCCTCGACTTCTTCGTCTTCCGCGGCCGCGTCGGCCTGTTCTTCGTCATGCAGGCCGCCGCCCTCGTCTCGGCGCTCGTCCTCCTCTGGCTGTTCCGCAAGGACCGGCAGCCGATCCATGTCGAGGAGAAGGCGCAGGTCGACGACTACTTCCCGTCGATCCTCCTCGGCGGCACGGTGCTCCTCCTGATCCTCGCCTCCTTCGTGCCGTCCGACCCGTTCACGGTGCTCGGCCTGAACCTCCCGGGCAAGCCCGCGATCACGAACGGCCTGATCTGCACCGGCGTCTTCCTCGTCGGCCTGGTCCGCGAGTTCTTCAAGACAGGCGACCACAAGGTCTTCTACAAGTCGCTCGTCGAGATCGACTTCTTCACGCTGCTGCTGCTCGCAGGTCTCTTCGTCGTGATCGGCGGCATCAAGGAGGCGGGCGTCGTCGACGCGATCGCCGACGCGTTCCACGCGATCGCCGGCGGCAACGTCTTCGTGATCTACACGCTGATCCTGTGGGCATCGGTGCTCCTGTCCGCATTCATCGACAACATCCCGTATGTAGCCGCCATGCTGCCCGTCGTCCAGGTCCTCGCGTCCCGGATGGGCGTCGACCCGACCCTCCTGTACTTCGGCCTCCTCGCAGGCGCGACGCTCGGCGGCAACCTCACGCCCATCGGCGCGTCCGCCAACATCGCCGGCCTCGGGATCCTGCGCAAGGCCGGGTACGAGGTGAAGGCCGGGACCTTCATGAAGATCAGCGTGCCGTTCACGCTCGCGGCGGTCGTCACCGGCTACCTCCTCGTGTGGCTGATCTGGTCTTGAGCGATTCCGGCCCAGGCCGCGCCCGGCACCGTGCGACGATCCCGGCATCGGGATCGGAGCGACAGGTGCCGTTCGGCGCGCAATGCGCGGCCTTGCCGGAATCGCGTCCCAGCGGCGGCCGCGTCCCGGCGCAGTGAGATCCGTGCATCCGACGGGACGCGCCGCCATTCCCATGCGGGGCGGTTCCGTGCTATAGTCATTCCAGGCCGTACGGCGGCCGACGCACCAGACAGTCGAAGAAGCTCCGGGGCAGGGTGGAATTCCCGGCCGGCGGTGAAGCGGACCGACAGGTCCGACGAGCCCGCGAGCCGCAAGGCAGACGAGGTTGGAATCCTCGGCCGACTGTAAGGGACCCGTCGCACGACGGGTGCCGAGCCAGGATGGAAGGAGAGGCTCGAGGCCTCCGTCCGCGCCGTCGGCGCGCGATCGGCGTCCTCCGACCGAAGTCCTTCCTGCGAGGCCGCCCCGGAACGGGCGGCCTCGCTGCATTCCCGGGAGAAGGGAAGGGGCGCCGCCGGAACGAGGAGGGTTACGACCCATGGAACAGAACCGCCACCGCATCCTGCTGATCACGCGCGTGGGCGTGCTGGCCGCGATGGCCATCGTCCTCAGCTTCCTCGAGAGCAGCCTCGTCATCCCCGTGCTGCCGTTCTTCCCGAACTTCCTCAAGCTCGACATCGGGGACCTGCCGGCCCTGCTGGCGGCCTTCGCCTTCGGCCCGCTGGCAGGCGTCCTGATCGAGCTGATCAAGAATGCGGCCCACCTCTTCGGGTCCTTCACGTCGGGCATCGGCGAGCTGGCGAATTTCGTGATCGGCAGCGCATTCGTCGGTACCGCGGGCTTCCTGTACCGCTTCCGCAAGACGCGCGGCGCGGCGTTCCTCGGAATGGCCCTCGGCACCGTCGTCATGACCGCGGTCGCCTGCGCGGCGAATTACTTCTTCCTGCTCCCGCTCTACATCAACGCGCTGGGATTCCCGCTCGAGGCGATCATCGGCGCCGCCAACGCGGCGGGCAACACGCTCGTCAAGGACATGGGCACGCTCCTCCTCTACGTCTTCGTTCCTTTCAATCTCGTCAAGGGTCTGCTAGTATCGGTGCTGACGGGACTCGTCTACAAGCGCGTCAGCCCCCTGCTGCACGGAGTCCCGGCGAGGAAGTAGATGGACCGGACCCTTTCGCCGGCCGCACCGGCGACGAATGCCAGACGCATCGCGGCGGCGGCGCTCCTCGCGGCCGCCGCGGGCGCGCTCGCCCTGCTCGCGTTCGCGCCCTCCGCGGTGGACGCCCTCGGCTACGCCTGCCCCCTCCGCGCCGTCACGGGTCTGTATTGCGCGACCTGCGGCGCGACCCGGGCGACCGCCGCGCTGCTCCACGGGCATTTCGGCGAGGCCTTCGGGCTGAACCCGCTGTACGTCGTCTCGCTGCCCGCGCTCGCCTACGCCGCCGTCGCCGGCTGGCTGCGGCTGCTCCCGGGCGGACCGGTCCTGCCGCTTCCGCGCCTGGGCGGGAAGGCGGTCGTCTGGACCGTCGCCGTCCTGCTGGCCTACTCGGCGCTCCGGAATCTCCCCTGGCCCGCCTTCGCCTGGCTCGCCCCGTGACTGGAGGGACCGCATGACCGACCGCACCGCGAACCAGCTCGGCTTCCTGCCATCCCTGCTCGTGCTCGCCACGATCCTGATCGGTTCCGTCGCGAGCCTCCTCGGTCTCGCGTCGATGGCGATCCTCGCCGTCTCCCTCGCCCGACCCGACATCCTCCCGCCCGACCAGGCCCGCAAGCGCTCGCGTTTCGTCCTCCTGACCGCGGTGGTTCTGCTCGTGGTGGAATTCGCCGTGGTCGCCGTGCTGAAGGGCACCGGGACGCTCTAGCATGCCGGACGCCTCCGGCCTGCCGCCGAGCGGATCCGCATCCGCTGTGCGCCCGACCTTCGCGCTGCGCCTGGCCGTCGGGATCGGCGCCCCGCTCCTCGCGGCCGCCGGCCTCGCCTTCGCCTTCGCCGTCGACCCGGAGGACGCGCCGATCCTCCAATGCCCCACCTACCGCTTCCTCGGCTTCTACTGTCCGGGATGCGGGACGACGCGCCTCCTCCATGCGCTCCTGCACCTGCGCGTCGCCGAGGCGTTCGGCCGGAATCCCCTGATCTTCCTGCTCCTGCCGTTCCTCGCCTACGTCGTCGCCGCGGCCTGGCTCCGCTTCGTGGCCGCGCGTCCCGTCCTGCCCGTGCCCGATGTCCCCCGCTGGCTGGGATGGCCTCTCTTCGCGCTGCTCGTCGCGTTCACGGTCCTGCGCAACCTGCCCTACGCACCGTTCGCCTTCCTCGCGCCGTGAAGCGCGCCGAGGAAACGCGCCCTTGACGGAGCGGTACCGAAACAATATCCTCGGTACTAGGAGCGTTCGGAATCCCGGAGGCCAGCCGGGTGATGCGCTCGCGCAGACTAGGAGGGATTGACATGAGATGCGCATCCTGCGGAGCCGAGATCCCGAACGGCGTCAAGTTCTGCCCTGCGTGCGGCGCCACCCAGCCTGAGGCGCCCATCGCGCCCCCGCCGCCCCCGCCGCCCCAGTACTCCTACCAGGCCGCCCCCGCGCAGCCGCCCGTCGTGCAGCCCAAGCCCAAGACGACCGGCCAGATCGTCTTCGCGATCATCAACATCCTGTGCTGCTACGGCTCGCTCTTCGGCATCATCGCCCTGGTCTTCGCCATCATGGCCGGCAGCGCCGCGACCTACGAGGAAGGCGCGAAGAAGCTGAAGACCGCCAAGACCCTCAACATCATCGGCATCATCATCGCAGTCGTCGGCATCGTGGTCTCGCTCGTCGCCGGCCTGCTGCCCATCATCCTCGCCGCAGTGTCCGGGGACTTCTCCGGATTCGAGTGGAGCACCTACTGACCCCATCCCCATCCGTAGTGCCCGAACCACCGCGGAACCGAAGAAGCCACAGACGAAAGGAGATCGCACATGGAATACAACAAACCGGTCGAAGTCGGCAAGTCGCAGCTCGGCGGCCTCGGGGGCGACATCGCGGCGCTCCTCTGCTACCTCTTCCCGCCCATCGCGGGCCTGATCTTCTTCTTCACCGAGAAGGAGAACGAGTTCGTCCGGTTCGCCGCGATGCAGAGCATCATCATCGGCGTCATCGGCTACATCATCAGCATCGTCACCTGCGGCTTCGGCTCCATCCTGCTGCTGGTCGTCATGGTCTTCGGCATCATCAAGTCGGTCCAGAAGCAGAACTTCAAGTGCCCGCTGCTCTACGGCCTCGCCGAGAAGTGGTCCGCGAAGCCCGGCGCCACCCCGCCGCCGCCCCCGCCGCCGCCGGCCGCCTGACGGAGAAGGGAACCGGACCCCATGGAATGCCCGCACTGCGGTGCGGAGCTCGTCGAAAGCGGGAAGTACTGTGCCTTCTGCGGCGCCGCGGCGCCCGGAGCGGACGGTGCTTCCCGCTCCTCGTCCCCTGCGGGACCCGACGCCTCCGCGCCCCTCCCGACGCCTGCGCCCGCCGCGCCCGGTGCGCCCGAAGCGACGCGCCTTCCTTCGGCGACGGGCCAGATCGTCTTCTCGGTCGTCAACCTCGTCTGCCTGTACGGCATGGTCTTCGGCATCATCGGCCTCGTCTTCTCGATCCTGGCCACGACGGCGAAGACGGCGGACGAGGCGCTCCGCCACCTGAAGGTGGCGAAGGTCGTCAACCTCGTGGGCATCGCCTTCTCCGCGTTCTGGCTTCTCGCGATGGCCGCGCTCTTCCTGCTCTCCTTCCTGATCCCGCTGCTGGTGCTCCTCCCGCTCGGCTTCATCACCCCGTTCCCGGGCTTCGAATCCTAGCGCGGCCGCGGTCCGGACGATTCAAGCCGCCCGGACCGCGCCCGCACGCCCTCAGAAAGGGACCCGCATGGACATGGACCGCGAGGCCGACGTCGGAAGGACGATCGGCGACATCGAAGGGCACGTCGCCGCCCTTCTCTGCTATCTGCTCGGCTGGATCTGCGGACTCGTCGTCTTCCTCGCCGAACCGAAGAACCCCTTCGTCCGCTTCCACGCGATGCAGGCGATCCTGCTCGCGGCGGCCACCATCGTCTACGCGATCCCGGTCGCGATCCTCTCGGTGCTCACCTGCGGCGTCGGGAGCGCCCTCGGCATCGTCCCGCTGGTCTTCCGGATCATCGCCGCGGTGAAGGCCGCCCAGCGGCGCTATTACAGGATCCCCCTGATCGGGGACCTCGCCGAACGCTGGTCGAAGCCCGCGATATAACCGGCTCCCGCGCGTTTCCAGCAAGCCGCCCGATGGCGGACGCTGCCGCTCCGGCGGAGCCGTCGCCCGCGCCCGAGGGCGGCCAGGCTGGAAGCCGCGCTCGGCCGAGCGCGGGTCGAAGCCTGCGATCCAGTCGGCTCCCGCACGCCTATCCGGGGTACCGCTTCTCCAATCGTCCGCGCGGGTAGCCCCGCGAATCCTCCTCGTCCACGACCCGGAAGCCCCGCGCCCGGTAGAACCGGACGAGCGGGACGTTCGACAGCGCCGTGTGCAGCCGCACGCGGCGCCAGCCGCGCTCGGCCGCCCGCTGGTCGACCGCGTGCATGAGCGCGCCGCCGACGCCGATCCGCTGCAGGTCCGGCGCGACCGCGAACCGGCTCAGGTAGGCCATCCGCGCGGAGCCGGAGCGCGAGAGGCGCAGCGTGCCGACGACCTCGGCCCCCGCCGCCGCCGGGGATGCGCTCGTCGCGTCGACCGATCCGTGCGCATACTCCGCGACGAGGACCTCGTCCTCCCGGATGTGCCGCCGCACGTCCTCCTCCGTCTCGAGCAGGGACTCCAGGGACCCGGGGATGCCCGACGCCTCGGCGTAGAGGCGCATCGCCTCGCGGATCAGCGCGTGCAGCGCCGGGGCGTCCTCCGGGACGGCCCTCCGCACGCGGACCGGGGCGCCGGCGGCCGGACCCTCGCCCATCAGCGGCCGGGGAGCAGCGTCGCGAGGACGGCCTTCTGGGCATGCAGGCGGTTCTCGGCCTCGTCGAAGACGGCCGACTGCGGCCCGTCGATGACCTCCTCCGTCACCTCGAACCCGCGGTAGGCGGGGAGGCAGTGCAGGAAGATGGCGTCGGGCTTCGCGAGGGACAGGAGCCGCGCGTCGACGCGGTAGGCGCCGAACGCGGCGAGCCGCGCCGCCTTCTCCGTCTCCTGGCCCATGCTGACCCACGTGTCGGTATAGACGACGTCCGCGCCCGCGGCCGCCTCGTCCGGGTCCTCCGTGAGGAGCACCGCGGCGCCCGAGGCCTTCGCGTCGGCCTTCGCCTCCTCGACGATCCCCGGGTCGCAGGCGTAGCCCTTCGGCGTCGCGACCGCGATGTCCATCCCGGCCTTCGCGCAGCCGTGGAGGAGGGAATGGGCCATGTTGTTCCCGTCTCCGAGATAGGCGAGCTTCAGGCCGGCGAGCCGCCCCTTGCGTTCGGCGATCGTCTGAAGGTCGGCGAGCACCTGGCAGGGATGCTGCAGGTCCGTGAGGCCGTTGATCACGGGGATGCCGCCGAAGCGCGCGAGGTCGAGCACGTCCTCGTGCCGGAACGTGCGGATCATGATCGCGTCGAGGTAGCGCGACAGCGTGCGCGCGGTGTCGGCGATCGACTCGCCGCGGCCGAGCTGGATGTCGGACGACGAAAGGAAGAGCGCGTGGCCCCCGAGCTGGTGCATCCCGACCTCGAACGACACGCGCGTCCGGGTCGAGGACTTCGCGAAGATCATGCCGAGCGTCTTCCCGGCGAGGAGGGGGTGGGTGATGCCGGCCCGGCGCTCCGCCTTGAGGCGCGCGGCGAGCGACAGCAGGACCTCGAGCTCGTGCGGCGTGACGTCGTGCAGGCTGAGGAAATGCTTCATGGTCAACCCTCCTTCAGGGCGGACGCGAGCGCGCCGCAGAATTCCAGGGCCTCGTCCTCCGACAGCGTCAGGGGAGGGAGGACGCGGATCGTGGACGTGCCGACCGCGTTCGCGAGCACGCCGTGCGCGAGCAGCCGATCGCGGACGCCGACGGCCCGGGCGTCGACGATGCCGATGCCGATCATGAGCCCGAGCCCGCGCACCTCGTCGATGCGCCCCGTCTCCGCCGCGACGGCCGCGAGACGCTCCCGCAGGAACGCGCCCGTCCGCTCCGCCCGCGCGACGAGGCCCTTCTCCGCGATCTCGTCGAGCACGGCGAGCGCCGCCGCGCACGCCAGGGGGTTGCCGCCGAACGTGCTCCCGTGGTCGCCCGGCGCGAAGCCCTTCGACGCCTCCTCGCGGGCGAGGACCGCGCCGATCGGCACGCCGCCGCCGAGACCCTTTGCGATCGTGAGGATATCGGGGAGGACGCCGTACCGCTCGCACGCGAACATCGTCCCCGTGCGGCCCATCCCGGTCTGCACCTCGTCGACGATCAGGAGCGCGCCGGTCCTCCGGCACGCCGCGGCCGCCGCGTCGACGAACGCCTGCGTCGCCGGACGCACGCCGCTCTCGCCCTGCACGAGCTCGAGCAGCACCCCGCACGTGTCCCCGTCGACCGCCGCGTCGAGCGCCGCGGCGTCGTTGTACGGCACGTGGACGAACCCGGGCGGCAGCGGCCCGAAGGGCGCGCTGTACTTCTCGGTGCCGGTCGCCGTCGCCGTCGCGAGCGTGCGCCCGTGGAACGAGGCCTTCATCGCCACGATGCGCGTCCGCGGCGCGCCGAGCTTGTGGAAGTACCCGCGCGCGAGCTTGATCGCGCCCTCGTTCGCCTCGGCGCCGCTGTTCGCGATGAAGGCGCGGTCGAGCCCCGAGAGCGCCGCGAGGCGCGCGGCGAGCGCGGTCTGGTTCGGGTTGTAGAACAGGTTCGAGCAGTGGATGACCTTCGCGGCCTGCTCGGCGATCGCCCGCACGAGGCGCGGGTTCCCATGCCCCAGGAGGCTGACCGCGATGCCGCCAATCATGTCCAGGTACCGCTTGCCGTCGGTGCCGTACAGGTACGACCCCTCGCCGCGCTCGACGCAGACGGGGGTGCGGGCGCCGAACGCCCGGAGGTAGTGCTTCTCGTCCGTCGCGATGATATCGGCGAGCACGGGGTCGGCCGCGACGCCCTTTGCATTCCCTTCCATCGGTCCCTCTCCTGTTCCGGCGCCGCTCCCGGCGCCCCTTCGCGTCCGCTAGAGGATCTCGCCCGTATGGTAGGGTCGTCGCTCCTTCAGGATCATCGTCCCGATGCCGCGGTTCGTGAAGATCTCGAGCAGCAGGCAGTGCGGGATCCGCCCGTCGATGATGTGCGCGCGCCCGACGCCCCGCTTCACGGTGTCGAGGCATCCGAGGACCTTCGGGATCATCCCGCCGGAGATGCGCCCGTCGGCGACCATCGCCCCGATCTCGCGCTCGTCGAGCACCGCCACGACCTCTTCCTTCCCGTCGGGGCCCTTCGTCTTCACGCCCTCGACGTCGGTCAGGGCCATCAGCTTCTCCGCCTTCAGCGCCGCCGCGATCTCGCTCGCCACCGTGTCGGCGTTGACGTTGTAGCTCTCGCCGTCCGGGCCGACGCCGATCGGCGCGACCACGGGGACGTACTCGTCGTTCGCGAGCATCGTGAGCACCTTCGTGTTGATGCGCACGACCTTCCCGACGTACCCGAGGTCCGCCGGCTTCCCGTCGCTTCCCTCCGTCAGCCGCTCGCACTCGATCAGCCGCCCGTCGATGCCGCAGATGCCCACGGCCCGGGCGCCCTTCTGGTTGAGCAGCGACACGATCTCCTTGTTCGTCTTGCCGACGAGGACCATCTGCGCGACCGCCATCGTTTCGGCGTCGGTCACCCGCAGACCGCCGCGGAACTCGCTCTTCACGCCGAGCCGGTCGAGCATCCCCGTGATGTCGGGCCCGCCGCCGTGGACGAGGACGGGGTTGATGCCGATGTACTTGAGGAGCGTGACGTCCTCCATGACGGAGTTCTTCAGCGACTCGCTGACCATCGCGTTGCCGCCGTACTTGATCACGACGGTCTTGCCCGCGAGGCTCTGGATATATGGCAGCGCCTCGACGAGGATGCTCGCCTTGCCGATCAGGGCCTCCATGCCGTCCATCGCGTCCCCTCCTCTACAGGGCCAGTCCGGGGAGCCTCAGCCCCTCGGTCTCGTCGAATCCCGCCATGGCGTTCAGGGCCTGCAGGGCCTGAGCGGAGGCGCCCTTCCCGAGGTTGTCGATCGCGCACAGGACGGTCGCGCGGCCGGTCCGCGCGTCGAAATGCAGGCCGATGTCGGCGAAGTTCGTGCCG
>CAIXGU010000106.1 GCA_903919045.1 uncultured Eubacteriales bacterium | reverse complement strand
TTGCGCACCGTCTGCCAGCCGCCGCCGAGGAACGTGTCCGGCGCCGTGCCGAACAGCAGCCCCTTGGACTTCGCGAGGTCCATGAGCTCGCGCGCCTCCGCCATCGTGACGGTCATCATCTTCTCGACGGCGACGTGCTTGCCCGCGCGCAGGGCGTCGCGGCTGACCTCGAAATGCGCCTCGGGGAAGGTGAGGTTCATGACCATCTCGATGCTGGGGTCGTCGTAGATCTCCTGGTTGGTCATCTGCCGGATGCCGAACTGCTGCGCCCGGGCGGCCGACCGCTCCGGGATCAGGTCGGAGCAGCCGACCAGCTCCACGATCGAGAAGCGCTTCGACAGGTTCTCCATGTAGATCCGGCTGATCGTGCCGCAGCCGATGACGGCGGTCCGTACGGGGGTCTTCCTGGCCATTCCTCGATCCTCCTTCGATGCGTGGGCGCCTATTCTCCGATATAGCGCTTCATCATGACGTGGTGGCGGCGGACCTGCTCGATCTCGTCGGCCTCCTCCGCGCCCGTGTAGAGCCGCTGCCCTTCGTATTCGCTCGAGATCCAGCCGTCGTACCCGATCTCCTTGAGGATGCGGATCGGCGTCTCGTAGTCCATCGCGGTCTCGTTGCAGTCCTCGTCCATCTCCAGGAACTTGCCGTGGCAGTGCTGGATATAGGGCGCGTAGTCGCGGAGCCACTCCGGCTCGCTGAAGACGCTGCGCGCGAGGCTCGCCGCGACGCCGCGCTCGACGTCGCCGCCGCCCATGCGCGCGATCTCGGCCATCATCTCGCCGACGGGCCGGTGCGACTCCTGCAGCGCGCAGATGCGGTCGAGGATCTCCGGCTTCGCGCCGGCCCGCTTCGCGTTCTCGAGCGCCTTGCGCGGCGGGCGCATCTGGAAGATGCCGAAGTCGATGATGAGCCCGGCGTGCTTCGTGCCGGACTTCTGGACCATCTCCATGTACTCCGTGATCCAGCGCGAGCGGATCGTCATCGGGGCGTGGATCTCGAGCCCCATCTTCACGTCGTGCTTCGCGGCGAGGTCGAGGCTCGCTTCGACGACCTCCTTGCGGACCGGGCACAGCACGCGGATCACGGGAAAGCCGAGGCGCTTCGCGAGGACGAGGTCCCGCTCCATCATCGCGACCTGCTCCTTCCGCGTCAGGAAGCGGTCCCTGTAGAGCATCGTGTCGATGAAGGAGTCCATGCAGGTCGGGGTGAGCCCGTACTCGGTGAGCCAGCCCTTCCATTCCTCGACCGCGGCCTCGGACGGGACCGGATAGGACCCGACGGGCATCTGCTCGGGGATGAGCTCGATGCCGGGCGAGCCGATGGTCCTCGAGGCGACCTCGAGGAGCTGCCGGAGGTTCCGGCGCCCGGTGTAGTAGTTCTGCTGGAAGCTGTAGAACGAGATGCTGCGCTTGATTCCCATCGTCTCCTCCGGTCAGCCGCCCATGGGGCTGACGTTCTCATGCACGACCGTGAACGGGTGCGCGCCGCCGAGATAGCTCACGCGGATCGAGACCGTCGTCTCGACGCGGTGGAACCCGAGCGGGATGCCGCCGGGCAGCGGCACGAACACCGTCGCCTTCTCGCCGTACTCCCAGCGGTGCTGGGTCATGGTGGCCATCTCCTTGAACGTGAACGTCCCGTCGCGGGTCGTGAACGTGAGCTCCTCCTTCGGGAAGAGGCGCCCGTCGAAGCGGATGCTCACGTCGTCGATGAGGCTCAGGGCGATCCCCCGGTAGTAGGGGATCTTCGTCTTCACGGTGAACCCCGTGCCGACGCCGTCCACGACGACGCTCTGGATGTCCTCCTTCAGGACCATGTGCTTGCCGTACATCGTTCCTCCTCCGCGGGCGATCCCCGCGCTGCGCTACGCGGGGTCCGTGGAGCCGCGCATCTCCAGGATGTGCCGGAAGACGACCTGCCGGCACGGGGCCTCGGGGTTCTCGATGCGGTCGACGAGCATGCGCATCGCCTCCTCGCCCATCGCCTTGTACGGTCGGCCGACCGCGGTCAGCGTGGGCTGGATCACGAGGTCGATCGGGTTGTCGTCCATCGAGGCGACGGCGACGGAGCCGGGCACCGCGAGCCCGGCCTCGCGCAGCACGTTCACGCAGGCGACCGCGAGGATGTTCTGGTCGTAGACGACCGCGTCGGGGCGGACGTCCTCGGGCATCGCCGCGAAGCGTCGCGCCAGGTCGAGCGCGGGGGCGTAGTCGTCGCGGAGATGCGTCATGCGGACGAGCCGCTCCGGCTCGAGCGCGAGGCCCTGCGCGGCGAGCGCGCGGCGGATGCCCTGCTCGCGGCGGCGCGTCATCGACGGAGGTCCGCCGGGAAGGTCCATCGCGACGTACGCGAAGCGGCGGCGGCCCTGCCGCACGAGACGCTCGACCAGCTCGTACGCGGCGCGCTCCTCGTCGACGGTGACCGTGCAGGTCCCGGGCACGTCGGCCGCGCTGCCGCACTGCACGACCGGATGGAGCGCGGTCAGCGTGCGGATCGCGTCCTCGTCGATCATGTTGAGGAAGAGGATGCCGCCTGCGAGACCGCCGCGGACGCGCCGGGAGAGGGCCGCCGGGTCCGCGCGCTGCGGCGGGGAGTGGACGAGGACGACCTCGTAGCCCAGCTCGCCCGCCGATTTGTGGATGCCGTCGAGGATGGGTTCGACGAAGCCGCTGCCCGCGACCAGGACGGTGCGGCTGCGGGCCTGCCGGAGGCCCCGGCCGTGGAGGTTGGGCTCGTAGTCCAGCGACTTCACGGCCGCGAGGACCCGGCGGCGCGTGCTGTCCTTCACGGGATAGCCCCCGTTGAGGACGCGCGACACGGTCATGGGCGAAACGCCGGCCTGCTGGGCCACATCCCGGATGGAAGCCATTCCGCGCCTCCTTCCGCCTCCGCGGCGCCCCAGGTACGGTCGCCTCGAGGCAGATAACGATAACTGCCTCGAGTGTACCACGGATCGCGCCCTCTGGAAGATGGAATTCTCGGTGATTCTGCGCGGATCGCGTGTACGGAAATGTAAGAAAACTGAAAATTTGCGTTGCGTCTTGACGTTCTTTACATCGCTTCGTACAATGACCCCGTCGAACGAAGCGGATGGACCGCTTCGGTTGTGGAAAACGACGGAGGCTCCCCATGAAGAACGGAACGCTGCGCGTCGGGCTCGTCGGCTGCGGTGCGATCGCCCAGACCAAGCA
>CAIXGU010000105.1 GCA_903919045.1 uncultured Eubacteriales bacterium | reverse complement strand
TAGACGATCCGGTCGGGGCGCTCGAGCTTGACCTCGCGCATCAGGAAGAGGTTCCAGTCGCTCATCTTGATCCCGGCGACGCCCTCGAGGTCGAGGAGGCGGAGCAGCTGGCCGAGGTCGGCCCGCTGGCCCGTCACCTGCGGGATGTAGTAGACGAAGACGGGGAGGCCGGCCTCCGCGAGCGTGCGGTAGAAGGCGAGGACCTCGTCCCAGCCCGCGGCGGGCGGGATGCTGGCGACGGCGTCCGCGCCGGCGGCGCGGGCGTGGTCGGCGAGCTGGCGGGCCTCGCGCAGGTGCGTCTGCCCGACGTGGACGATCGTCGCCTTGCCGGCGCGCTTCGCCTCGCGGACCGCGAGGTCGGCGAGCAGGCGGCGCTCCATGGCGGTCATGCGGCCGCCGTCCCCCGTGCCGCCGCAGACGTACAGGCCGTCGATGCCGCTGCCGAGGAGGCGGTGCAGGTTCGCCTCGAAGCGGACGGCGTCGAGCTGGTCGGCTTCGCCGCACGGGGAGACGATCGGCGCGAAGATGCCCTTGAACTTGTCCATCGGTGCCCTCGTTTCGGAAGCGGGCAGCCGCCGGACGTCCGGCGGCTGCCCCCAGTATATACCGCGGGAACGGTGCGGGGTCAGCCCTTGAGGGCCGCGACGGACGCCTTCAGCGCGTCGCACATCGTGTCGATCGTGGCGTCGTCGATGCCGCACCACCACGGGAACGAGAAGCTGCCGTCCCACCAGGCCTCGGTGACCGGGCAGTCGGCCTCTCCGCCCACCAGCTTCTGGAAGAGCGGATAGCGGTAGAGCGGGTAGTACTGGACGATCGCCCGGATCCCCTGCTCCTTCGTGAGGACGTCGAGCAGGTCGTTGCGGGTCTTCCCGAAGGCGGAGCCGTCGAAGTGCATCACGTACTGGTGGACGACGTAGCGGCCGCCGGGGACGACGCCCGGGAAGGAGATCTCGGGGACGTCCTTCAGGCGCTCGCGGATCTTCCGGTCCTGGGCGATCAGGATCTCGTTGTTGGGGACGACGCTCTTCAGCTGGAGGCTGCCGAGCGCGCACTGCGCCTCGCCGATGCAGAAGTTCTGCGGCCACTGGCCCTCGAGGTCGATGTCGACGTTGCTCATCGCGGGGACCCAGTAGCGCTCGCGGGCGCCCTGGAAGGCGCGCAGGCCGTTGTGGCGGATGCCGGGGACGAGCGGGGCGACCTCGTCGTCCCGGACCGTCAGCATGCCGCCCTCGCCGAGCGTGGTCATCGTCTTCGCGGCGTGGAAGCTGAAGCAGCCGAAGTCGCCGAACGTGCCGACGTGCTGGCCGTCGATGCGGCAGTCGAGCGCCTGCGCGCAGTCCTCGACGACCTTGACGCCGTGCTTCTTCGCGATCTGCATGATCCGCTTCATGTCGCAGGGGATGCCGAGCAGGTGGACGGGCACGATCACCTTCGTGCGGGGCGTGATCTTGCGCTCGACGTCGGCCGGGTCGATCGTCCAGGTGACGGGGTCCATGTCCGCCCACACGATCGTCGCGCCGAGGTCGCCGAACGGGATCGCGGTCGCGCAGTAGGTGTACGCGGGGACGATCACCTCGTCGCCCGGTCCGACGCGGCACAGGATGCCGGCGAGCTTCAGGGCGTCGGTGCAGTTGCAGACGCCGAACGCGTGCTTCGCGCCGGTGAAGGCGGCGAAATCCTTCTCGAACTTCTCGAGGCGCGGGCCCTGGGTCTGGCCCTCGGCGTTCTTCATCACGTCGACGACGGCGTCGATCTCCTCCTGCGTGTACGGGTGCTGCATGGCGGGGAAGATCACCTTGTAGCCGGCCACCCAGCCGCGGCCCGAGGGATCGCTCAGCTTGTTCTTCGTCTCGCTCACGGGAGTCTCCTTTCGTGCGCGGGGGCCGTCCGCCCCTCGCGTGCGGCGTCGGCGCGCCGCGGTCCTGCGTTCAGATCCTCGCGATGTCGATGACCTCGACCATGTTGTCTTCCTTGTTCGCGTCGTAGGCGACGATCAGGCGCCCTTCCTCCACCAGGCAGCACGGATACTGGCTGCCGTTGATCTTGAGGAGGCCCTTGCGGCGCATCTCGGACGGGCTGTCGTTGATCACGTAGACCTGGTCGAACGTGAGCCCGTCGTCGCTGAGCAGCAGCATCAGCGGGATGCGGTCGAGCAGCGTCGAGATCGCGTTGTTGACGATGAAATAGCGGCCGTCGGAGAGGCGGCCCGCGTAGAGCCGGCTCATCGAGTCGGGGATGTCCGACAGGACCGGGACGCTCCACGTGCGCCCGCCGTCGTCGCTGTGGTTGACGTACAGGCGGCAGGAGGCGCCCTCGTCGCGCCAGAAGACGAGGATCCGGCCGTCGTCGCGCTGGTACCACGAGCTCTCGCCGTAGGGGAACGAGGCGTCCTCGGGCTCGGGGACCCGGATGAACTCCGGCATCGCCTCGATGTCGTTCCCGGGCCAGAGCAGCATCGCGGGGCCCTCGGACTTCGTGGCGCAGAGGCAGAGCAGGCGGCCTTCCTGCGTGAGGCGCGGGGCCTCGAAGATCCACTTGAAGCGGGAGCCGAACGAGAAGGCCTTCTCCCAATGGAGGCCGTCCGGCGACCTGTACATGTCGACGTAGGCGTCCTCGGGGTTGATGCGGCGCATGCCGACGGCGGTCGCGTCGTGGATCGTCTCCTCGGACATGATCACGATGTAGAGGAAGTCGGGCGTGCTGTGCATCGCGACGCAGTTGTGCGCCCAGGGGCTGCCGTCGGCGACGTCGAGGACGACCGTGGGTTCCGACCAGCGGAGCGCGTCGTCCGACGAGGCGATCAGGACGCGCTGTCCGGCGTCCTCCTCGTTGCGGAAGCCGTTCGACCAGGCGTAGAAGTAGAGGCCCTTGAAGCGGGCGATCTGGTTGTGGTGGTTGTAGGACCCGTGGAAGCGGTCGCCGTAGTACACGACCGAGCGCTTCGCGCCGGGGATATAAGGGATCAGCGGCGGCTCGGCGCCCTTGGTCCCGTGGTCGTCGTCCTTCATCAGGCACTCGAAGAGGTTGAACACCCGGCGCCAGCGGTATTCCTCGAGCATGCGGCGGGCGTTCGGCCCGAGCAGCCTCGCCTCGGTCTTCTGCAGCGTCCTGTAGTCCTCGCGGCTCACGGGCGTACCTCCCTTTGAGAGAGCCGGGGCCCCGCTTCGGCGGGACCCCGGCCGTTGACTCGACTCAATCGTAGCACGGATGAGGGGATGGGGCGCGCGAGGGTCAGCCGCCGTACTTGGTCTTCGCTTCCTGGATCGCGGCGTTCATCGCCTGCTCCAGGTCCGCGGCGCCCGCGTCGGCGTATTCCTTCACGTAGTTGGGCCATTCCTTGTCGATGTCCATCTGGCCGCCGATCATGCCGGCCAGGTAGCGGTTGGTGATATCCTTCAGCGAGTTGCGGACGTCGACGTAGCTGTCCGGCAGCTTGACGAAGGAGTAGTAGAAGGGCAGGGTCACGACGACCTTGGACGTGGTGTCCTTCAGCGTGGTGGTGGCGTAGTCCATGGCGGCCTTGTCGGACGCCGTCGCCCACAGGTTGCTGTTGTCGGTCGGGTGCGTCACGGCGGTGAACCAGTCGTTGGCCGCGAAGTCGACCATGTACTCGGTGGCGCTGAAGAGGTAGCTGAACCAGACGTACTGGCCGCGGCCGTCGCCGTAGCCGTAGGGCTTGGTCTCCTTGTCCCACTCGGCCACGTTGTAGACCGGCTGGCCGTCGGCGCCCTTGGTGTAGTGCGTGCCTTCGATGCCCCAGTGGGTCAGCTGCTGGCCTTCGGTGGAGGCGAGGAACTCGACCAGGTCGAGCACGCGCTCGGGGTTCTTCTCGGACGCGGGGATCAGGTAGTGGGCGCCCATCCAGTACGGCGCGCCGTAGGTCTGGCTGAAGCCGGCCGAGCCCTGGAGCGCGGTGCCGAGCGTGAGGTCGGCCATCGTGCCGGAGGGGTTCGCCTTGATCCACGGGTCCTTCAGGAAGTCGCGGAACTGGCCCGGGAAGCCGAAGCCGAAGTTCGCGGAGGCGAGGGTGCCGGCGCCGAACATCGCGTACGCGTCGTCGAAGTCGCCCTTGATGCCGACCGCGTTGCTGAGCGCGTTGTTCTTGTACATGGAGGCGAGGAGCTTGACGACTTCCTTGGACTTGTCGGAGGTGGTCATCAGCGTCCAGGTCCCGTCGGCGTTCATGACGAAGCCGTTGAAATCGGAGGCCGGGGGCATGATCGAGGTGCCGTTCGGGGAGGCGACCGTCTTGTCGATCTCCGCCCAGTTGGTGAGCTTGTCGTTGCGCGGCCACCAGCCGGTGTAGCCCTTCGCGGCGGCCTTCGTCGTGAAGTCGACGAACTCGTCGACGGTCGTCGGGGCCTTGGCGTAGCCGACTTCATTCAGGATCCTGGTGTTGTACACGGAGACGCCCGCGTACGGGGGAACCGCGAAGGCGCCGATCTCGTAGATCGCGAAGACGGCGTCCTTGTCGCCCGTGTAGAACTCGTTGTAGGTCTTGTACTCCTTGGCCGAGAAGATCTTGGTGAGCACCGGGTAGCGGGCGGCGTTCGCGGAGACGATGTCGCTGATCTTCAGGACCGCGCCGTCGTTCGCCCACTTGGAGAGCTTGGTGGCGTCCCCCCAGGTCGGGAACAGGTCGGGGCCGGTGCCGGCGGAGAGCTCGAGGGCCATCCGGTCGTCGTAGCCGTCGGTGCCGGTGTCGTACTCGAGCGTGATGTTGAGCTTCTGCTCGATCGCCGCCTTGATGCGATCGTTCTTGAAGCCTGTGGGATCGTCCAGGCTGTTGCCGAACTGCGAGAACCGGATCGTGATGTTGGGGAGCGGCGTCGGCGACGCCGACGGGGCGGTCGTCGCGGTGGGCTGCGCGCATCCGCCGAAGACGACGGCCGCGCTCGCGATGAGGGCGAGGGTCAGGACGATTCCGAGGGCTTTCCTGATGTCCAGCTTCATTCGGGGTTCCTCCTCTTTCCGATACCTTCCGGGACCAGGCCTCGTTCCGCCTTCCTGGGGGGTTCGCTGCGCAGCCTCGGAAGCAGACGCAAGCGCACCGGCAGTCCGGCAGCTTCAGGATATGCCCGGTCTTCGGGAATGTCAACAGATATTGGATGAAACAATCACAAATTGTCGTTGATTCAGTCATTTGGCTTGACATTCAGACTGAAAACGCTATATTGAGAAGGGAGTTTTGACTTGCCCAATCAGCTGTGATAGGTTGAAAACAGGCCCCGGACGCGCGTCGGACGGCCTTGGAAGGAAGTGGCGGAATGCGAAGCGAGAAGATGGCGGCCCGCGAGAACCAGCTGCTCCAGACGCTCCGCACGGCGGGTTCCCTGACGACGGAGGAGGCGGTCCGGCTCGTCGGCGTCTCCGAATCGACCGTGCGCCGGCTCTTCATCGACCTCGAGAAGAAGGGCGTCGCCGTCAAGACCTACGGCGGCATCCGGATCGTCCAGGGCGCCGCGAGCGAATACTCGTACGACCGCCTCGAGACCGTCCGGGTCGAGGTGAAGCAGCGGATCGCCTTCCACGCGGCCTCCCTGATCGAGAGCGGCGACGTGGTCTACCTCGACACCGGCACGACCGCCGCCCAGCTGGCCGTCGCCCTCGCGCAGCGCATCCGCGCGGGCGAGCTGAAGGACGTGCGCCTCTTCACCAACTCCCTCGTCAACCTGAACATCCTGTCGCAGGTCTCGCTCGTCAGCCTGATCGGCGGCGAGTACCGCGCGAACCGGCGGGACTTCCACGGCTACCTCGCGGAGGAGACGCTGAAGCGGCTCCACTTCACCCGCAACTTCTTCGGCGCCGACGCGTTCGACCTGTCCTACGGCTTCTCCGCCTCGGACTTCTCGAGCGCGCGCATGAACGAGCTGATCCTCCAGAACAGCGACGCGCGCTGCGCGATCCTCGACTCGAGCAAGTTCGGCTGCCGTTCGGTGGTGGCGTTCGCGAAGCTCTCGGACGTCTCCACGGTCGTCACCGACGACGAGCTCGACCCCGAGACCGCGGCCCGGATCCGGGAGAGCGGCAAGGAACTCGTCCTCGTCTAGCGCGCCGGACCGACGCCGGGAGGTGCGCATGAAGGCAGATCCGCGGATCCTCACCATCGACATCGGGACGACCTCCGTGAAGGTCGTCCTGTTCGACGCGTCGTTCCGCGCGCGCCACGCCGCCGTCCGCGAATACGCGCTCGAGACGGGTCCCGGCGGGCGCGTCGAGATCGACCCCGAGACCTGGCTCGACGCCGTGCGCGGTGGGATCGCCGAGGTCCTGTCCCGCGAGGGAAGCACCGCCGGGGTCGCGGCGGTCTCCGTGACGACGCAGGGCGAGACGGTCGTCCCCGTCGACGCGGAGGGCCGCCCGCTCGCGAAGGCCGTGGTCTGGCTCGACGCGCGCGCGGTCGAGGAGGCGGAGTTCCTCTCGACCCGGATCGACGCGGACCGCTTCTACCGGACGACCGGCCTCCCCGGGATCTCGCCGTCGCTCCCGCTCGCGAAGCTGCTCTGGTTCCGCCGCCGCCGCCCCGAGCTCTACGGGCGGACGCACCGGTTCCTGCTCGCCGAGGATTTCGTCCTGCACTGGCTGACCGGCCGCTTCGCCACGGAGAAGTCGCTGGCCACGTCGACGGGGTGGTTCGACCTCCACGCGGACGCCTACTGGACCGAAGCCCTGCACGTCGCGGGCGTCGACGCCGGCCGCCTCCCCGAGGCGCTCCGGTGCGGCGAGCCCGTGGGGACGCTGCGGGCGGAGCGGGCCGAGGAGCTCGGCCTGCCGCACGACGCCGTCGTGGCGGCGGGCGCGATGGACCAGGCCGCCGCGGCGCTCGGCGCCGGCTGCGTGCGCCCGGGCGTCGTGACGGAGACGACCGGCACCGCGCTGGTCCTCGCGGCCTTCACCCGCACGCCGTCCTTCGCTCACCCGTCGCGCGTGACCGTGTACCGGCACGCCCTCGACGGGGCTTTCCTCTACCTGCCGATCGGCATCACCGCCGGGATGGCCCTCAAGTGGTTCAAGGACAACTTCTGCGTGGACCTCGCGCAGGCGGGCGGGGACGCGTACGCGGCCCTCGACGCGCTCGCGGCGTCGGTCCCGGCGGGCAGCGGGGGCCTCGTGGTCCTGCCGCACCTCGCCGGCACGCTCGACCCGGACGACGACCCGGACGCGAAGGCCGTGTTCTTCGGGGCGACGCTCGACACGAAGCGGGCGCATTTCGCGCGGGGCATCCTCGAGTCGGTGGCCTACCTGCTGCGCGACCTCGTCGGCATCCTGCGGGAAGCCGGCGTCGAGCCGAAGGAGATCCGCTCGATGGGCGGCGGCGCGCGCAGCCGGCTCTGGCTGCGCATCAAGGCGGACGTCCTCGGCCTGCCGGTCGCCCGGATGGCCTGCACGGAGTCGGCCTCGCTCGGGGCGGCGGTGCTGGCGGCCTGGGGCGCCGGGATGCTGGACCGCGGGACGTTCCCGCCCGTCGACGAGGCGGACGAGCGGTTCGAGCCGTCGCCGGCCGACGCGCCGGCGTACGCGCGGGGGTACCGCATGTATCGGGCGCTGTCCGCGGCCGTGAAGCCGCTGTTCCGGGGCGTCCCGGAGGAGAAGGAGGGGAGCGTCGATGGGTGAGATGCGCAGGCCGCGGCTGGGCGTCCTCGGGCTGATGCTCGGCGCCTACGAGCCGATCTTCCCCGGCATCGCCGCCCGGCAGGAGCGGTACGTCGCCGCGCTGCTCGCGGACCTCGCGGCGCACGCGGACTTCGATTTCCCGCGCGCGGCGCTCGGGCGCGAGGACATCGAGGAGATCGTCGCGGGATTCGGACGGAAGGACGTGGACGGGATCCTCATCCTCCTCCTGACCTATTCGCCGGGCCAGCATCTCGTGCGGGCCCTGCAGGACACGCGGCTCCCGGTCGCCCTCGCCCTCGTCCAGCCGGACGACCGGGCGGAGGACGCCTTCGGGGAGCTGGAGCTGACCGTGAACCAGGGGATCCACGGCGCGCAGGACAACGCGAACGCCCTGCTGCGGGCGGGGATCCGCTGCCCGTTCTTCGCGGGGAGCCGGCGCGACGCGGCCTTCGGGCGGTTCGTCGGCGACTTCGCGGCGGCGGCGCGGACGGCGCGGGCGCTGCGCGGCATGCGCATCGGCGTCGTGGGGAGACTCGCCGGAATGGGCGACGTCGTCGGCGACGACATGGCCTTCTATCGGCGGATCGGCCCGGAGCTCGTGGTCGACTCGGTCGGGACCCTGTGGCGCGCCGTCGAGGCGGTCGCCCCGGAGGACGTGGCGGCGCGCGTCGCGCAGGACCGCGCGACGTTCGCCGTCGACCCGGGTCTGGCGCCGGAGAGCCACGCCACGGCCGTGCGGTACTACCTGGGGCTGCGCGCCTGGCTCGAGGCGAACCGGTTCTCCGGCTACACCGCGCATTTCGAGGAGTTCGGCGCCGACGGTCGCTTCCTCCAGCTGCCGCTGCTCGCGGCGTCCCACCTCCTGGCGGACGGCTACGGCTACGCCGCCGAGGGGGACGGGACGACCGCCGCGCTCGTCGCGGCGCTGCGCCTTCTCGCCGGGAACGCGGACTTCTCGGAGATGTACATGATGGACTTCGCGCGCGAGGCGGTCCTCTTCAGCCACCAGGGCGAAGGGAACTGGACGATGGCCCGCCGCGGGACGAAGCCGCGCCTGATCGACCGGTTCCTCGGCGAGGGCGGGCTCGCGGACCCGCCGACCGTGCTGTTCGAGGCGGAGCCGGGGCCGGCGACGGTCGCCGCGCTCGCGCACCTCGGCGGGGAGCGGTACCGGCTGGTCGCGGCCGCGGGGGAGATGCTCGCGGAGCCCTGCCTGCCGCGCGTCGAGCAGCCCCACTTCTTCTTCCGGCCGGCCTCCGGCGTGCGCGCGTTCGCCACGCGGTGGCTCGAGCTCGGCGCGCCCCACCACGAGGCGGTCGCGCCCGGCGACGTCCGCGGGCGGCTCGCCGCCCTCTGCCGGATCCTGGACATCGAGTATGCGGAAGCCTAGGCGGGAAGGATTGCGATGATCGTCGACGTCTCCCGGTCGCTGACCGACCTCCTCGGGGAGGAATACATCGAAGCCGTCTGCCGCGGCCGCGCCGCCCTCACGGGCGAGGACCCCGCGGCGCTGCGCGCCCTGGCCGACCGGAAGGTCGACTTCTTCCCGGCCGCGATGCAGCGGCGCCAGGAGGCGCTGTTCGACCGCGTCGGGACGCGCGTGGCGGAGCCGGCGGGACTGCCGCGGGGCGGCGCCGCGATGGACGCCTGGCAGGCCGCGAACAAGGGCGACGCGGCGCCCGTGAACGGCTACGGCTGCTACCGCGTCGGCGAGGACGGGCGCCTGTACTTCGCCGCGAAGAGCGAGCACTACCACATCCCGCTGGGGCACGCGTTCCCGGGCCACGACCTGCTCGAGACCGCCCGCGCCCTCGGCATCCCGAACGCGACGCACAACACGACGCGCGGCTACGTCACGCGGCTCCTCGAGGAGGAGCTCGTGCGCGCCGCGAACGGCGTCGCGCCGGGCGACGACGCGGGACTCGCCGCCGTGCTGGAGAAGCGGGAGCCGGGCGTGCCGAACCGGGTGGTCAACCTCGAGACCGGCTCGCTCGCCGTCGAGGCGGCCCTGAAGATGATGCTCTCCCGCTTCTACCCGAACGAAGGCGGCGACGCGCCCTACGTCGGACGCATCCCGGTCTTCCTCGTGATCGGGGACAACGAAGGCGGCCCCACGGCGAACTACCACGGGACGACGCTGATCGAGCAGACGCTGCGCGGGCAGTGGCCGGACTACTGCGGGAAGGCGGAGGCCGCGGGCCTCTACCGGTCCGTCCCCGTCGCGATCGGGGACGCCGCGGACCTCGCGGAGAAGCTGGCGCGCTACGATGAGCCGCCCTACAAGGTGGCGGGCTTCCTCCACGAGATCGTCCTCATGAACTACGCGGCGATCCGCCTGTCCGAGGCGTACCTGCGGGAGGCCTACCGCCTGTGCCGCGCGCACGACGCGCCGGTCCTGTGCGACGAGATCCAGAGCTGCGCCTGGTACCCGGACGTCTTCCTGTTCCGCGACTACGGGCTCGACCCCGACTTCGTGTCCGTCGGCAAGGGCTTCCCGGGCGGCGTCTACCCGGCGTCGCGCATCATCGCGTCCGCCCGCTACGACAACCTGCCGCTCTTCGGCGCGCTCGTGACGAACGGGCAGGAGGAGCTCGCCTCCCTGGCCTACCTCATCACGCTCGCGTTCCTCCGGGAGAACGGGGCGCACGTGCGGGACACCGCGGCGCACTACACGGCGCGGCTCCAGGCGCTCGCGGCGAAGCACCCCCGCCTCGTCGCCGGCGTCTCCGGGGACGGCCACATGGGCGCGCTTTCCTTCGTCGACGCCGAGTCGGCGATCGCCTTCAACAAGAAGATGGCCGCCCAGTGCATCGACACCGGGATGCAGACCTACAAGCCCAACTGCCCGCCCGTCGTGCTGACGAAGCTGCCGCTGATCGTCACGCGGCCGATCGTCGACGCGCTCGCCGCGCGGATGGACGCGGCGCTCGCGCAGGTCGGGGAGGAGGCGCGGCGGTGAGCGCTCCGGAGATCCGGTTCGGCCTGATCGGCGGCGGCCTCATGGGGAAGGAGTTCGCGAGCGCGTGCGCCCGCTGGTTCCACCTCGCGGGCGACGTCCCGCCCGTCCGGCTCGTCGCGGTCTGCGACCACACGCCGCGCAACGTCGACTGGTTCCGGCGCGTGCCGGGCGTCGAGCGGTTCTACGGCGACTACCGGGCGCTGCTCGCGGACCCGTCCGTCGACGCGGCCTATGTCGCGCTGCCCAATCTCCTGCACGAGGAGGTCTGCGCGGCCGTCCTCGATGCCGGGAAGCATCTCCTCGGCGAGAAGCCGTTCGGCATCGACCTTCCGGCCAACGCGGGCATCCTCGCCGCCGCCCGGCGCAACCCCGGCGCCTTCGTGCGCTGCTCCGGCGAGTTCCCCTTCTACCCCGGCGCGCAGCAGCTGCTCCGGTGGCACGCGGAGGGGCGCTTCGGGCGCATCCTCGAGGCGCGCTTCGCGATCCGCCACTCCTCGGACCTCGACCCGGCCAAGCCGATCGGCTGGAAGCGCCAGGTCCGGACGAACGGCGCGTACGGCTGCATGGGCGACCTCGGGCTGCACGTCCAGCAGGTCCCCTTCCGCCTGGGCTTCCGGCCGCTCTCCGTCGCCGCCGTGCTCTCGGACGTCGTCCGCGAGCGACCGGACGGGAAGGGCGGGACGGCCGCCTGCGACACGTGGGACAACGCCACGCTGCTGTGCCGGTCCCGCGACGCGGCCGGCGACGAGTTCCCCGTGACGTACGAGATGAAGCGGATGAGCCCGGGCGCGAAGAACGTCGTGGAGTATGCGGTGTACGGCACGGAGATGGCGGCGGTCTTCAGCACGGACGACCCGGACGCGGTCCGGTACACCGTGGGGTCGGGCGGCGAGATGGACTGGGCGCGGAAAGTGCTGGGGCAGCGCACGGCCTTCCCGACGATCACGGGCCCGATCTTCGGCTTCGGCTTCCCCGACGCGCTGCTGCAGATGCTCGCGTCGTTCGCCTGCGAGCTGCGCGGGCAGCCGGTCCCGTTCGCCTGCGCGACGCCGGAGGAGACGCGGCGGTCCCACCTCCTGATGACGGCCGCGCTGCGGTCGGAGGCCGAGGGACGGACGGTCCCGGTCGACGGGTGGGACGGATGAGGCGCGACGGCCGCGACGCGGCGCCGGGCCGCGCCCGCGCGCTGGACTTCGAGCGCATCGAGATCTACCGCCCGGCGAAGAGCCCGGGCTTCGTGGCCTGGGCGACCTGCTTCGACTACGGCGACGGCCGCGTGGGCCTGTCGTTCCGCGAGACGCGCGAGGCGCCCGACCCGGGCTACGTCCCGCCCCGCATCGAGCTGTGCGAGGCGGTCGGCGCGCCCGTCTCCTACGGGTCGATCGAGTGCGGCAGCGCGACGCGGCTGTCCGAGCGGGTCTACATGGTCTCCGACGACGGGGGGCGCTCCTTCCGCGAGACCGGGCGCTGCCCGCTCGACGAGGGCTCCTTCTGCAACGTCGGCTTCCCCGACGGCCGCATCCTCGGCCTCGACGTCCCGCGCCTGAACGAGGAGGGGACGGGGTGGCGCGAGCACATCGCCGTGCGCGAGTCGCGCGACGGCGGACGCACCTGGACGCAGCGCGCGCGCCTGCTCGAGGGCACGGCGCCGTACCTGTGGCGCGTGCGCCGGCTCCGCGACGGAACGATCGTCGTGCTCGCGAGCCTCTACGGCACGCCGTGGGGCCTCGGCCGCCCGCGCGCGACGCGCAACACGATGCTGCCGGGCGAGACCTACCTGAACAAGATCCAGACGTTCTTCCTCGCGTCCGCGGACGGCGGGGAGACCTGGGATGGCCCGCACTACATCCTCCCGGGAACCGGCGCGCACGAGTACGACGTCGTCGAACCCGACGACGGGACGCTGCTGTTCCTCGCCGGGGACGTGCAGTCCACGCCCGTCGCGCGGCAGGCCGTCCGGCGGTCGGAGGGGCGCTGGATCAACGGGACCCTCTACGGGATCCGCCGCGGTGCGCCGCCCGACCCGGCGTCGGCCCCGGCCGGCGGTTTCGTGCCGGAGGCGGTGGTGCGCCTCGACGGCGGGCTGATCGTCGGCTCGCGCCGGAACAAGCCGTATTCGTGCTCGAACGACCTGGGCGAGAACTGGACGGAGATCGACGGGCTGCCGCCGAGTCTCTACCAGCCCTGCATGATGCGGCTCGCGGACGGGACGGTCCTGAACTTCGGGCACCGCGGCGGCGATTCGCCCTTCGGCGAGGAGGACATGGTCATCGGCGTGGACCGGTTCCGCGTGGACGACCGGCTCCCGAAGCCGACGGTCCTCACGCTGACGCGCTTGCTCTCGCCCGACGGGTCGCGGTACGCCAACGCGTTCGAGGCGCGGCTCCTGTCGGACGGACGTCCGGTGGCGGGCGCCGAGGTGCGCGTCCGGTATCGCCCGGTGTGGCGCGCCGACGGGACGTACGACAACGCGCCGCTGGGCGACGCCGACCGAGCGAAGCCGGCGGTCACGGACGCCGACGGGATCGCGCGGGTCGCGATTCCCGAGCTCGACGGCGTCCCCGACATCCATTTCTACTACAACGTCGACGCGGCGTTCCGCCCGGACGCGGCGTCCGGCCTGCTCCCGTGCGACGGCCCGACGATGTGCGTCGCGGCGCTCACGCCGGCGCGGCGCAACCGCTTCCCCTACGACGCGTACTTCGCCGAGGGCGTGCTGCACCTGTCGCCGGACCTGGTGCGCCGCCACCCCGGCCTGCCGGCGCACCTCGCGCCGCTCGCGGGCCGGCCGGAGGCGGAGGTGCCGGAGGGCGCGCTGCCGGACGGCGAGGCGCAGGCGCTCGTCGCGGCCGGGG
>CAIXGU010000104.1 GCA_903919045.1 uncultured Eubacteriales bacterium | reverse complement strand
TGGCGATGGCGGCGGCGGCGCCCGTCGCGCCGCCGGATGGGACGAGGAGGATGGACAGGCCCACGCTCAGCGCAGCGGAGCCGATGTAGAGGATGGCCCGGTATTTCACCTCGTCGACCACGATGAGGAACGTGCCGGCGATCTCCTGGGTGAACACGACCAGGCAGGGGCTCATCAGGATCAGCCCGACCTCGTAGGATCCCTCGAAGCCGGCCCCGACCCACCAGTGCAGGAACTCGCGGCCGAACACGGCGAAGGCCATGTAGATGAAGCCCACGACATAGGTCTGGGCGCGTCCCACCCGGATCATGAGCCGGGACAGGTCGCCCATCGTCGCCTTCTCATGGACCATCTGCGTGACGCGCGGCACGAAGAGTCCGTTCAGCGCGCCCGAGAAATTCAGCAGATAGCCGTAGAAGATCATCCCGATGGAGAAGACGGAGATCTCGAGCGCGGCGCCCGGCGCGAGGATCCCGAGCAGCGTCGGCGCGAGGTTCACGATGACCTGCTGGGAGACCAGGATGAGAGCGACCCAGACCGTGAAGGACAGGATGGAGCGGAGCAGCGCGCCTTCGAAGAAGCGCCAGTCGAGGAGCGGGTGGATCGTCCGGTTCACGTAGATCCCGCGCAGGACGACGAAGGCGACCCCCACGATGAGCTGGACGATGACGAGGGCGTACAGATCGGCGCCGAGGAGCAGCAGGGTCATCGTCAGCACGATCGTCGCCGCCTTCTGCAGCAGGTTCAGCATCTTGTGCGCGAAGAACTTCTCGTGGGCGCCCATGATTCCCTTGAGAGGCGTGAACGGGAAGCTCAGCAGAATCGTCAGGCCCGCGATGACGAACAGCGTCCGGAATTTCACCATCTCCGCCGGAGACAGCTGCACGTAGATCCGGTCGAGGAAGAGGTACGCCACGGCCAGACCGACGAGGATGCCGGCGTCGAGCAGCAGGTACATCTTCTGGACCAGGCCGAGGAAACGCGCCATGCCCTTCGCATCGCCGGTGGCCCGGTAGCGCGAAAGGAATTTCACGACGGCGTTCTCGAGACCGAAATCGATCAGGAAATAGGCCATCACGCTGGTGGTGAGGGTGTACAGCCCGTAATCGGCCTGGCCGATCCGATGGATCATCCACGGCGTGTAGAGGAATCCGGCGAGGACGTTGAACAGGATCGCCACGTAGGAGACGGCTGCACCGAGCTCGATCTGACGCGACCCGCCTGCCGTCATCCCGCTTCCCTCCCCCGCCCGTCTCCGCCGAACAGAGCCCCCACCCGCCGGACGGAGTCCGCATCCGGACGGAGGAGAAGCCCGCGTCCGGTGTCCTGCTCCTCACAATACACCATCCCGGGACCGGCCGCAGAGCCCTCGGGTCCGGACCCGGACGTCGCGACGGCGTCAGGAGGCGTAGCGGCCGTGCGCCGAAGGGATTCCGAGGATCCCGAGGATATCCCGGTTGATGAAGCGGACGTCATAGCGCTCCGAGACGATCCGGCGGCCTTCGCAGGCGAGGCGTTCGCCCGCTTCGGGATTCCGCACGAGGTATTCCATCCGCTCGGCGAGCCCCTGCGCATCCGCCACGGGAACGAGGTACCCGTTCACGCCATCGGTCACGACGGACCGGCAGCCCGGGCTGTCGCAGGTGAGGATCGGCCGTCCGACCGCCATCGCCTCGAGGGCCGATTTCGGAAGCCCTTCGCGGTAGGACGGGAGAACGAAGGCCGTGCACTCGGCGAGATACGGTCGGACGTCCTCCTGGAAATCGATGTGCTCGACGATTCCCTTCTCCACGTAGGGCCGGAGTTCTTCTTCCCGAAGCGAGGTCGGGTTCGTGTCGAAGGGTCCGACCAGCAGGCAGCGGACCTCGGGGTGGCGTTCCTTGAGGATCCGAGACGCCTCGAGGTACTCCCGGACGCCCTTGTCCTTGATCAGCCGCCCAAGGTAGAGGAACGCAGGCTTCTCGGGCATCGGAACCGGGAGGAAGTACTCGAGGTTCACGCCCGACCCGTCGACGACGCGGGTCTTCGCGGGGTCGACGATGCGGTCCGCGACGAAGGCGTCGCGGTCCTCGACGTTGTGGAAGATCACGGTCCGGGCGGACCGGCAGGCCATCCGGTAGAGGAACCTCGTGACCGTCTTCAAGGGGTCGGACCCCTGCCGGCGCAGCACCGATCCGATGCCGGAGACCAGCAGGTGGACGTCGCGGATCCCATGGAGGCGGGCGGCGAGGGCGCCGTAGACGAGCGTCTTCGCCTGGTAGGCGAAGACGAGATCGGGCCGGGTCCGGCGCAGGAAGCGGGAAAGGTCGAGGAACGTGCGGATGTCGGCGAGAGGATCCGTTCCGTTCCGCTGGACGCGGATCGATTCATACCGGATGCCGTGGCTGCCGAAACGGTCCTTCCACGAGGAATCGGAATCCGAACCGACGGCATAGACCTCCAGGCCGCACTCGGCGAACGCCTGCATCATCTCGAGGCGGTACCAGACCAGCGATTCCGTACGGCTGGACAGCACGGCGATGCGACGCGGCGAACCGTCCGGTGCATTCCTCGAAGTCGCCACTTCCCTACTTATGCCGTCCTCTCTCCGGACGCGTCCTTCCTCCGGCTGGTATCAGTATGACCGCGCTTCCCAAGAATAGGAAGACGGGAAGACGTCCATTCGCGAGCCGGAAGGTCCTGCGGCTGCGATCCGAGCGTCGCAGGATGCGGGTTCACGCCAGGACCTCCTGGAAGACGCCGTCGAGCTTCGCGAGAATGGTCTCGCGGGCGCAGAGACGCCCGACGCGCTCGCGGGCGCTCGAGCCCATGGAGGCGCGGAGGGCCTGGGAGTCGGCGAGACGCCGGACCGCGGCTTCGAAGGCGGCCGCATCGCCGACCGGACAGAGGATGCCGGACCGGCCGTCCTCAAGGATCTCCGGAACGCCTCCGACGCTTGTCGAGACGCAGGCGAGACCGGCTGACGCGGCTTCGAGCAGGGAATTGGGGAAGATCTCGTGCCGCGTCGGCAGGACGAAGAGGTCGCTCGCGTCGAGCAGCCGCTCCACATCCGTCCGGTACCCGAGCAGCCGGACGCGGTCCTCGAGTCCCGCTGCCGCGAGACGGGTGCGGAAGGCGGGGAGATATTCGCCACCCCCTGCGACGACGTAGCGCAGGTCCGTCCGGTCCGCCGTCCGCAGGACCACGTCGCAGAGGAGATCGAAGCCCTTGTCGATGGTGATGCGGCCCGTCGAGAGGACGACGATCGCGTCGGGCGGGAGACCTAACTCCCTGCGGACTTCGTCCCGGACGGTCTCGGCGGGGAGCGGTGCCGGAGGCTCGGGCGGGAGCAGGTTGCGGATCGTGCCGCGGTAGTTGCGTGCGTGCCGCCGGACCTGCTTCCATGTCGACACGTAGTCGCTGACGCCGTAGCAGGCGTCGGCATGCCGGAGCGTCCAGCGCTCGAGCGCCAGGACGATCGTCCTCTTCCAGCCGGCGAACCGGAGGGCCTCCGCGGTGCTGCCGCGGATCGCCACCACGCAGGGACGCTTGGCGAGGCGCGCGGCGAGCAGGGCCTGGAACCCGGCGAGCTGGAGGCCGTGGGCGTAGACGAGGTCGGGTTCCGCTTCCCGGATTCCGCGGACCAGCGTTCGGATGAGCCTGGGGTTGAAGACGCCGATCCGGCCCTTCGGGAACAGGAGCGGCATGAATTCATACCGGAGCCGGAGGTCGCTCTCCATGATGCGGCGGTGGCTCGTAAAGGGACCGCCGTTCTCGCCCCCTTCCTGGAAGGTGACCATGACGCGGGGCCGCGCCGACCGTCTCGGGCGAATCGGATCTTCCATGCCAGAAGCCTACTCTTTGCATGCAGGGTCCGCAAGGGGAAGAGGACCCGCAAGGAGCCTGCGGACCGGGGCGAGCCGGCTCCGCGTCCCACGCGGCATCACCGGCCCTGCAGCGATAGGGGCAGCTCCAGCCCGCAGGATTCGAGGAGGGCCCGGTCGCGCAGGACGGTCCCGGCGGGCCCGTCGGCGGCCACGCGCCCGTCGGACAGCACGAGCACCCGCGAGCAGACGTCGAGGACCATGTCGAGGTCGTGCGAGGTGACGATCCGGGTGTGGTCGAAGCCGCGGAGGAGCTCGACGACGCGGCGGCGGGCGCGCGGGTCGAGGCCGGCGGTCGGCTCGTCGAGGACGAGGATGTCGGGCTCCATGGACAGGACGGTGGCGATCGCCGCGGCGCGCTTCTCGCCCGTCGAGAGGCGGTAGGGCGCACGGTCCTTCAGGTGCAGGGCGCCGACGGTGGACAGGGCGGCCTCGGCGCGGCGGCGGACCTCGTCCTCGTCGAGCCCGAGGTTCCTCGGCCCGAAGGCGACGTCGTCGTACACGGTGCCCATGAACAGCTGGTCGTCCGGGTCCTGGAACACCAGGCCGACGTGCTCGCGCACGTGCGGGAGCGTCCGCTTCGTGACGAGCAGGTCGCCCACGCGCACCTCGCCGGCGTCGGCGAGGAGCACGCCGAGGAGGAGCATCAGCAGGGTCGACTTGCCGGCGCCGTTCGCGCCGATGAACCCCACGCACTCCCCGTGCCCGATCCGGAACGTGACGCCGTCGAGGGCGACGGTGCCGTCGGGGTAGGCGAAGCGGACGTCGCGGCATTCGGTGAGGTGGTGGCTCATCGCAGGACCTCCAGGAGATACGTGCCGAGCAGGGCGGACAGGTCGACGAAGCGGGCCAGCAGCAGGAACGCGGTCCAGCCGGCGAGCCAGCCGAGGTCGGCGAGGCGGAAGGGGTGCGGGGGCCCGCCCGGGCGCGGGTCGCCGTCGAAGCCGCGCAGGCGCATGGCCTGGTAGACGCGCTCGGCCCGGTCGAAGGTGCGCAGGAGCACCTGGCCGGCGAGGGAGCCCCAGGCGGCGGGGGCGACGCCGCGGCGTCCGGGGGCGCGCAGGGCGTGGGCGCGGAGCGTGCGGCCGACCTCGGACGCGAGGACGGCGAGGTACCGGTAGGTCATGGCCAGCTGCAGGACGAGCACGCGCGGGACGCGGAGCTGGCGGAGCGCCGAGGCGATGGCGTCCATCCCGGTGGTCGCGACGAGCAGCAGGGCGATCGACACGGTGAGCGCGCTCTTCGCGCCGATCGCGGCGAAGGTCTCCCAGCCGCGCGCCCAGACCCAGGGGCCGACGGCGACCGGGACGCGGTCGAGGAGCGGGTTCAGGGCGGCGAAGAACAGGATCAGGGGCTCGACGACGGCGAGGCGCTTCAGGACCGTGCCGAAGGGCAGGTCCGCGAGGGCGGCGACGACGGCCGGATACAGGAGCAGCGGGGCGAGGGCCGGCCAGGACGCGCGCGGGTACGAGACGCAGGCGGCGAGCGCGGCGAGGGTGACGAGCAGCTTCGCGAGGGGGTGCAGCCGCTGGACGGGGGCGTCGCGGCGGGCGAGGTCCTCCAGCTCGAGGAGCGGACGGACGGTCGCCTTCACGGGCGGCGGCGCCGGGCGCGGGCGGCGCGGCGCAGGAGGGACGCGGCGAGGCTGGCGAGACCGGCGAGGGCCGCGGCGGCGACGGCGCCG
>CAIXGU010000103.1 GCA_903919045.1 uncultured Eubacteriales bacterium | reverse complement strand
CGCCGCGGTGGTGCTCGAGCAGGCCGATCGGCGGCGTGGGGCTGATCGTCAGGACCTCCGCGCCGAGCGAGGCGGCGAACCGCACGGCCATCCCGCCGAAGTGCTGGAAGGCCCCGAAGTACGCGTCGCCCGGAGCTCCGGCGAACATCGCCGGCGAGAAGACGACGCCGGCCACGCGCTCGATGCCGCCGGCCGCCAGCGCCTTGCGGAAGGCGTCGGCCGTGCCGTATTTCGTCTCGATCGCGTAGGGCGTGAAGGGGACGCCGCTTCGGCCGCCGAAGTCCCACTTCGGCTGGCAGGGGATCTCCACGGCCCGGAAGCCGGCGGCGGGGACGAGGCGGAACAGCTCGTCCCAGTAGTACTTGCTTTCGCGGCGGTTGCGGTCGGGCTCCTGGTGGTCCAGGTCCACCAGGTCGAGGCTCAGGGCGAAGCGCTGCGGGACCGGCATGGTCGCCTCCTCCTTCGATGCATCGGGGCGTCGATGCTTCGAGCATAGGGGGTGGCGCGCCCTCTGTCAATGCATTTTGTAAAACCATAAAAAAAAGATGGACAGAACGCCCCCGGAGATGGTATGAAGGAGGGGAGAGCGACCCGGCGGGCGGTGGCGTCCGACCCGTCGATCCAGGAGGAGGACCCATGGACAACCAGTTCGTCAAGCTGCTGCAGATCGGCATCATCGTCGAGGACCTCGACGCGACGGTGAAGAACTACGAGGAGCACTACGGCATCGGGCCCTGGCACCTCGGCCGTCTCGACACCCAGAAGTTCCCGAAGCTGACCGTGAACGGCCAGCCCACCGACCTCGATTTCCGGATGGCCATGTGCCACTGCTTCGGCCTCGAGATCGAGCTCATCCAGCCGATGTCGGGCAGCGTCTACATGCAGTGGCTGAAGGAGCACGGGCCCGGGCTGCACCACCTCGCCATGATCACGCGCGATCCGTTCACGAAGGTCCTTGCGGACTACAAGGAGCTGACGGGCAAGGAGCCCTGGCTCCACGCGAAGGACACCGGCGCGCCGGAGGGCCGGAACCTCGAGTTCGCATACCTCGACCTGCGCAAGCAGCTCGGCACGTTCCTCGAGGTCTATCCCGAGCACGTCGAGAAGCACCACGAGGGCAACATCGGCGGGCACCCGTACAAGAAGGACTGACGCGCCGCGCGTTCCGCACGACGGCGAGGGCCGGGCTCCGGGAATCCGGGGTCCGGCCCTTCTCTCGTCGCGGTGCGGCCGCGCCGGGGCCGCGGGTCGGCCGCGCGGACGCCGCAGGATCGCCGGCGGCTAGGACAGGTAGCGGTCGTTGTGCATGAGGGCCGCCCCGAAGGCCGAGTCGAACTCGCCGAAGCCGGCGATCCGCACGTACGAACCGCCGTCGCCGAAGGGATTCCGCCGCGCGAGCCGCGCGCGCAGGGCGTCCAGGCGGCCGGCGAGGGGCACGCTGAGCGCGCCGCCCAGGACCACGTCGCGGTCGTAGCACATCCGGAGCGCGTGGACTCCGGTCGCGAGCCGGTCGAGGTACTCCTCCCAGATCGCAACGAAGCGTGCGTCGCCGGCGTCGAGGCGCGCGAAGAAATCCTCCGGCTCCACGCCCGTGCGCAGCCGCAGGGCGCGCGCGGAGCAGCAGGCGTCGAGGCAGCCGCGCCGTCCGCAGACGCAGGGCACGTCGCTCGTCTCCGCGACGGGCAGG
>CAIXGU010000102.1 GCA_903919045.1 uncultured Eubacteriales bacterium | reverse complement strand
CTGACCGCGCAGTCCGGCGCGGCGACGGACGGCCAGACTGGTTCGGGCTCCGCGGAGGGCGGCACGCCGGCGGACGGCGGCGTCCTGAAATAGGCGGACAGCCCGGAGACTCCGGTGCGCTCCGACGGAGATGGAGGCCCGCAGGCCTCCATCTTCCATGCTCCGACCGCACGAACGCCGTACCGCCGGACGCGTTGTACGCCGCCGGGGACGCGTATCATGGTTCCGTGACGGCGGCCGATCCGGCGGACAGGGAGCCCTTCCTCGAGGGCCGATTCCCGGGCCGCGCCCGCCGACCTGAAAGGAACCCGCCATGGAAACCTTCCTCCCGGGAACCGTCCTGGGTTTCCGCGAAGGCCTCGAGGCCTTCCTTCTCCTCGCGATCCTGCTGCGCGCGCTCGACCGGGGCGGCCGCCGCTTCGGCCGAACCGCGCTCGCCCTGGGCGGCGCGCTCGGCATCGGCGCTTCCGTCGCGCTGGGCGCCGGCCTCGCGGCCGCCGAGAAGGCGTTCGGAGACGCGGAGGCCTACGCCGCGGGCTGGGCGCTCGCCGCGAACCTCCTCGCGCTCGGGCTCATCACCCTGTTCCTCGTCTGGATGGTCCGCCAGGGCGGGGACCTCGGGAACGACGCGAAGCGCCTGGTCGCCGCCGCGCCGTCGCCCCTCGCGATCCTCGTGCTCGCCTTCTTCCTCGTCGGCCGCGAGGGCGCCGAGGTCGCGCTGTTCGGCTTCGCCGGAGAATTCCCCGCGCTGGCCATCGCCGTCGGCGCCGCGCTCTCGCTGGGGCTCGCGATCCTCATCGGGGCCTCGCTCATCCGGGTCGACCTGCGCACGCTGTTCCGCTGGACGCTGGTCTATCTCATCCTGCAGGCCGGCTATCTCGCCGGCGCGGGGATGCACGAGGCGCTCTCGCTGCTCGGCGCGACGGGCGCGCTGCCTGCAGGCTCGGCGCTCCTCGCGAAGGCCTTCGACCTGTCCGGCACCGTCCTCGACCGCGAGTCGGGCGTCGTCGGCATCGCGCTCAACATCCTCGTCGGCTGGAACTCCGACCCGGAGTGGCCGTCGCTCGTCTTCCAGGCCTCCTACGCGGCCGCCCTGCTCCTCCTCTGGAGGCGCTCGCTGCGCCGCATCCGGAAGGCCTGACGCCGTGACGCCCGCCGCCCCCGCTGTCCCCACCGTCCCTGCCGGCCCCCCGCGCGTCGGCTACGCCTGCATCGCCCTCGCCGTGCCCGGCACGGCGCTGGCGTCGTGCACGCTGCGCACGGCGGCCGCGCATCCGGAGCGCCTGCGGGAGGCCGTCGCGGCCAACCTCCGCGCGCTCGAGGGGATGGCCCGGAGCAACGCGGCGGACGGCCTGCGGATGTACCGGATCTCCTCGGACCTGGTCCCCCTCGCCACGCACCCGTCGCGGCCGATCGACCTCGGGGAGGCCCTCGGGCGCACCTTCGCGGCCGACCTCTCGCGCATCGGCGGCGTGTTCCGCGATTCCGGGCAGCGCGTCTCGATGCACCCCGGCCAATACACCGTCCTCAACACGCCCGACCCCGCCGTGCTCGCCCGCTCGGCGGACGACCTCGCCTACCACGCCGCCGCGCTCGACGCGCTCGGAACGGGCTGCGAGGCGCGGATCATCCTGCACGTCGGCGGCGGCTACGGCGACAAGGACGCCGCGAAGGAGCGCTTCGTCCGCAACTTCCGGACGCTGCCGGAGAACGTCCGGTGCCGCCTCTCCGTCGAGAACGACGACAGGATCTTCGCCCCGTGCGACGTGCTCGAGGTGGCGACGGCGCTCGGCATCCCGGCCGTGTACGACAACCTGCACGCCGCGCTGAACCCGTGCGGCGGCGACGACGCGTCGTGGACGGCCCGCTTCGCCGCGACCTGGCGCCCGGAGCACGGCCCGCCGAAGGTCCACTATTCGCAGCAGGCGCCGGACCGCCGCAACGGCTCGCACTCCGACGCGATCCGCGTCGCGCCGTTCATCGCGCACCTGCGGGCCCTGCGGGCCTCCGGGAGCGGCGTCCTGCCCGACGCGATGCTCGAGGTCAAGGACAAGAACGTCTCCGCCCGACGGGCGTCGCTCGCCGCGGAGCAGCTCGTGCGTCCCGACGCGCGGAATGCCGTGAAGCGCCTCGAGACCGAGTGGGCGCGGTGGAAGTACCGCGTGCTCGCCCGGTCGGAGCGCGACTACGACGCCATCCGCCGGCTCCTCAAGGACAAGGCGCCCGCCGACCCGCTCGACCTCGTCCTGCGATTCTCCGCGCTCGTCGAGGGCGCCGCGGAGCGCCCGGAGGACCCGGGCGCCGAGATCAACGCGGCCGAGCACGTCTGGGGCTACTTCAAGGCGAAGGCCGCGCCCGCCGAGCGCGCGCGGTTCGACGCGAAGATCGCCGCGTACCGCGCCGGGACTGCGACCGCACCGCAGCTGCGCGCCCACCTGCGCCGGCTGGCGGAGCGCTTCGAGGAGCCGTACCTCCTGGCGTCGTACTACTTCCTGGACTGACCGGTCCGGCCGGCCCGCGGCGCGCGAAGAAGAGGCGGCCGGACCCGCCCG
>CAIXGU010000101.1 GCA_903919045.1 uncultured Eubacteriales bacterium | reverse complement strand
CGGTCGCCTCGACCCGGCCGACGCATTCGATGACCGCATCGACGCCGTCGGTGCCGAGCGCCTCGCGGATCCGGGCGGCCGGGTCCTCCCGCATCGGGTCGACCGCGAGCGTCGCGCCGAGGGAGAGGCCGACGGCGCGCTGGCGTTCGCGCGGTTCGCTGAGGACCACGGCGGAGGCGCCCGAGAGCCGGGCGAGCTGGACCATCAGGAGCCCGATCGACCCGCCGCCGATCACGCACACCGAGTCTCCGGCGCGGAGTCCGGCGCGGTCGATGCCGTGGAGGCAGCAGGCCAGCGGTTCGGCCATCGCGGCATGCGCGAAGGGCACGTCCGGGGCGACGCGGAAGCACTGCGCGGCGGGGAGGAGGCACGCCTGCGCGAAGCCGCCGTCCCGGTTGACGCCGACCGCGGTCAGGCGCTCGCACAGCTGCTTGCGGCCCGTGCGGCAGGGCCTGCACTCGCCGCAGTACACGTTGGGGTCGACGGCGACGTGGTTCCCGGGCGCGAGACCCGCCACCCCCGAGCCGACGGCCTCGACGATCCCGGCGAACTCGTGGCCGAGCACCACGGGCGGAGCGACCTCGGCCGAGCCGGGCTCCCCGTGGAAGATGTGGACGTCCGTGCCGCAGACGCCGCACGCCATCACGCGGACGAGCGCCTCTCCGGGGCCCGGCGCCCGCAGCCCGACCTCCCGCGTCTCGACCGTCCCGACGCCCGTGAACACGCTCGCCTTCATCGCTCGATCCTCCCTCCCGTCCGTTCCGGCGCACCGCCGGGCCGACGACCTTCCGGCCCGGCGAACGCCCGGCCTCATTCTCCCAGATACGCGCCCTGCTCCACAAGGACGCGGCGGATCTCCGCGACGTCGAGGTCCGCCGGCCGGACGCCCGTCCGGACCGACATCGCGGCCGCGAGGCCCGCCGCCTGGCCGAAGGCGAGGCAGCAGGGGATCATGCGCGTCGCGGAGGCGGCGACGGAGTCCGCGGAGAGGGCCCGGCCCGCGACGAGGAGATTCTCGACGCCGACGGGGACCAGGCTGCCGTAGGGGACCCCGAAGTAGCGGCCGGCCGTGTGCGTGTGGAAGGTGCCGCCCGGGTCGTTGCGGTTGTGGGTGTCCATGTTCGTCGCGAGCACGGCGATCGAATCGGACGGGACGAGGCAGGCCTTCACGTCCGCCATGGTCACCGTGCGGATGCCGGCGATGTGCCGCGTCTCGCGCACGCCGACGACCGGGGCGGTGCCGATGAGGCGCGCGTTCTCGAACCCGACCGCGTTCCTCTTCAGGAAGGCGAAGACCTTGTGGGCCTGCCGCAGGCCTTCGAGCTCGGCGCGCGTGAGGTCGGCCGCGTCGGTGCCGTCGACGTCGAGGATGCGCGTGACGTTCAGGCGGTACTCGCCGGGCTCGGGTCCCTCGAAGAGGCACACCTCGGCGCGGGGCACGTCGCCCCATTCCTCGGCCTTCTCCTTGATCAGCCAGGCGAACGGACCGTAGAAGGGAAGGATCTCCTCGCGGTGCTCCGCGATGTGCTTCTTCAGGCGCTCCGTGTCGACCCCGTAGACCTTCAGGAAGAGCGTCGCGGGCTGCAGGTTCCCGTCGTCGACGTTGCCGAGGACGTAGGGCACGCCGGCGCGCGCGGCGACGTCCGCGTCGCCGCTGCAGTCGACGACGGCCTTCGCGCGGATCGCCGACACGCCGGACTTGTTCGCGACGACCGCGCCCACGATCCGGCCGTCCTCCAGGAGGGGCTCGAGGAACTGCGTGTGGAGGAGCAGCGAGACGCCCGACTCGAGGACCATCTCGGTGGCGACCCGCTTCATGCATTCGTCGCTGAAGGGACCGACGTGCGCATGCCCGATCCGGTAGAAGCCGGACCAGGGGTGCTCGGCGGGGACGAGCGCGGGGTCGATCGCTCCGCCCAGGGCGATCATGCGGCGGACGAGCTCCTCGAAGACAGATCGG
>CAIXGU010000100.1 GCA_903919045.1 uncultured Eubacteriales bacterium | reverse complement strand
TCGCCGTCGGCCTCGCCGCGGCGCACGGCTACGGCCGCGAGGACCTCCTCGCCTACGCGCTCGCCGGCAACACCACCATGATGCACCTGCTCGCCGGCGTCCCGCCGCGCTCGATCGCCGTCGCGCCGTTCATCCCGGCGACGCTCTCCGCGCGCACGGTCCGGGCCGACGCGATCGGCCTGCCCGCCGGCGAAGGGGCCCTGTGCACCCTGCTGCCGGGCGTATCCGCCTACGTCGGCGCCGACATCGTCGCCGGCCTGCTCGCGACCGGCCTCCACCGACGCGACGGCGCCCCCGCGCTGTTCGTCGACATCGGGACGAACGGGGAGATGGTGCTCGCCACGGAGAAGGGGATGACCGCCTGCTCCACGGCCGCCGGCCCCGCGTTCGAGGGCGCGAACCTGCTCTTCGGGATGGGCGGCGTCACCGGGGCGATCGACCACATCCGCGCCGGCGCGGACGGCGACCTCGCCGCCACGACGATCGGCGGCGCCCCCGCCGCCGGGCTGTGCGGCTCCGGCATCGTCGACGCCCTCGCCTTCCTGCTGGACCGCGGCGTGGTCGACGAAACCGGCCGCATCGCCGACGAGCCCGAGACGCTGCCGCCCGCCCTCGCCGCCCGCGTCACGGAATACGAGGGGCAGGCCGCCGTGCGCCTCTCGGCGCCGACGCCCGCGATCCCCACCGGCATCCTCCTGACCCAGCGCGACGTCCGCGAGCTGCAGAACGCGAAGGCCGCCGTCCGCGCGGGCGTCGAGATCCTGCTCGAGACCGCCGGCGTCCGGATCGGCGACGTCGCCGAGCTCTACGTGGCCGGCGGCTTCGGGAACTACCTCGACGTCGGAAGCGCCTTCCGCATCGGGCTGTTCCCGCCGGAGCTGCAGGGCCGCACGCGCCCGTCCGGCAACACGTCCGGCCTCGGCGCCGCGATGTGCCTGCTCGACGCGGACCTCGTGCAGGAGGCGTCCGCCGCCGTCCGCCGCGTCGACTACGTCGAGCTCAGCTCCGACAAGCGCTTCACCGACCACTTCATCGAGGCGATGCTCTTCCCGGAGACCTGACCCGCTCCCAAGGAAGGAGGGGGACCGTGGAAACGAAAGCCGCGCTCCGCACCCGGATGAAGGCCCTCCGCGACGCGATCCCGCCGGAGGTGCGCGCCGCCGACGCGCGGCGCGCCGTCGACCGCCTGCTCGCCCTCCCGGAACTCTCCGGGCACGCCGTCTCCGGCCGCTGCGTCACGCTCTACCATGCGATCCGCAGCGAGCTCGACGCGACGTCCGCGTTCGCGCCGCTCGCCCGCCGCGGCGCCCGCATCCTGCTCCCGATCCTGTTCCCCGACCCGGACGGCGTCCCGTCGCTCGCCTTCGGCGAGGTCCCGCCCGAGATCGCCCTCGCCGTCGACGACGAACCGCAGGTCCTCGCGGACTGGCTCGAGCCCGGCATCTTCGGGCTGAAGGAGCCGTCGCGCGGATCGCTGGTCTCCCTGGACGAGCTGCGCCGCGGGACCGCGTGCGTCGTCGCGCCCGGCCTCGCCTACGACCCGCGCGGCTACCGGCTCGGCTGGGGGAAGGGCTACTACGACGGCTTCCTCGGGCGCCTCGGCCCGCAGGTCCCGGTGGTCGCCCTCGCCTTCGAGGCGCAGCTTCTCGACGACCCGCTCCCGAACGCGCCGCACGACGTGCCGGTCGACCTCATCGTCACGCCGGAGCGCGTCCTCGTCCCGCAGCGCTGACAAAATCCTACAAGAATCCGCAACGAATGCGGGATTGCGCGCCCGCGCCCGCTGGTCTACCATCGAGATGCACCCGACGCGGTTCGCCGTCCCTCGCCCTCCGTCCGCGGAGGAGCCGGGCGGCGTGAAAAGGGAAGCAGGTGGAAGACCTGCGCGGTCCCGCCGCTGTGAGAGGGGAGCCGACCGTCGAACGCCACTGGACCCGCCGCACCGCCCGGTGCGGATCGGGCGCCGGGAAGGGGACGGGAGGCGACGATCCTCGAGCCAGAAGACCTGCCGGTCGGGACGCGCCGGGGACTCCACGGGAGATGGAGACGGTGCGGGCGGCCGCGCCGTCCCGCCGTTCCGAAGCCTTCCCGGAGGACCCGGGAAGGCTTCTTCCGTCGTCCGGCCCCGAGGAGGGACGGACCCCGCCCGGCCGCATGGCGCGCCGGGAGACCCGAGGAGGAACGATGTCCCGCACCCGCGCCCCCGCCCGCCGCGTCCCGCCCGTCGCCGCGCTCCTGGCCGCCGCGCTCGCCGCCGTGCTTCTGCTCGGCGCCTGCGCCGCCCCGCCGCGATGTACGCGTACGC
>CAIXGU010000099.1 GCA_903919045.1 uncultured Eubacteriales bacterium | reverse complement strand
CGCCCGCGCCGACGGCGGTCCCCACCATCGACATCCGCGACCAGGAGAAATACATCACGGTGAAGGTCGACCCCGTCCTGCCGCTCGCCACGGCCTCGAACGCTCTGTCGGCCGAGTACGTCGCCTCGCTGCAGCGACTCGGGACCGGCATGCTGAACGGACTGGCCCGCGACGCGCGCGGAGACAACCTGCTGCTGTCGCCGGTCAGCCTGTCCATGTGCTTCTCGATGCTGCTGCCGGGCGCCGCGGGCGAGACGCGCACGGAGATGATCCAGGCGCTCGGGTACCGGGAGATGTCTCTCGACGCGATCCTCGCGCAGAACAAGGCGGCGTTCGAGAACCTGTACCGGGACGACGGCCCGCTGCAGGTGCGGATCGCGAACTCGCTGTGGTGCCTGAAGGACTTCCCGTTCGAGGCCGCCTTCCTCGACGCCGCGAAGACGGACTTCTTCGCCTCGATCCGGTCGATCGACCGGGCCTCCGGGGCCGACCCGCTGAAGCTCATCAACCGCTGGGTCTCCGACCGCACGAACCAGCGCATCCCGCGCCTGCTCGATTCCCTGGACCCGCAGACGGCGCTCGTGCTGGTGAACGCGGTCTCGTTCCTGGGCGAGTGGGAGATCCCGTTCGATTCGAAATCCGTCGTCAAGGCTCCGTTCACGCGCGCCGACGGGACGGTCGTGCAGGCGGACATGATGGGCGGGTACGACAGCTTCCGCATCCGGCAGTCGGACGGCGCGGTCTCGGTTGCGCTCGCGTACAGGAACGGGATGGCCATGGTCCTGACGCTGCCGGCCGAAGGAACGGACCTCGGCGCGATGACGGAAGCGGTCCTCGCGGAGATGGGCGGGTGGAAAGACTGGAAGGCCGGCGGGTTCGCCCTCCAGCTGCCGCGGTTCGGCTTCTCGACCTCCCTCGACCTGAAGCCGCGGATGCAGGCGCTGGGCATGGTGCGCGCGTTCGGCCTCGACGCGGACTTCTCGGGCGTCAGCCCGCAGTGGCTCTGCGTCTCGCAGGCCGTGCAGAAGACCTTCCTCTCCGTCACGGAGAAGGGGACCGAGGCGGAAGCGGCGACGGCCGTGGTCATGAACGGCGGCATCCCGCAGGTCGTGGCGTTCGACCGGCCGTTCTGGTTCGCCATCCTCGACGAGCAGGGTGTCCCGCTGTTCCTCGGAACGGTGCAGGACCCGACGGAAATAGGGTAGAATCGAAGGAACGGCCTGTCGTCCGAGTCCGGAGGAACGCCCTCCTGCGATCGCGACCGGCGGCGAGGGAGGAAGCATGGCCACGACGACCCCCGACCGACGCCCCCTGAAGCGGATCCTGACGACCGCGGTCCTCACCGTCCTGATCCTCGGGCTGTGCTACGGCGCGGCGCTTCTCCTCGGGCTCGCCTACTCCCTGACCCTCTCGGACGCGCTGTTCTGGGAAGGCCTGCTGGTGGTGGCGCTCGCCATCATCCCCGCGATGCGGGGGGATCCGTCCTACTGGAACCTGCTGGGGCTGAGGCAGAGCCTGCCGCACAACCCGGCCAGCGCCCCGATGGAGAAGACGGCACTGGAGCGGGAGATCGACCGCGACCAGCCCGGACGCGGGAGCCCGAGGATCGTCGGCATCGGCCGCCCCGGCGTGGCTCCGGCCCGGCATACTGCGCTCCATGCCCGAGGCCGCTCCGACGACCACGCTCGAACTCACGACCCGCACCGACGGCATCGCCGGCACGGTGACGCGGGAACTCGCGCGCACGCAGGAGATCGGAAAGCACACGTCTGAACTCCAGTCACATTCAGAAATCTCGTATGCCGTCTTCTGCTTG